>CAYMEB010000060.1:0-22079 GCA_964389095.1 uncultured Hyphomicrobiaceae bacterium
TCGCAATTCTTCCTCCCCAGAACGCCTCCGGCAACTGGGTAAAGGTTGTCCAGAGGCTTCCGGTGAAGCTACGCCTGCAGCAACGGCCCGGCGAGCCGGCCCTGCGGGCGGGCATGACCGCGCACGTATCGATCGACACCGGTCGGCCGCGCAGGATCGCCGCCCTCTTCAGCGGCCAGAACGCGATTGCGGGCTCGCCGCCACCTCGGCGATAGCGCGCCGGCCTACCGCTGACAGGCCGCCATCGGCGGCGCAGACGAGACCCATGCAGAACCAAGCGCACGCGGCACGCCGGGATCAGCCCCGCGCACCTTCGCGAAGCGCCGGCTCATCCGTCCGGATTCTGCCGCTTGACGATATCGGCACCGTGGGCCTATCCGGCGGGTGGGCCCGACGCACTCGAGCGGTTGCGTCGGCACCCCGATCCGCGTCCGTGGCGTCAAGCCGATAGCGTTTCCCCTCTGCAGCCCTGCGAGCGCCTAATGTCCGAAGTCGTCTGCACATCCCCGATCGACGGCAGCGTCGTGGCCTGCCGCAGGTGCGCGACCGGCTCGGAGATCGAAGCGGCCGTAGCCGCAGCTCGAACGGCCCAGCGCGCCTGGGCCTCCACCACGATCGCCGAGCGGGCGGCCGTCATGCGCCGCTTCCTGACGGAACTCACGGCCGCCAACGGCGAGATCGTTCCCGAACTGGCCCGGCAGATGGGCCGGCCGGTGTGCTACGGCGGCGAGCTTCGCTCGCTCACTGAACGTGTCGAACACATGATAGCGATCGCCGCGGACGCGCTGGCACCGGTCCGCCCCGAGCCCAGACCCGGATTCGAGCGCTACATCCAGCGCCATCCCCTGGGCCTCGTGTTTACGATTGCGCCGTGGAACTATCCGTTCCTGACCGCCGTCAATACGATTGTACCCGCGCTGATGGCGGGCAACGCCGTCATTCTCAAGGCGGCCTCCCAGACGATCCTGACGGGAGATCGCTTCCAGGCCGCGATGGACCGCGCAGGCCTGCCGGCAGGCATGTTCCGCCATCTCGTGCTCACCCATGCCGACACCGCGCGCATTCTGGCTGCGGGCGCCGTCGATCACGTCAGCTTTACCGGATCGGTCGAGGGCGGCCGCGCTATCGAACGGGCCGCGGCGGGCACCTTCACCTCGATCGGCCTCGAACTCGGCGGCAAAGATCCCGCCTACGTCCGGGCGGACGCGAACCTCGAGCACGCGATCGAGAACATCGTCGACGGCGCCTTCTTCAACTCCGGACAGAGTTGTTGCGGCATCGAGCGCATCTACGTCGCTGCGCCGCTCTACGATCGTTTCATCGAGGGCGCCGTGGCGGCGACGCGCGGCTATGTTCTGGACGATCCCCTGAGCGAGACGACCACGCTCGGCCCCATGGCGGCGACCCGTTTCGCCGATCTCGTGCGTGTCCATACGGCCGAAGCTGTCGCCAAGGGCGCGCGAGCCTGTATCCCGGCCGGCGCGTTTCCGCGAAACTCGGACGGAACCCCATGGCTGGCGCCCCAGGTCCTCACCGGCGTCGACCACGGCATGAAGGTGATGATGGAGGAGAGCTTCGGACCGGTGGTCGGCATCATGAAGGTCGCAGACGACGCGGAAGCGGTCCGGCTCATGAACGAGAGTCCCTACGGTCTGACGGCCTCCATCTGGACGACCGATCTGGATGCGGCCGCCCGACTTGGTGGCCAGATCGAGACCGGCACGGTCTACGCGAACCGTTGCGACTACCTCGATCCGGGCCTGGCCTGGACAGGCGTCAAGGACACCGGTCGAGGCGCCTCGCTCTCGCGCATCGGCTACGAGATGCTGACGCGACCCAAGAGTTTCCACCTGAGAAAGATCTGACCCATGGCTCTCGTCGGCAACTGGAACTATCCAACCACGGTGAAGTTCGGCCCCGGCCGCATCAAGGAACTCGCCGCTCATGCGAAAGCCAGCGGCATCACCCGCCCTCTGTTCGTGACCGATCCCATGCTCGCCGGCATGGATATGACCAAGGCCGTCGTGGCTGCGCTGAAGAGCAACGGCAGCAGCGCCGCCGTCTTCAGCGACATCAAGCCCAACCCGGTCGCCTCGAACGTGGAGGCCGGCATCAAGGCGCTGCGCGCGGGCGGCCATGATGGCGTCATCGCGTTCGGCGGCGGCTCGGCGCTCGACGCGGGCAAGGTCATCGCCTTCATGGCGGGGCAGACCCGGCCGATGTGGGACTTCGAGGACATCGGCGACTGGTGGACCCGCGCGGACCCTAAAGGCATTCAGCCCATCGTCGCCGTTCCGACCACGGCCGGCACGGGCAGCGAAGTCGGCCGGGCCGGCGTCATCACCGAGGAAGCGACCAAGACCAAGAAGGTCATCTTCCACCCCCTGATGATGCCGAAGATCACGATCTGCGATCCCGAGCTGACCGTCGGGATGCCCAAACACATCACGGCCGGCACCGGCATGGACGCCTTCGCCCACTGCCTCGAGGCCTATTGCGGCACCGCCTACCATCCCCTCGCGGACGGCATCGCGGTCGAGGGTCTGCGCCTCGTCAAGGAGAACCTGGTCACCGCGTACAAGGATGGCAAGAACCTCGATGCCCGCGGCCACATGATGAGCGCCGCAGCAATGGGAGCCACGGCTTTCCAGAAAGCGCTCGGCGCGATCCATTCGCTGTCACACCCCGTGGGCTCGATCTTCGATACGCATCACGGCCTGACCAACGCTGTGTTCATGCCCTATGTGCTCGCGTTCAATCGCGCGGCGATCGAGGACAAGCTCGCCCGCGCGGCCGCCTACATGGGACTGAAGCCTTCCTTCACTGCGTTTATGGACTATGTTCTGGATCTGCGGCGCGAACTGGCCGTACCCCATACCCTCGCGGAGCTGCTCGCCGGCAAGTCGGTCGACGCCGCGACACTGTCCTTGATGAGCGAGATGGCACCGAAAGATCCCACAGCCGGAGGCAACCCGATTCCGATCGATGCCGCGATCTGTCGCCGATTGTTCGAGCAGGCACTGACCGGCAAGATCTGATCGGACGGGCTGCGACTTGCCATGAGCGCCAGCGACACTTTCGACATCGCCATTGTCGGCGGCGGCATCAACGGCGCAGGCATCGCCGCCGACGCCGCCGGGCGCGGACTCAAGGTGCTGCTCTGCGAGATGGGCGATCTGGCAGGGGCGACCTCGTCAGCCAGCTCGAAGCTCATCCACGGCGGTCTGCGTTATCTGGAATACTACGAGTTCCGCCTGGTTCGGGCGGCCTTGGCCGAGCGGGAAGTGCTTCTCGCGAAGGCTCCCCACATCATCTGGCCCATGCGCTTCGTGCTGCCGCACGTGGAGGGTCTGCGGCCGCGCTGGATGATCCGCAGCGGCCTCTTCCTGTACGACCACCTCTATCGCCGTCGTCACATTCCCGGCTCGAGCACGGTCGCGCTTGATCAGGATCCCGCCGGGCGCCCCCTGGTTCCCAACCTCACGCATGGCTTCGCCTACTACGATTGCTGGGTCGACGATGCGCGCCTCGTGATCCTCAACGCCCGCTCCGCCGCCGACCGGGGGGCCACCATCCTCACCCGGACAAAGGTGACCGCTGCGAGCTGTGAAAGCCACAATTGGAGGCTTTCGCTGGCAACCCCGGGCGGAATGCACGAAGTTCGCGCACGAGCTCTCGTCAATGCCGCCGGTCCCTGGGTCGACGCCGTCGACACCCTGTCGACGACCGGTCGGAAGCCCAGCGCCGCCCCCGTCCGGCTGATCAAGGGCAGCCACATCGTGGTGCCGCGCATTCCCGGTGCGGACGACGCCTACATGCTGCAGAACGCCGACCGCCGCGTCGTGTTCGTGCTGCCCTACGAGGAGCGGTTCTCGATCATCGGCACGACCGACGTGCCCTACGCGGGCGACCCGGTCGCGGTGGCCGCGAACGAGGCCGAGGAGAGCTACCTCGTCGACATCGCCAACCGCTTTTTCCGCACGCCCATCACGCGCGCCAATATCCTGTGGCGGTACTCCGGCGTGCGTCCCCTCTACGACGACCAGGCGGACAATCCCTCCGCCGTAACTCGCGACTATCGCCTCGAACTCTCCTCCGATCGCACAAATCCCCCCCGCCTCACCGTGTTCGGCGGCAAGGTCACGACCTACCGCTGCCTGGCCGAGGAAGCGCTGGAGTTGCTGGAGCCTCATCTGCCGCAGATGAAGCCGGCCTGGACAGGCTCGGGCACCCTGCCCGGTGGCGATACCGGCCCCGATTTCGAAGCCTACATGCTGGAGCTTCGCGCGCGCCTGCCGTGGATGGATGCGTTGCATCTGCGCCGCATGGCGCGGCGTCACGGCTCTCTGACCCCGTCCATCATCGGCGACGCCCGCTCCGCCGCAGACCTTGGCCGCCACATCGGAGAGGGCCTCTACGAACGCGAGGTGCTCCACATGCGCGCCACCGAGTGGGCCACCATCCCGGCCGACGTGTTGTGGCGGCGCAGCAAGGTCGGCCTCCATCTCTCGGCAGCCCTGCCGGCCGATGCTCTCGCCAAAGCCGAGCGGGACCTTGCCGAGGTGCTGGCTTGACCCGCACCACGCTCACCCCACTGACGGAGTCGGACCCGGCCCTCTGGTGCGACGTCCGCGTGGTGCTGACCGACATCGACGACACCTTGACCACCAACGGCCGCCTCGGCGCGGACGCCTACTCCGCTCTGGAACAGCTGCGCACCGGCGGGCTCGTCGTAATCCCGGTCACTGGACGTCCCGCCGGATGGTGCGACATGATCGCGAGGTCCTGGCCCGTCGATGCCGTGGTCGGGGAAAACGGCGCCTTCTACTTCCGCTACGATGAAACCCGGCGGCAGATGCTACGCGTGTGGACCGACACCGAGGCTCAACGCGCCGAGAAAAGAACCAAGCTGGATCGTCTGGCCTCCGAAATCCTCAGCAAGGTGCCGGGCGCCGCGATTTCCGCCGACCAGCCCTATCGTGCCGCCGATCTCGCGATCGACTTCTGTGAGGATGTCCCGCCACTGCCCTCGAGCGAGGTCCAACGGATCGCGGCTTTGTTCACCGCGGTCGGGGCGACCGCCAAGATCTCCTCCATCCATATCAATGGTTGGTTCGGCACTTACGACAAGCTGGCAACCACGCGGCGCCTGCTCGCCGAGCAATTCCAGATCGACATCGACCTCACGCCTTCACTGGTCGCCTTCACCGGCGACAGCCCCAACGACGCACCGATGTTCGGTTTCTTTCCGCTCGCCGTCGGCGTCGCCAACGTGCTGGAACAAAAAGATTTTTGCCCAGATTTGCCGGCTTTCGTAACGTCGGCGCCGCGCGGAACGGGCTTTGCCGAGTTCGCCGCATTCCTGCTCTCGGCACGACGCCGCTGAGCTCTCCGGGCTCCATCGAAAGTCCTAGGACCAATTAACCATTGCGGAGTTTCTGGGGCGCCAATTCCGGCCGTGGAGCGTTAACGGGGACTCCGGCGGGGAGCCAACAGTGATCGATTTGGCGGATCAATACGGCGCGGGGGCGCCAGATCGGCCGTGCGACGATCGCTCTTGAACAAGGATGATGACATGAACACGCACCGTTCCGGCGCAGGCACTCGCCTGCGCACATGGTGGCTGCTTTCCATTTTGCCACTCGCCGGGCTCGTCATGAGCACCGGCCAGGCGATCTCCGCCGTCGAGGACAACTGGTCGGCCCAGACGATCCAAGCCATGAAGGACCAGCAAGGATCGCAGACGACCGCGCGCAAGCAGAGCCGCCGGGGTGTCCGGGTTGCCGCGCTCGGCTCCCCCGCCTACGAAGCCGACGAGGCTGCCGCCCCGCGCCGCGCCAGCCGCAGCCGCGACACCTTCCGCCTGAACAAGAAGGCGCGCAGGGAGCGTTCCGTCGAAGCGCGCACCACGCCGCGGAAGTCCGCCCGTGTCCGCGTCGCCAGCCTCGGCCGGTCGATGCCCGACCTCGCGGCCCCGAGCCCCAGCCTCAGCGGTGGCATCCGATGGGTCGCGAGCTCCGGCTGCCTCGCCGGATCGCTGCGCGGGGTACTGGCGTCGATCGCAAGCAACTTCGGACCGGTGACCGTGACCTTCACCTGCAGAAGTGCTGCCCGCAACCGCAGTGTCGGCGGAGCACGGCGCTCCATGCACCTGACCGGCAACGCCGCCGATTTCCGTGTCCACGGCAACCGCGGCGCGGTCATGGCGTTCTTGCGCTCCAGCGGCTCCGTCGGCGGACTGAAGCACTACGGCAGCGGCCTTTTCCACATCGACACCGGCGCCCGCCGCAGCTGGTGAACCGCACTTAAGCACCCATTTCCTGCCAGATCTGCCGGCCGACACCTCGGCCGGCAGACACCGGAAACAGCAAGAACGGCGTTCAAATTCTTGAGAATTGTGACAAGAGATCGGGTTGCGCCGGCGCATTCGATCTGGTTTGATTTTCGGTAATGTTTTGACGATTTTGACCGCACCGGAGGTCGCCATGACGAAGTATCGGACGCTGGAATCCTGCGTGGCGGCGAGCTGTTCCGCCCTGATGTTGGCGACGGTCCTCCAAACCACACCGGCCGAAGCCCGCAATCGCAATGCTGCTGGGATCGTCGGCGGCATCATGGGGGCAGCGGTCGTCGGCGCGATCATCTCCGACACCATGAAGAACACGGCCAAGGGCATGCCTCAGCAGCCCCGGCAAGGCACGGTGAAGAAGCGTCCGACGCAGAAGGCGGATGACGAAGAGGACGAGCAGAAGTCGGCGGAGGCCAAGGCCGAGGAGGCGCGGGTCGCCCGGGCCAATCACCTCGCCAAGGTCGAGGAAGAGCGCGCGATGGACCGCACGCGCAGGCTCGAGCGGCAACGCAACATCGACACCGCCGTGAACGATTTCCTGAGCTGTCTGCAGATCCTCCACACGCAACTGCGCAGCGGCAACGGCCAGATCAGCGGCTGCACGGCAGACGCGGGGCGGGAACTGGAGAGCAGGCGGTCGCGCGGCGCCGCGGTCGCCGACGTGAAGGCCTCCGCGGCGGCGATGTGAACCAGGTGACCGCCGGTGAGATACGCCGTGCTGTCGAGGACGCCTACGCGAAGAAAGAGCTTTCACGCTTCGAGCGCCTCGCGAACGAGATGTGGACACGTGACCGGCTGATGGTCGGCATCATCGACCACGCCGCGCGCCAGCTCGGTCCCTATTTCAAGGGCATCGGCGTGAAAGGCGCCAGCATGGACAACCTGCGCGACGTATTCCTCGACTCCGCGGCGACAGTCTACACGAGGGCCTTCGAGATCTCCGAGATCGTCGGCGTGAGCTACAGCTTCGACCGCTTCATCCACGCGATCTACGAGAACGCCGATCTTGCCGGCGAGAACCTCGCAACTGTCGGCAATGACGGCGTGTATGAGCGTCTGGTCTCCGAGACCATCAATACGAAGCGAGGCGCTTTGTTCATCACCGACGACAACGCGCAGATCGGCAACAAGGACGGCATCACCCAGCAGTTCCACTATCGCTTCCGTGCCCGCCGGCAGGTGTACGACTGCCTGGCCGCCAGTTATCCCTCGCTGTTGAAATCGGGCCGCTCCCCGGTGATCAACATTTCATCGCCCGCCACGACGGATTAGCCGTCGCTGCTGACAGCGCAGACCCCGGGTAGCACGTTGATCGGGTCTCTGCCCGGCGGCGAACCCGCCGGGATGTGGACCCGCGTGAAGCTCTTCGTTCAGAGGGATTGTGCCGCGGATCTGGAGAGGACTGCCCAGACCGCCCGCTCCGGAAAAGTCGAATTGCGCGGCAGCCGGTTCGACTTTGCCTCGGACATGGCTGCGGCACGCTCGTTCTCGACTTCGCCGGTCTCGACTGGAACCACGACACCGCGTGAGTGATCGCGTGGCCCGCGCGCCATCGGCGAAACGTCCTTGTGCGGGGTGCGGCAGCGATGCCGGCACCCCGCCTCCGTCTCTTCCTCCCTGGTCCTGTGTGCTGACGAGTTGAAGATGAGTTTTCGAGTCCGGCTCGCGGTCTTTCTGCTGCTGTCTCTCGCCCTGGTGGCGGTCCCGGAAACAGCTCGAGCTCAGGGGGAAAATCGCCCCCGGCTGGCCCTGGTCCTCGGCGTCGCCGGCTACAAGGACGGTGTTCAGCGCCTCAAGGGCCCCCGCAACGACGCTCAACGCATGAAGGAGGTGCTCGAGCACCCCGACCTCGGCTTCAAGGTCACGCTGCTCGACGAAGGAAAAATCACCAGCAAGTCGGTCTTCATGGCAGCGCTGTCGGCATTCATGAAGGATGTTCCCACTGGCGCCGAAGTGATCTTCTACTTCTCGGGCCACGGTTTCAGCATCGACGGCGGCAACTACTTCCTGCTCAGCGATTCCAAATCGCAGCGGCACTTCGTCGACAGCCTGTCGAAGGATCGTTCCAACGCGCTGAAGGACGAGACGGCACGCAGTGCCGAGTACAGGAAATGGCTGAAAGAGACGGCACTCTCCGAAGACGAGATCGCCGAGGAGATCCACAAGAAGGCCGAGATCACCTTCCTCATCGCCGATGCCTGCCGCCATGAACCCAAGAAGGGGTTCGTTCCGTTCAAGGACAGCGCGGGCATCACGACGCCCAAGGAGACGAAAACGCACGTCTTCCGCTGGTACGCCGCCTCCCCCGGACAGGCCGCCTACGACGTCCTGGAGGACGAGGCCACGGGCGAGGAGGCCAAGTCGCCGCGCTCCAGCACGAACAACCGATCCGACTCCTCTTCCGCGGGACGCTCGGACAAAGATGCGAAGCGGAGCCTGTCTCTGTTCACCTCGATCCTCGCTCATCACCTGCTGCGCAGCCCGATCGAGTTCCTCGAACTCGAGGCGCGCGTGAAGCGCAACGTGATCGACCGCTCCAACCTGATCGCCGAGGCGGTCCAGCAACCCCATCTGGTTCACGGAATGGGCCCCCGGAGCTACTTCTTCAACCGCAACCGCCGCTCGATGGCGGCCGATGCGACCTGCTCGGGTGCTCAGCGCGAGCTCGATAGACTGCGTACCTCCGTGCTTTCCAACAGCGCCACCAGAGCAGACATCGAGCGGGCTCGCGACGAGCTGACGGATTGCGGCCTCTCCGCTCAGATCGACGAGCTTCTCAACGCGCTCCGGCAGGGTGTCGGCACCTCCATTTATGCCGAGGACGGCGAGTTTCCCCTCTCCGACAACCAGCTCCAGGAGGCCGTCGTCCTGTGCGACCGTCTGGCGTCCTCACCATTCGATCCCGACCGGATCCAGCAGCATCCCCCGGCGGACATCCAGCAGTTCGCGCTCCGCGCCGTCCGCGGGAGTGTCGACCTCCAGCTGGCCCGTGAGCGGATCCAGTCGATCGCGAACGCCTGTACTGCCGCAGTGAAGGAGCGACCGCGCAATGCTCGCTATCGTTACAATCGCGGGCGCGCCTACAATGCCCTGGCCACCATTTCCGGGCCCCTTGTCGATCGCACCGAGCTTCGGCTGGAAGCTTCCACCAGCCTGCAGGAGGCGGCGGACGCCGGTTACTCCGCGGCCTTCAACGATCTCGCGGCGATGCACAGCGCAGGGCATTATCACGCGATCGTCGACGGCGTCGCCAAGGCGCTGCCGGCCGACGCGAAGACGGCCACCAGCCTTCTCCAGCGTGGCGCCAACCTCGGCCATGCCATCGCCCAGTACAATCTCGGCATGGCCATCCGGAATGGGGATGCGGGAACCGATACACCCAGTACCGCCGGAGTGACTGCGACCGTCACCACGCGGGAGGCTCGTGCGTTCGAGTTTATCTCGAAGTCCGCCGAGCAGGGATACATGCAAGCGATCATCGAGACGGCTCTGGCGCTTCACAACGGCAGAGGCGTGCAGGAGACGAACTACGACCGCGCCCTGACGATGCTGGAGCTGGCGGCCTCGCGAGGCTCGACCGAAGCGATGTACTACCTCGGCGAGATCTTCCGGATCGGTTACGGCAAGGGAGATCCGACGCAGGCCGTCCTCTGGCACGCGCGGGCCGCAGAAGCGGGCGGCACCAGTTCCCAGGAAAAACTCGCCGAGATGCTCAGCGAAGGCGAGGGCATTCCCGTCGTGGAGTCGAATGCGGCCGGCCGCTACTGGAGGCTCGCGGCCGATGGCGGCAACCGCAACGCGCAGTACCGGCTCGCGTTGCTCTTGCGCGACGGCAAGGTGAGGCCCCGCCCGCGGCTCGACACCGCGGACAACGGCGCTCAGGAGATCCACGACCTCCTCCTGACTGCCTTCAAGCGCGGCGAACCGAGAGCCGGTCTCGAGCTGGCGCGCTTGTTCCGTAAGGGCTTCCCCGAGAACAGGCCGGCCAAGCCTCTGCAGAAAGATCCCGGCAGGGCCGTCCAGCTGCTACTCGACACGATTACCGCCGTGCGCGATGCCGATCCGTACAGCAGGGCGGCAAATCCACTGAACGAATACGATGCCGCGATCGAGTTGATGTCGATGTACGAGACCGGGGATTCGCGTCGCGGTTCCCAGAACATGATAACCGACGATCAGTACGAACAGCTGCAGGCGGAGTACGGCAAGGACAAGCAGCGAACCTGGATCCGCGCAGCGGCCGCATCGGCCACGGGCATAACCTGCGTCCGGAAAAAGTACGATTATCAGACACCCAGGGCCGAGGAGCTTTGGGTTCTGGTCTGGAACTCCAAGGGCTCCAGGAACCCTGCGGAGCAGCAGTTCGACTGGTACGAGCGCGTCCATCGATGCACGGTCAAGCACGAGGACAACAAGACCGTGAAGCCGGAGAACCTCGGCGTGTCGCAAGCCGTTCGCGAGGCGTTCCGGCGCGAGTACGAGTCCTGGCTGCAGGACAAAGACGCCAAGAAGACCTACGTCGACCGCATGGTCGAACTGGTCAACAAGGGAGCCACGGAATCGCGAGGCGGCAAGAACCGCCGGCGGTGAGACCCGGGGGCGGGGCCTCACCGCGGTAACGCTCTCAGCCGCGTTTCAATCCCTTGCGATCGAGTTCGCCGAGATACTCCGACCAGCGCCGGTCGCGCTCGCGGTGCAGGGTCTGCAGGTAGTTCCAGGCATAGAGCCCCGTGTTGTGGCCGTCGTCGAAGACGATCTTGACGGCATAGTTGCCGACCGGCTGCAGCTCCCGGATCTTGACGTTGCGCTTGCCGGCGACGGTCACGCGCTGATCGGGCGCATGCCCCTGCACTTCCGCAGACGGGCTCATCACACGCAGCATCTCCGCCGGGAGATTGCAGGCCGCCTCGCCTTCGAATGCGACCAGCAGCTCGCTTCCGCCCCCGACGATCTCCAACCGCGGGGGGCGGGCCCGCCGGCCCTGCGAGGCTTCGAGTTCAGCCCAGGCCTTCGCGGCGAGATCGCGGTAGATCTGGGCATGGGCGCTGTCTGGCCGCGTGGCGGTGATCGGCTGTCCCGCGTCGGAGCGCAGGCGCACGTCGAGATCGAGCGGCACCGCGCCCAGGAACGGAATGCCGAGCTTGTCCGCCTCGTTGCGCGCGCCGCCGTGACCGAAGATCTCGTGGCGCTCGCCGCACTTGGTGCAAACGAAGTAGCTCATGTTCTCGATGATGCCGAGCACGGGGACATCGACCTTGCGGAACATGTTGAGGCCCTTGCGCGCGTCGATCAGCGCGAGGTCTTGCGGCGTCGAGACGATGATCGCGCCCGAGAGGGGCACCTGCTGCGCCATAGTGAGCTGCACGTCGCCGGTGCCCGGAGGCATGTCGATCACGAGCACGTCGAGTTCGCCCCAGACCACCTCGCGCAGCATCTGCGTCAGCGCGGAGACGACCATCGGCCCGCGCCAGATGATCGGCGTGCCTTCGTCGACGAGGAACCCCATCGACATCACCCTCAGCCCGTAGCCTTGCATGGGACGCAGCTTGTTGTCCTGACCGGCCTGAGGCTTGCCGGAAAGGCCGAGCAGGCGAGGCTGGGAGGGGCCGTAGATGTCCGCGTCGAGGATGCCGACCTTGAGGCCATTGGCCTGGAAGCCCAGCGCGAGGTTGACGGCCGTGGTGGACTTCCCGACGCCGCCCTTGCCCGATGCGACCGCGATCAGGTGCTTGATCCCCGGCACCCCGGCCAATTGCCGGCCTCCCCCAGCGGCTGCGGCTGGAGGTTGTTGGTGATGTCCATTGCCGTGCGCGTGGCGGTGACCGCCGTCGCCGGCTCCGCCGGAGGCGCGCGCGGCCTGAACTCTCGCGCTCTCCGGCGCGCTCCCCCCCGCCGGAGCGCGCGCCCCGCCCGACTGGCGCACGGGCCCCTCGGCGGTCAGCACCGCCGTTACGCCGCTGATGCCCTCGACTTCCTTGACGACCTTTTCTGCCGCCTGTCGCAGTGGCTCCAGCTCCTGTGCGCGGTCCGCGGGCACAGTGATCGAAAAATATGCGCGCCCGTCCTTGAGCAGGATTTCGGAGACCAGCCCCAGGTCGACGATGTTGCCCTGCATATCCGGGCCTTTGATGCGCTTGAGCGCCGTCAGAACCGCTTCTCTGGTCGCTGCCATTGTCTTTCTCCGGGGTGCCATTCGTCCGTGCCGTCGCAGATCCGGGCAGCCGCTGCGACCCCACGGCGAAGGGGCCCCGGCGGCGCGCCGGCCCAGACGCCGCGTCACATGGTCCGGCTATAGACTTTTGCAGAGGGACGCGGCAAGATCCGACCGCCCTAAGGGAACGTGGCGCCAGTCCACCGGGAGGAAATGGATGCGGGGACTACTGAGCATCAGCCGCGCAATCGACGCCATGAATTCATGGATCGGACGCGTGGTCGCCTGGGCGATTTTCCTCGCGGTCGTCGTCAGCACGGTGAACGCCATCGTTCGCAAGGTCTTCGCTACGTCGTCGAACGCGTGGCTTGAATTGCAGTGGATCCTGTTCGGAGCCGTGTTCCTGCTGTGTGCCTCCTGGACGCTGGTCGCCAACGAGCACATCCGCATCGACGTGGTGTCGAATTTCCTCTCCAAGCGGACCCGCAACATCATCGACGTCATCGGCCACAGCCTTTTCCTTCTGCCGATCACCCTGGTCATGATGTACTATTCCTGGCCGTTCTTCTGGCGCTCGATGCTGCAGAACGAACAGTCGACCAATGCCGGCGGACTTCCCGTTTATCCCCCTAAGCTGCTGGTGCCGCTCGGCTTTACGCTCCTGGCCATTCAAGCGGTGTCCGAACTGATCAAGCGGATCGCGATCATGCGCGGCGACCTCGCGGACGTTTCGGGTGGCGGCCATCACGAAGCTGCAGAAGCCGAGGCTGAGCGTTTGCGTCAGGCGCTCTCCGAAGAAGCCGAGCAACGTCTCAAGGCGCAGGCCGGCGCCAAGACCTGAGCTGGCCTCCCGCCGGCAAGCGCCGGCGGCCCCACCCGCACATCCGATCAGACTAGAAAAATCTCTCGCCGGAGCCTGCCACATGGCGCATTTCATCGCGGAGAACATGGCGCCGATCATGTTCTTTGCCCTCGTGATCTTCCTGCTGCTGGGCTACCCGGTGGCATTCTCGCTGGGCGCTTGCGGACTGTTCTTCTTCGTGGTCGGCGTCGAACTCGCCCCGATATCGAAAGGTGCGATCACGCTGTCCTGGCCACTGCTCGGCACTCTGCCGGAACGCATTTTCGGCGTGATGAACAACGACACGCTGCTTGCGATCCCATTCTTCACATTGATGGGCCTCATACTCGAACGCAGCGGCATGGCTGAGGATCTGCTCGACACCATCGGGCAGCTGTTCGGCACGCTGCGCGGCGGCTTGGCCTACGCCGTCATCTTCGTCGGCGCGCTGCTGGCAGCCACCACCGGCGTCGTCGCCGCGTCGGTGATCTCGATGGGCCTCATCTCGCTGCCGATCATGCTGCGCTACGGCTATGACCGGCGTGTCGCCGCGGGCGTCATCGCGGCGTCGGGCACGCTGGCGCAGATCATTCCGCCGTCGCTCGTGCTCATCGTCATGGCCGACCAGCTCGGCCGTTCGGTGGGCGACATGTACGAGGGCGCCTTCATCCCCGGCCTCGTGCTGGCCTGCCTTTACGCCACTTACATCTTCCTGGTCTCTGTGCTCCGGCCCGCCTGGGCACCCGGCCTCCCCTCCGAGGACATCGGCTACAAGGAAGACGACGGTGGCCGTGGCTTGATCTCGCTCGCGATCCTCACCGTCATCTCGGGCTTCATCGGCTACTACACGATGAATGTGGTCAACGCTCGCGCAGTCGCCGCAAACGCCGGCGAGTACAAGGGCGCGGACTTCGTCGTCCTCGTCATGGCCGTGGGCATCATGGTGGCCTTCTCCGCCGCGGTCGTGAACTGGATTCTCGACCGGATCTCGGGCTTCCGCTTCCTGTCGCGCATTGCGCAGCAGGTCACCTTCGTGATGGTGCCGCCGCTGTTCCTGATCTTCCTCGTGCTTGGAACGATCTTCATCGGTGTCGCCACCCCGACCGAAGGTGGCGCGATGGGCGCATCCGGCGCCATCCTCCTCGCCGTCTTCAAGCGCTGGCTCGACGGCAATCCGAAGCGCTTCAACATGAGCCTGCTGCGCTCCGCGGTCGAGGCCACGGCGAAGCTGTCGGCGTTCGTCGTGTTCATCCTGGTCGGCGCGCGCATCTTTTCGCTCACCTTCTACGGCGTGAACGGCCACATCTGGGTCGAGCACCTCTTGACCTCGTTGCCGGGTGGCCAGGTCGGCTTCCTGATCTTCGTGAACATCCTGGTCTTCCTGCTGGCCTTCTTCCTCGACTTCTTCGAGCTGGCCTTCATCGTCATTCCGCTGCTTGGTCCCGCAGCGGAGAAGCTCGGCATCGACCTGATCTGGTTCGGCGTCATCCTCGGCGTGAACATGCAGACGTCGTTCATGCACCCGCCGTTCGGGTTCGCGCTCTTCTATCTGCGCTCGGTGGCGCCGACGGCGCCCTACACCGACAAGGTGACCGGAAAGATCACCGAGCCGGTGACGACAGGCCAGATCTACTGGGGCGCGGTGCCGTTCGTCGTCATCCAGTGCATCATGGTCGGCCTTGTGATCGCGTTCCCGAGCATGGTCATGCACTACAAGGCGGCGACGCCGACGATCGATCCGAGCAAGGTGCAGATCAACATCCCGTCGATCGGCATCCCAGGCGGCCTCGGCTCCTCGCCGTTCGGCGCTCCCCCCGGCCTCGGCGCCCCGCCGAGCTTCGGATCGCCCCCGCCGGGGTTGACGCCGCCGCCCGGACTGTCGCCGCCGCCCGGCCTGACACCGTCTCCTGCGCCTGCTCCGGCACCCGCGCCGGCGGCCCCGGTACCAGCTGAACCGGCGCCGAGAACCGAGGCTCCGCCTGCTCCCGCGCCCGCGCAGCCCGCGCCCGTACCCGCGGCAGCTTCGACCGAAGCCGCCTCGCCGCCGGCGACCGGCGCGTCCGGCCTGCCCGTGCCGAACATCGTCGACGTGACCAAGCCTCCGGCCATCGAAGAACTGAAGCCGAAGGAGTGAGCGTACGACGCGCGCTCACGCAGCACTGAATTGGAAGGGGCTCGACCTGACCGGTCGGGCCCCTTCCGCGTTCGAAACTGTCGGATGGATCGCCGGGCCGCTCAGGCGGCCGCCTTGGCCTTCGCTATTCCCTCGAGGCCGGCAACCGACATCGACGTGCGTGTGACCGTCACGAACGACTGCGGTGCGACCGCAGTCCAGCCCGTTCGGGCGGCATCGAGCGGCTCCGACACCAGCAGCGCGCCCTGTCCATTTTCCAGACGCTTGGCGTAGAGCGTCGGCGGAACCCCGTCCGTCGCGTAGCGCACCGCGTGGAGCGACTGACCATCGGTAAAGGCCGCCGTGAGCTTCAAGGGCTCGGCGATACCGGCGGCGGCCATGGCCTGCTCGACATCGTGGATCACCGCCGCGACCGCAGCCTGAGGGTTGCGTTCCAGCCCGCGCGCGAGCAGCGCGAGGAACAACACCTCGCTGTCCGTGGTCCCCTGCCGATGGCTGAAGAGTTCATCCGGGATCGAGGCTTCCAAGCGGCGGCGCAGGCGCTCCCAGCCGGGCACCTGCCCATTGTGCATGAACATCATCTGTCCGACGACGAAGGGATGGCAGTTGGCGCGCGACGTCGCGCCGCCGGTCGAAGCCAGCACGTGAGCGAAGAAGAGCCGCGCTTCGATCTGGTGCGCGAGCGAGTGCAGGTTCTCGTCGCTCCACGCGGGGCGGATGTCCCGGAAGAGGCCGGGCGTGCTGCGCACACCGAACCAGCCGAGACCGAAGCCGTCTCCGTTGACCTCCGTCTTGGCCTCGTGACAGCGCCGGCTCTGGGCGACCAGCGACTGGCACGGCCGCGAGACGAACTCGTCCACGAACACCGGCTCGCCGACATAGGCGATCCATCTGCACATGCTTGCCCCCTTGCCCCGAGCGGCGCCCGCGATCGATCGGACCCAGTACCCGATCCTGCCGTCGACCAGCTGATCGGGCCGTGAATGCGGCTGTCAGCCTCCATTCATCCCCGAGGCGGCTCGGCACCGCGTTTGGACAAGATCGCATGCAATTCGCGGATCCGATTCGAGGCCGTCTTCTCGAACAGGCACGGAATGAGCGCATGAACCAGCGCCGCAAGCCCGGCGCCCAGCAGGGCGAAGGCAAAGCCCGACGCGACACGCGCGTGTTGCAGATAGCTTTCACCCACCGTGCGAGGGTGCGCCAGAAACATCTTGTGCATCGCACTGAGCATTTCGATCCTCCCGTTACCCGGCCACGGCGGCGGCAAGCTCGAACAGCCCGAGGCGGACCGTAGCTCCCCCGTCATGGCGACAGCCTCTTTTCTGCGCCATCGGCCGCGCTGCCGGCGCGTACGGACAGCATACGTCGCCGGGTCGTGGAAGTTGTCCCAAATATCAACTTTGATGACCCGAGATTGTTGAATTTATCCCAATTTTATATTCATAAGTGAGATTATGGACGCTGTAGATCGGAAATTGCTGACGCTGCTCCAGCGTGATTCCTCGCTCCCGCTGGATGATCTGGCGGAGCAGGTCGGCCTGTCCCGCAACGCCTGCTGGCGCAGGGTCCGCCGCCTGCAGGAGGACGGCGTGATCAAGGCGCGGGTGGCGCTCCTCGACCCTGCCCGCATCAATCTGAAGCTGACGGTGTTCATCGCACTCAAGACCACCGAGCACAGCCCGAAGTGGCTGGAACAGTTCTCGCGAGCCGTACGCGACATTCCCGAGATCGTCGGCGTCTATCGTATGAGCGGAGACATCGACTATCTCCTGCACGCGCTCGTGCCCGACGTCGCCGCCTACGACGCGCTCTACAAGCGCCTCATAAACCGCATCACCCTGGCCGACGTGTCGTCGTCATTCGTCATGGAAGAAATCAAGACCACGACCGCGCTTCCGCTCACCTACGTGAAGGAAGACTGAGCGGCCGGTACGATGGACAACGGCGGCGTGCGCCGCCGGTCCACAATTCGCGAACGGGTGGCGGCACGTGACGGCGGGGCGGTTTGTCGCCCTCGCGTGGATATGCATAGTTCTGAAAGCGCACTCCAGCCCGCGGACACAAGATGCCTCAACCCGACGCCGCATCGCATGCTCACAACGGCACCGTGCTCGACGCCGTCGTCGTCGGCGCAGGTTTCGCCGGCATGTACATGCTCCACCGCCTGCGAACGATGGGCTGCCAGGCGCGCGTTCTGGAGGCCGGCGACGGCGTGGGTGGCACCTGGTACTGGAACCGCTATCCAGGCGCGCGCTGCGACGTGGAGAGCATGGAGTATTCCTACCAGTTCTCCGACGCCCTTCAGCAGGACTGGGTCTGGACGGAGCGATACGCCGCCCAGCCTGAGATCCTGCGTTATGCCAACCACGTCGCCGATCGCTTCGACCTGCGCTCCGGCATCGACTTCAAGACCAGGGTGCGCTCGGCGCGGTTCGACGAGGCGTCGAAACTGTGGACCGTCCTCTCCGACGACGGACGAGCCTGGACCGCTCGCTACTGCATCATGGCGACCGGATGCCTGTCCTCCGCCAACACTCCGCATTTCGAGGGCATGGAGAGCTTCACGGGCAAGATCCACCACACCGGACGCTGGCCGCACGATGGCGTGGACTTCACCGGACTGCGTGTCGGCGTGATCGGAACCGGCTCGTCTGCCATCCAGGCGATCCCGATCATCGCCCGCGCCGCCGGCCACCTCACGGTGTTCCAGCGTACGCCGAACTACGTCGTACCCGCACACAATCAGCCCCTCGATCCGGGGGAGCAGGCGCGCATCAAGTCCAACTATGCCGAGTTGCGCGCCCGCGCCCGCCTCACCCGCAACGGTATCTCCTGGC
Organism: uncultured Hyphomicrobiaceae bacterium; assembly: GCA_964389095.1. GTDB lineage: Bacteria > Pseudomonadota > Alphaproteobacteria > Rhizobiales > Hyphomicrobiaceae > JABFRJ01. The sequence continues at coordinate 18,316 of CAYMEB010000060.1, forward strand.
CCGTCAATCAGGTGAAAGCCTTGGAGGTCGGCGCCGAGGACCGTGAGCGCGAGTATGAGATGCGTTGGCGCCGCGGCGGACTGTCCTTCACCGGCGCCTTCATGGATACCCTGCTCGACGCGCAATCCAATGCCCAAGCCGCCGACTTCATCCGCCGCAAGATCCGCTCGATCGTACATGATCCCGCGACCGCCGAACTGCTCTGCCCGAAGACCATCGTCGGCTGCAAGCGGCTGTGCGTGGACAGCGGCTATTTCGAAACCTTCAATCGGCCGAACGTGACGCTCGTCGACGTATCGTCCTCGCCGATCGAACGCATCACGCCACGTGGCGTCAGAGTCGCAGGTCGCGAGCACGACCTCGAAGCGATCGTACTGGCCACCGGTTTCGATGCCATGACGGGCTCGCTCAACAAGATCGACATTCGCGGCCGCGGCGACGGAACCCTTGTCGAAGCTTGGTCGGCAGGACCGCGCACATACCTCGGCCTCGCCTCTGCCGGTTTCCCCAATCTCTTCCTCATCACCGGCCCTGGCAGCCCGTCCGTGCTCACCAACATGCTGCCCTCGATCGAGCAGCACGTGGAGTGGATCGCGGATTGTATGGCCGAGGCGAGGCGTCGCGGGGTGTCGACGGTGGAGGCCGAAATCGACGCCCAGGACGAATGGGTCGGCACCGTCAACGGCATCGCCGCGCAGACGCTCTTCCCGGGGTGCAACTCATGGTACCTGGGCGCCAACATTCCGGGCAAGCCACGCGTCTTCATGCCCTACATCGGGTTCCCCTCGTACCTGGAAAAGTGCGCGGATGTCGTAGCGAACGGCTACCAGGGCTTCCGCATGACCTGACCCGCAACCGGTTGGAAGCGCCTCAATAGAGGCGCGTCACGAGGATCCAGCCGGTCACGAACAGCGGCGACAGCACCGTCGAGATTACGACGGCTGTGGAAATGAATTCCGGCTCCGTCTTGTACTCGTTGGCGAAGATCGTGATCAGCACGCCGACCGGCGTCGCTGCGGCCACCACGAGGACGGCGGCGACATCACGTGGAAACTCGAGATAGGCACACAACGCCCATGCCAGCCCCGGCGCGATCAGGAACTTCAGGATCAGGATCAGGGTCTGCGGAATAAACTCGAAGCGAACCACCTTCGACGAGGCGATCTGCGCGCCGAGCGTATAAAGCGCCAACGGCGTGAAGATCGAACCCAGGAACTGCATCGGTTGGCTGACCACCGAGGGCAGTTCAACACCAAATCCCCGCAACGTCAGGCCTATCACCACCGACGGGATCAGTGGTGTCTCGAAAGCCGTCTTGAGCTTGGCGAGCTTCGACCCGCCCGACGGCGCCAGCAGCGCCACACCCACCGTGCAGATGAGGATCGTCATGAGCGCCGTCATCACCGACATGTAGATGAGATGATCCGGCCCGAATGCGAGCTGCGTCACAGGAATGCCGAAGAACCCGACATTCGCATACGCGGTCCCCAGTCCCATCATTGGGCCGAGCGAGGGACGCTGGCGAAACACCATGACGAGCAGCCAGCCGATGGGAATTTGAAACAGGAACAGGATCACACCCACATAGAAGACCGGCCAGACGACCGAGAGCGGTTGCTTGCCGGTCGCCAGGAAGTGGATAAGGAACGCAGGCATCACCACGTACATCTGAATGCGGTTCAACGAGCCCACGTCGAGCTTGAGCCGGGGCTGCAGTGCCCACCCGAGGGCGACCAGCGCGATGATCGGCAATGTCACCTTGTTCAGGATGTCGAGAAAGAGAGCCATCTGCGCCTGGAAGAATCGCGTCCGTTTCCTTTGCGAGCCGCACTATCGTGTCGTCTCGCGCCGCATGCAATCAGTCGGCCCATGCGATTCGCCCGCTGCCCTCTGCCGCAAGAGCACGTCGTGTGCGGACCTCGCTCCTCGGATCTGCCTTGCAACCGCCATCACTCCGATCGAAGATGACGGTCTGTCCGGGCGGGCCTCGCTGGTCGGCTCCTGCCAATCCCGAGTCTCGGGGCTCCGCACCGCTGCAAAGCGGGTGCCGCGTGAGCCCCCTCGCGGGGCGGCGGACCTGCCGCGAGGCCCGTCCTGACATGCCTGCCACAATTTCGATCGATCGCGACGAGTTGGGCGCCGCGCCGCAGCGCCACGCACAGGTGTCCACAACACCTTCCAAGTCCCTGCCTTTTCCGGTCGAGCCCGGTCTGCGCTGTGCGCGCACGGCATGCCTCGCAGTTCTCGGCCTGCATTTCAGGTCACGGGGGCGGCGTATGCGGTGCAAATGGACGCGAGGGCTGTTCGCTGCCACCGAACCTCGCTAGTGTGACGCCGAGTGAACGCCGGTTTGGCCCCACCGCGAGCTTTTCCGGCAAACACGACTCGAGCAAGCTAACAGGTCGTCGCGTGGTTCTGCCTCGCTTCGCCGCGAGGGCGCCGACCGCGCCTGTTGCCGACCGGCTGGTCTTCCGAGCCGCGAAGGCGCGCCGCGGCCACGCGCGGAGGGTCGCGTACCCGGACAATGGGCGGCTATGATCGATCCGTTCGATCACGGTCGGCGGCCGACGCGACTCGGTGTGCTTGGTCGATGTTCGAGACTATATCGGGCGGGTTGGCCCCGCCGCCGAAAGGAGCTGCTTCGAAATGCCTATCACCAAGGACAAGGTCGTAGCGTCGCTGCTCGATGCCTTCGCGCGGGGCCAAGCGCATTCCTCCCCCTACCTCCACTGGAATCTGCGCAACTGCCTTCCGGCAAAGATGGTCGACGAAGTCCTCCATCTGCCGTTTCCCGCTCCCGCGCTCGGCGGCGTCTCGGGCAAGCGCGAGATCCACAACGCGACCCGCCGCTATTTCGACGCGGACAACATGGCTCGCTTTCCTGTCTGCCGCACCTTCAACGAGGCCCTGCAGGATCGGCGCGTGACGAGTGCGGTCGAAAAAACGTTCAAGACCAATCTCAAAGGCACCTATCTCCGGGTCGAATACGCGCAGGACACCGACGGCTTCTGGCTCGAGCCCCACACCGACCTCGGCGTCAAGAGCTTCACCTTCCTGCTCTATTTGTCCACGAACCCGCAACATGCGGAGCTGGGCACCGACATCTACGACGCCGACAAAAAGCACATCGGCCGGTCGCCGTTCGAGTCCAACGGCGCTATGATCTTCGTGCCGTCGAACATCACCTATCATGGCTTCGAGCCGCGAAGGATCGAGGGCATCCGCAAATCGATCATCATCAATTACGTCACGAATGAATGGCGGGCCCGCGAACAGCTGGCCTACCCCGACACACCTGTTGCTTGACGAGCGCTGACACGATGTTCGCAACGCTGCTGGCCGGGTTCGGAGTTACCGTTACGCTGAGTGCGATGGCGATGGTCGCGCTTTCGCCCCGGCCAGGCACGGCCGCAACGGATCACCCACAGCTCCTGCTCGCGGTAGGGGTCGCACTCGCCTTCGCGGGCGTGATCACGGCTTTGCTCCAGCGCGAAGAACGCCTACGCCGTTCGGCGCAGCCGCCGGGCATGTGGTCGCCGCCCAGTCGGCGCTGAACCGCCGTGTCGTGATCGGGCGATCACCACGTGTCGACGAAGCGCCGACGGCGTGGTTCGCACGGTTCGTTCATCGATGCCGCCAGCCCACGCAACACCCAGGCGCGCGTCTCGGCCGGATCGATCACAGCGTCGATCTCGAGATAGCTCGCCGTGTTCGTGGCCTTGCCCTTCTCGTAGGACTTCGCCACCAGCTCCCGGTACAGCGCT
>CAYMEB010000061.1:0-21980 GCA_964389095.1 uncultured Hyphomicrobiaceae bacterium
GACGATCAGCCGGCGGATGTTGTGCGGCGGGAGTTTTCACACAGCCTGGGCCCATACCCACCGTCCTTGACGCCGCACCATTGCCGCAACGACCAGCATCGCCATGCCGCACGTGGGTCGAAGACACGATCTAGCGCGGCTGCGGCACGGCGGAGATGATCACGATGGCCTGAGCGAGCGGGAAGTCGTCGGTGATGGTGAGGTCGATCTGGGCGGCGTGGCCGGCTGGCGTTATTTCGACGAGACGCGCCGCGGCGCCGCCGGTGAGCCTCAGAGTCGGGCGGCCCGACGGCAGGTTGATCACGCACATGTCGCGCCAGAAGACGCCGCGCCGCAAACCCGTGCCGAGCGCCTTCGAACAGGCTTCCTTGGCGGCAAAGCGCTTCGCGTAGGAGGCGGCACGCTCCTGGCGCCGGTCGGATTTGCGCCGCTCGACCTCGGTGAAAACCCGATCGAGAAAGCGGTCGCCGAAACGAGCGATCGTCGCCTCGATCCTGCGAATATCGATCAGATCGTTGCCGATGCCGATGATCATGCCGGTGCCGGTATCTCCTCGCGGGTACCCTCGGCGCGCGCTGGCGCCGGGTCCGGCATTCTCTGCCCAGATGTCCTGCGATTCAAGCGCGCCGCGGGATCGATGCGCTTGCGATGGCGGTCGAACAGGAGGCGCGCCGCGCCATAGGCCACGAGACCGCTGACGATCCCGATCGGCACGGCTCTCAACAGGATGGCGAGCGCCAATGCGCTGCCGGCGCCGACCATGCCAACGCCCGCTCCCAAGAAGATGGTCGCGAGGCCGAGAAGGCGCGCCACGTCCACTCCGGCGGCACCAATCTGGGCGAGCAGCGCGGCCCCGGCAGCATGGCTGGCGAACCAGATCAGCGGCAGTGTCAACGGATTCGCCCAGAAGGTCGCGGCCAGGGCAGCGGGCAAGCTGGCGCGGAACACGATCGAGACGGCTGCGGCAAGGATCAACTGGAAGCCGATGAACGGCAAGGTTGCGACGAACACCCCGATCGCCACGCCGAGGGCGACCTGATGGCGGCTGCCGCTGCCGCGGCGCACGCGCGCCATCGCATAGCGCACCGATCGGCCCCACGAACGCCGTGGCCAAAGGGCGACACGCAGGCGTTCGCGCGGACTTGGCGGCGTCCGACGGGCAAACAACATCGAGCAGGGCCTCCTCGAGGCCCGCCTAACTGATTTGCGGCGTCTTGCGAATGGTTCGCGCGCAACGGGTACGCCGCAATCTCAATCGAACAGGCGTTCGACCTTGCTCGTGACGGGAAGCTCGCGGACACGCGCCATGATCTCGTTGAGATGCGTGAGGTCCCAGACCTCGATCTCGATCGTCATCTCGGTGAAGTCGGCTGCGCGGGCCGTCATCCGCAGATTGTCGATGTTGCCGTCGGCCTCGCCGATCACCTTGGCCACCTGCGCGAGGGTGCCGGGCAGGTTCTGGAGCGTGACTGCGATTCTTGCCGGAAAACGCTCCGGCTTGTCGGGATCGATGTCCCAGGTCACATCGATCCAGCGCTCGTGCTCGTAGGCCTTTAGACGCGGGGAATGGATCTGGAAGATTCGGATGCCCTCGTCGCCCGAGAGCACGCCGACGATCCGGTCGCCCGGCACCGCGCCCCCTTCCTCGTAGATCACGGGCACATCGGAGCGCGCGCCGCGCAACGGGATCGCCGGGGCCGCCTTGCCGTTGCTGCTCTCCACAGCCTGGCCAGTCTGCCCGCTCCCCGGCCAGCGGAACTTCAGGCCGATCACCTTGGCGAGGTTGAACCAGCCCTCTTCCTGCTGGGCTCGCTGATACCGGTTCGGGGGCTTGGCGGCCGGTCCGGGCTTCTGGACCTCCGCATCGGGAAACACCTGGCTCAGGACGTCGTGCGGCGTCATCGCACCCCGACCGACGGCCGCGTAGACATCCTCGACCGACTTGTGAGCCAGCTTGGCGGCCGCGCGGCGCAGCTTGTCGTCGTTGTAGTCGAGCTTCGCCCGTTCGGCCGCCGCATGGACGAGGCGCGAACCCAGCGCGCCGTACTGACGCTTCATGGCGTCACGCGTCGCCCGCCTGACCGCCGAGCGGGCGCGGCCCGTCACCGCCACATGCTCCCACGCCGCCGGCGGCGTCTGTCCCGGCGCCGTGAGAATTTGAACCTCGTCGCCGTTGCGCAGGGCCGTCGACATCGGCATCTGGCGTCCATTGATCGTCGCCCCGACGCAACTATTCCCGACGTCGGTGTGGACGGCATAGGCGAAGTCGATCGGTGTCGCTCCGCGCGGGAGCGCAATGATCCGCCCTTTCGGCGTGAACGCGAAGACCTGGTCGTGGAACAGCTCCAGCTTGGTGTGCTCGAGGAACTCTTCCGGGTTGGAGCCTTCGAGCAGCGCATCGACCAGCCGGCGAAGCCAGATGTAGGGATTGTCCTTGGGCGGCGAGACACCGACTGCGAGGGGCTGCGGGACCGGTCGCGCGTCGTGGCTGATGCGGTCCTTGTAGAGCGCGTGGGCCGCGATGCCGTACTCCGCCACGCGGTGCATGTCGTGCGTGCGGATCTGCAGCTCGACGCGCTGGTTTCGCGGTCCCACGATCGTCGTATGCAGCGACTGATAGTTGTTCTGCTTGGGCGTCGAGATGTAGTCCTTGAAGCGCCCCGGTACCGCCCGCCAGCTCGCGTGGATCACGCCCAGGACGCGGTAGCAGTCCTCGACCCTGTCGACGGTCACGCGGAAGCCGTAGATATCGGAGAGCTGCTCCAGGCTGATCTGCTTGTTCTGCATCTTACGCCAGATGGCGTAGGGCTTCTTCTCTCGCCCCGAGACCTCAGCCTTGATGCCGGCTTCGGCGAGCCGCGCCGTCACGGCGCTCTTGATCTCCTCGACCAGGCCCTTGTTGCGCTCGCGCAGCTCGGCGAGCTTGGCCGTCACCGTGGTGAAGGCCTCCGGATTGATCCACTGGAAGGCGAGCTGCTCGAGTTCGTCGCGTACCTCCTGCATGCCCATGCGTCCGGCCAGCGGCGCATAGATCTCGAGCGTTTCCTCCGAATTGCGATGGCGGCTTTCAGGGCTGTTGTGTTCCAGCGTGCGCATGTTGTGCAGGCGGTCGGCCAGCTTGACCAGCAGCACACGGATGTCGCTCGAAATCGCGACGAGAAGCTTGCGGAAATTCTCGGCCTGCTCGGCCTTCTTCGACACGAGGTCGAGCTTCTTGATCTTGGTGAGACCGTCGACCAGCGTGCCGATCTCGGCCCCGAACAGCTGATCGATCTCGGCCTTGGTGACCGGAGTATCCTCGATCACGTCGTGAAGGAGCGCCGTTGCGATGCTGGCGTCGTCGAGCCTCAGGTCGGTCAGGATCGCAGCAACTTCGAGAGGATGCGAAAAGTACGGATCTCCCGATGCGCGCTTCTGATTGCCGTGAGCGCGCATGGCGTAGACGTAGGCCTTGTTGAGCAATGCCTCGTCCGTCTTGGGGTTGTATTTCTGTACGCGCTCGACGAGCTCGTACTGGCGCATCATGGCACGTCACTTACCCTGGCTGGCGATGCCGAGCACCGTAGCGACCGGGCCCGCCGACCCGCAAAGAGGGCAGGGCGGTCAGCACCGCCCCATCTGTTCAGCGAGAACGTCCTGGTGCAGGCGGAGGCGTCGGCCCACCGGTTGCGCCGTTCGACGAAGGCTCGGTCGGCGTGAGGCTCTCCATCCCGCGCAGGAGCTGCTCTTCGGTCATGTAATCCACGGCGGTGTCGGAGGACTGGTCGTCGCGGCCGAGCATCGGGCGACGGTCCTGGTTGACCACCGGTGCGGCGGCAGCTTCCGGCTCGTCGACCTCGACATTCTTCTGGATCGAATGGATCAGACCCTCGCGCAGGTCGTCCGGCGGCACGGTCTGTTCGGCGATCTCGCGAAGGGCGATCACCGGGTTCTTGTCATTGTCGACTTCGACCGTGACCTGCGACCCGGTGGAGAGCGCGCGTGCGCGATGGCCCGCAAGCAGCACCAGCTCGAAGCGGTTCGGAATCTTGTCGATGCAGTCTTCGACCGTGACGCGTGCCATGCGCTCGTTCCTCTTCGTATCGTTCGGCCGGCCGGGTGACCGCGGCGAACAGCACCATCACCCTCGCTCGCATAAGCCCGGTCCCGGGTCCGTCGCCACCTCGCCGCCGCTATTGCGACAACAAACCCTTCGCGAAGGTGGCGGACCCTCGTCGCTGTTCCTATTTCTCACGTTCCTCGGGCCAAATCAAGGCCATGGACACAGTGGCGGATACCGGCGCAGTCGCTCGCGATCCGGTTGCGACCCGCGCTTCGCCAGGATCGCTCGTCGGGCACGGATCTGCGTCCGAAGCCGGGGGAGCCGAGCCGGACTACCTCGTTGTCGCCGGGCATGCACTATGTTGTATCGATCAAAGAGCCTGGTCGCTGGGAAGCCCCAAATCATGCGGGCCCGGATGCAGGCAGAGGCCACCGACGCGCGCGCGCCGGTCAGAGGAACCCGATCTCGACGAGGCCCAATCCCGCCAGCATCAGGCCGGCAAACCACAACAGGAGCTTCGCCCGAACGGTCGGCAGCTCCGGCCCGATCGCCAGGTGCGACACCAGCACGAACGCCATGGTCAGGTTGATCGCCGCATGCCCGGCGAGACCGAGGCCCTTGTCGGTCCATCCCGCCAGCTCGATCCAGGTCGCGATCGAAAGACCAGCGACGAGCGCGCCGACGTAGCGCGGCCAAATGCCGACCGCGTCGGCAGGGATGCCCAGCACGCGTCCCGCGCCCCTTGGAAACATCAGAAGAAGGAGAGCGCAGATCGCCTCGGCGACCGCCTCGAATACGAGTAGCTGCTGAGCCCGTCCCACGTGCGCGCCGACGTGTCAGTTCGCCGTGCGAACGCCGTTCTTGCGGTCTTCGAGCTGCTGCCAGATCTTGCGGTTGTCGAACTTGTCCGCAGCCTCGTTGCCGGCGAACTGCTCCCACAGCGTCTTCTGGGCAAGCGCCCGGTCGGCCGGGAAATTCGGCGCGTAGTCACCCGCGAGATGGCGGCTCAGGTCGGCCTTGATCGCGCCGGACTGCCGATCGGTGCAGTACTCCTGAGGGCTGCGGATATTGTCCCTCACGCGAGTAACGGTCATGTCGTACGCGCGCTCGTAGCTTGCGAGCTGGGCCGGCTGCACACCCTGGCGCTGCTCGGCGGCCAGGTAGGCCGCCTTGAGTTTTGCCGGATCGAAATTGAAGCCGCACTTCTGCGCACGCGCGGAGGTCCAGGCGACCTGGACCGGCCGGGCCATGGGATCCGCTTTCGTGATCCCCGGATTGTCACCGGAAGCCGACGCCGGCGCCTCACCCAGCACGGATGCCGTGGAGACGCCCGAGCCGATGCCGCCAGTGCCACCGCCGGCGCAGGCGGTCAGCACCAATCCGAGGGTGACGGCGAGCGAAACACCGCGAAGAATCATCAGCCAGGCTCCCAATTCCTCGCGACTTTGCGCCGCCGCGCGTGCTCCGTCAATCGCTCGCCCCACCCTGCCCCCGGGGTCGGCGTCGCCGCGCAGGCGTTGCGCACATGCAACGCGGCGAGGCCGTGCAGTCGGCTCACGCCGACGGCCCGGCCGTCGCCGGCCGAGCGCTGCCACTCGAAACGGCCACAACTTCAACAGCTCGACGAGCGGCGAAGCAGCCCAAGCCCCGTTCAGCCGACGATCTCTTCCAGGCGGAAGTTCAGCGCAATCTCGCGCGCGGCGCTGGCCGGGCTGTCCGAGCCGTGGGTCGAGTTCTCGCCCTTCGACACTGCGAACAGCTTGCGGATGGTGCCGTCCTTGGCCTCCTTGGGGTCGGTTGCGCCCATGACATCGCGGTACTTGGCAATCGCGTTTTCACCTTCGAGCACCTGGAGGACGATCGGGCCCGACGTCATGAACGCGCACAGCTCGCCGTAGAACGGACGGGCCGCGTGCTCCTTGTAGAATTCCTCGGCCTGGGCCTTGGTCCAGCGGACCCGCTTCTGGCCGACGATGCGCAGGCCGGCCTTTTCGATCACCGCGTTGATCGCGCCGGTCAGATTGCGTGCGGTAGCGTCCGGCTTGATGATGGAAAACGTGCGCTCGACGGCCATACTGGCTCTCCGAAGTGGCGTTGCTGGTTGAGAAGTGGCGCGCATATAGCCCTTGGTACAAGCCACCACAAGAGAGACAAATCAGATGCGACCCGTTGACCCCGCGAAGGTCTCAGCCCAGGTCAAGGCCGTCTTCGACGACATCAAGGCCACCAGAAACGTGGCCGAGGTGAACAACTTCTGGAGATATCTCGCAAACGAGCCCCGCATGCTCGCCCATGCCTGGGATGCGCTCAAGGACGTCATGGGGCCGGGGGCTCTCGATCCGCTGACCAAGGAATTGATCTACATAGCGATTTCGGTGACGAACAACTGCGATTACTGCATCGCGAGCCACACTGCGGCCGCCCGCGCGAAAGGCGCAACAGACGCACAGTTGAATGAGCTTTTCGCCGTCGTGGGTCTTGCGAACATGACGAACCGGCTCGCGACCGCCTATAAGGTTCCAGTGGACGATCAGTTTAAAGAAAACTCCTGATCGCCCAAGTCCAGCCACGCGGCCGGGATTTCCTGGCTCGCGCGGTGGCCTGTGGGCAGGTATCGCGAGTTGGCAGAGGATTGAGAGCAGCGGTCGCAGAGGCCGGCGAGGCGTCATGGCGGGACACGACCGGGAGAGCTCTAGTGACGTTTTGCCGAAGGCCGATGCCGGCGGGACGGAATGGTATCTTGCGAGAGACGGCCAGCAGTACGGGCCGATCAGCGAGACCGAGCTGCGCAAGCTGCTCGAGCTGAAACAACTCAAGGACGACGATCTGCTCTGGTGCGATGGCCTGGACGACTGGAAGCCCGTGGCCCAGATCGGACCCGAGCTGACCACGGCGCCGGCGCGGCAGCGGGCCGATGCGGAACAGCAGATCAGCGCGGAACCGGAAGCCGCGCTCCAGCCGGAGGCGGCACTGCCGCAGGAACCGCAGCAACCGGCCGTGGCGGTCTCTGTTTCCGAACCACTCGCGACGGGCGCACGAGCCGCGCATGCTGCCCAACCTCGGGAGCCGGCGCCGGTCGAAGTGACAGCGCCGCTGCCGCCGCCGGGGGCAGCTTACGGTCATCCCCAGCACGGCGGCCCCGGCGCGCAGCCGCAGCGGGCGCCGGACGCAATGTGGCGGGCGCCCCACGAGCACGGACCGGCGCCTGCCGCGCAGTATCCCTACGGTTCTCCACCGCCCGGCCGGCATCGCGAATCGAGCCCTCACCCTGGAGCCAACCCCGCTCATGCGCAGTGGTCCGGGCAAGCGCCCGCGCCACACCCCGGCGCACAGCGGCGGCCAGCGACGGCCATGGATGCCGCCGCCGAACAGCGACGAGGGCGCCGCCGGGAAGCACCGGCGCGCAACGGTTTGCCCGACGACCAGTCGGACGAAGCCCCCAGCAGGCGTGGCCTGGTTTGGGTGAAGCGGGCAGCCATCATCCTGTTCTTCGCATCGACGCTATCGGCGGCGGGCTGGTACCTGTACCCCTATCGCGACCACATCCTGGGCGCTGCGACCTCGGTGATCCCCGTCAGGGAAGATCCGGCGGCGCGCGTGCCGCCCATGGCCGGCTTCGCGGCGGACCCGGCGCAGACGGATGAAGCGCTTCAGAAGGCGCTGCTGTGGCGCACGCTCAAGCGTGAGTTCCCCGAATGGTACGAGCAGCAGCTCGGCGTGATCCGCGAGCGGGTCACGGCCGGAGAAGACGCCGCACGGATCGGCGCGCATCTGCTGAGCGAAATGGCGCAACTGCGCCGCAAGAACGCACTGAACGCGCTCTCTGCCACCCCGCCGCGGCTGCGAGCGATCGCCTCGACACTGACCGATGCGCTGGTCCGCGTCACGACTCAGAGCGTGGACAGCTGCCATGCCGTGGTCACCGCTGGCGAAGCCGGTCCGCAGTTCTTCGGCCTCGTACAGTCGCCCGAGCTTACGGCGGCGTTGCAGATCCATCTGTCCTCGATCTTCGAGGCCATCGCCGAAGGCCGACGCACCCCGCGGGTGTGGCCACAGCCGAAAGACGACGACTTCGGCATCCTGGTGGTCGAGCTGGAAGCACTGGGCTGGTCGCAGAACGACCTGCGGCTGTTCTCGGACAACGCAAAGCTGGCGGCGGCCCCGCCATCCGAGGTCTGCCGGCTCGTCACGCAATGGTACCAGGGCCAGCTTCGCGTGAAGGACCCCGACATCCAGCTTCGACTGCTGGCAGACGCCCTGCGCCCGCTGATCAGCGGATGAGCGCTGCGACCGGATTGGGAGCCGTGGTGTTCGACGTCGGCGAGACGCTGGTCGACGAGCGCGGCCTGTGGGGACGCTGGGCCGATCACCTCGGTGTGGTGCGCGAGGACTTTAATGCCGCGCTCGAAGACGTGATCAGAGCGAAGCAGCATCATCGCGAGGTTTTCGCGGTCTTCCGTCCGGGCTTCGACGTGGCCGCGGCCAGCGCGGCCCGGCTCGCCGACGGCGAGGACCCGGGTTTTCATCCGGACGATATCTACCCAGACGCCAGCCCCTGCCTCGCCCGCCTGCGCGCGGCAGGCCTGAAAGTGGGTATCGTCGGCAACACCTCGGCACGGACCGAGGTGTTCCTCCGCGCCGCCTTCGACGCCGATTTCATCGCCAGCTCTCAGGGCTGGAAGGTCGAGAAACCGGCGCCGGAATTTTTCACCCGCATCGCGGAGCAGCTCGCGCTGCCGCCCGCGGCAATCGCCTACGTCGGCGACCGCATCGACAACGACATCCTGCCGGCACAGGCCGCCGGCATGACCGCCGTCTTCCTCGCCCGCGGCTTCTGGGGCCGCGTGCATGACGGTTGGCCCGAGGCGAAGGGCATCACGCTGCGCATCGAGGGGCTCGACGAATTGCCCGGAGTGCTGGGGCTGCAGGACCTGATTTGCATGCAGACATAGCCCGAGCGCTCACGGGGAGCGCCCGGCGATGCGCCATGCCGGCGATAGGGCGACCCGCCGGACAGGTCGAACGCTGCGCCTGGCCGGGCGGCCGGGTCCATTGCCGTGAAACAATCGAAGTCGCGACACTGACCGTTCCGTGTGCCGCGTCATACGGCGAGGTTCACCGTCACGTTCTTGCGCTGCGTGAAGCTGTCGAGCATCCCTTCGAGCGAATGCTCGCGGCCGATGCCGGATTGCTTGATCCCGCCGTAGGACTGGCCCGGGAACTGGCCGAGACCCTGGTTCACCTGGACCCAGCCGGCCTCGATCGCGTGTGCGGCGCGCAGTGCTCGGCCGATGTCGTGCGTCCACACGTAAGCAGCAAGTCCGTAATGGGTGTCGTTCGCCATGCGGATCGCCTCCGCCTCGTCCGTCCAGCGGATTGCGACGAGCACCGGGCCGAAAATCTCTTCCCGCGCGAGACGCCAGTCGTTGGCGGCATTCGCAAACACGGTGGGAATTGCGAAATAGCCCTTGGCCAGGGGCCCGGTCTTGGGCGGCAGGCCGCCGACGAGCAGCCTCGACCCGGGGAGGTTCAGGCCCTCCTCGACATAGCCGCAGACCTTCTTGAACTGCTTCTCGTTGATGATTGCGCCGATGTCCGTCGCCTCGTCGAGAGGATCGCCGATCCTGAGCTTGGCCAACTTGTCGGCGAGCTTCTGGAGGAAACTGTCGAAGATGTCGGCGTGCAGGAAAAGGCGGGACCCCGCCGTGCACGACTGGCTCTGCCGCGTGAACCGCATCGCTGAGATGATGCCGTCTATCGCCCAGTCCTCGTTTGCGTCGGGATAGACGATCGACGGGCTCTTTCCGCCGAGTTCGAGAGAAACCGGCACGATGCGCTCGGCCGCCGCACGCATGATGATCTTGCCGACCTCAGTCGAGCCGGTGAAGGAGAGCTTGCGCACGACCGGATGGATCGAAAGTGCGGCGCCCGCCTCCTCGCCGAGTCCCGTCACGACATTGACGACTCCCTTCGGCAGGACGTCATGACACATGCGGGCGAGTTCGAGCACACCGAGCGGTGCGTCCTCGGCCGCCTTGAGCACGATGGTGTTGCCGGCACACAGAGCGGGCGCAATCTTCAGTGCGGCGAGCACCACGGGCGCATTCCACGGGATGATCGCGCCGACGACGCCGAGCGGCTCGCGCCGATTGTAACAGAGCACGTGCTCCCCGAGCGGAATGGTCTCCCCCTTGAGCTCGCTGGCGAGACCGCCGAAGTAACGGAAGATGTCGACGGCGCTCCGGATTTCGCCGCGTGCCTGCGTGCGAAGGGCATTGCCGGTTTCCTCGGCAAGGATGCGTGCCATGTCTTCGACGCGGGCCTCCAGCGCATCGGCGATCTTCTGCAGCATGCGGCCGCGGTCACGCGGGGGCACCTTCATCCAGGCCGGGAACGCAACGGCGGCAGCCTTCACGGCGCGATCGATGTCCGCAATGCCCCCGCGCGGGATCTTGGCGATCGTCTCTCGCGTCCCGGGCGCTTCGACGGGTAGCTCGCGGGCATCAGCGGCCGCGACCCAGGCGCCGTCGATCAGCATCGTGCGCGAGGGAACCGGGCGTGCAGCCTCTGTCTTACGTGTGGCGGTCATGGAGTTCTCCGGTGTCGGCCGCCATGCGGCGCTGTCTCGATCGGCGTCGATCATATCGCTGCCCACGATCGGCTGCGAGTGGCCGAAACTGTCGCCTGGGTCGCACGAGGCGCGGAGAGGACCGGCCGGCAGCGGCCCCGGAGCTGGACGGGCTGGCCGGGAACCACAGTGATGGTGGCATCCCGGCGGTCGCGATCCGGGCACGTTCGGAGCCGGGACGTGAACCCGTCGGTTCAAGGGATGCAGGTTGTGCATCTCGTCCCGTGGCACCGCGATGTCATGGAGGCGGTTGCCTGCGACCTGGCGCGACACGGCATTGATTCCGCTCGGATGCTCGCAAGCCCGAAACGGTCCGGCAACTCTCGGTCCCCCGGGCGGCACGACGGATTGCATTGGCCGGCATCGCGCGGATACCCGACGATCAAGGCGGGAACGATCCTCGGTGAGCGAGTGTGAGGGCGGGTTGCGGGTCGGCGGCTTCGCGGCGTACCCAGAGAGCTCCAGGGACGGAGCCGACGCGAGCGCGGCCTCGAGCTTGACGAAGAGCCTCCCGTGACAACCTCGCGCGCCTCCGCTATCTCGCCGCCATGCTGCACATCAACGAGCTTTCCTACCGGATAGAGGGCCGGCCGATCATCGAGGGCGCGACCGTCGCCATCCCGACCGTCCACAAGGTCGGCCTGGTCGGCCGCAACGGCACGGGCAAGACCACGCTGCTGCGCCTGATCGCCGGCGAGATCGCGCCCGACCTCGGCTCGATCACGACGGGGCGCAACGTCCGGATCGGTCACGTCGCGCAGGAAGCACCCGGCGGCGACGATACCCTGCTCGACTGGGTGCTGGCCGCCGACGCCGAGCGTGCGCAGCTCCTGGAGGAAGCGGAGACGGCCAACGACCCCGGCCGCATCGCCGACATTCACCAGCGCCTCGCCGACATCGGCGCCCACTCCGCGCCGGCGCGCGCCGCCACCATCCTGTCGGGCCTGGGCTTCGACACGGCGGCGCAGGCGCGCGCCTGCCGCGAATTCTCGGGCGGCTGGCGCATGCGCGTGGCGCTGGCCGCAATCCTGTTCCTGCAGCCGGAATTGCTTCTGCTCGACGAGCCGACCAACTATCTCGACCTCGAAGGCACGCTCTGGCTCGAAAGCTACCTCGCGGCCTACCCGCATACCGTGGTGATGGTGAGCCACGATCGCGACCTTCTCAACCGGTGCGTCGATGCGATCCTGCACCTGGAGCGGGGCAAGTTGACCCTCTACACAGGCGGCTATGACACGTTCGAGGAGACGCGGCGCGAGCAGCAACGGCTGGAGCTGAAGCTCAAAAAGAAGCAGGACGATCAGCGCCGGCACATGGAAGCCTTCATCGCGCGCTTCAAGGCGAAGGCGACGAAGGCCGCCCAGGCCCAGAGCCGCGTGAAGGCGCTGGCCCGCATGCAGCCGATCGCTGCGCAGGTGGAGGACCGCGTGGCGCCCTTCCATCTGCCGTCTCCCGCCAAGCAGCTCGCGAGCCCGCTGCTGCGACTGGAGGGCTGCTCCGCCGGCTATGGCGACACCACGGTTCTGTCGCGCCTCGACCTGCGAATCGACCAGGACGACCGCATCGCGTTGCTGGGCCAGAACGGCAACGGCAAGTCGACGTTCGCGAAGCTGATCGCCGGACGAATAGCGCCGCTCAAGGGCGACATCTTCGGCGCAAAGAAGGTCGACGTCGGCTACTTTGCCCAGCATCAACTCGACGACCTCGTCGAGGGGAAGACACCGTACGGCTACATGCTCGACCTCATGCCGGAAGCCACCGAGGCGCAGCGGCGCGCACGGCTCGGCGCTCATGGCTTCGGCATCGAGAAAGCCGATACGAAGTGCGCCAACCTCTCCGGGGGCGAGAAGGCGCGGCTGCTGCTGATGCTGACCGCGTTCCACGCCCCCCACCTGCTGATCCTCGACGAGCCGACCAACCACCTCGACGTCGACAGCCGCGAGGCGCTCCTGCAGGCGCTCAATGCCTACGAAGGCGCGGTGATCCTGATCAGCCACGACCGCCATCTCGTCGACGCCTGCGCCGACCGGCTCTGGGTGGTGCGCGGCGGCAGCGTCAGCCCGTATGACGGCGACATCGACCAGTACCGCGCCGAGTTGCTCGCCGAGCGTGGCGCCAAGGCACGCGAAGCGCGCGGTTCGGGCGTCGTCGGCGACGCCCGCCAGTCGCGGACCGACCAGCGCCGCGCGGCGGCCGAGCGTCGCGCCGAACTCGCACCCCTCAAGCGCGCGGTCTCCGATGCCGAGGCCCTCGTCACCCGGCTGAGCGACCGGATGGCCAAAGCCGATGCCGCATTGGCCGACCCGTCCCTCTATGCCGATGCCGCCAAGGCACAGAAGCTCGCCGTGGATCGGGGCCAGCTCGCGAAAGAACTCGCCCGCGCGGAGGAAGCATGGCTGACGGCGAGCGAACGCTACGAACAGGCTGCCGAGGGTCTCGACGGGGCGCCTTGACGGGGATCCGCGCGGCTGGAGAGCGGGCTCCGTAACCGGCTCCTCCCGAGATCCAGGGGCTTGCCCACCCAGGTCCGGCTTGCCAAGTCCGGCCGACGCGCCTACAATTCTTATATAAGACCTCCATCGAAACAGAGGCCCATGGCCGACTTCATCTGCACAGGCGTGGCGACGCTGGACCGGGTCTGGCGCCTCGACCGCCTGCCGGCGGGAGGCGGCAAATACCCCTCTCGCGGCTACATGGAGGTCGGCGGCGGACTGGCGGCCAATGCCGCCGTCACCATCGCGCGTCTCGGGGGAGCCGTCGACCTGTGGACCCGGGTCGGCAGCGACGCGGCCGCCGACACCATCGTGAACGGTCTCGTGGCCGAGCAGGTCGGCTGCGGCAACGTCCGTCGCGTCCCGGGCGCGCGCTCGACCACGGCGGCCGTGCTGGTCGATGCCGCCGGCGAGCGCATCATCACCGCCGACCACGACCCTGCCCTCTCGACCGATGCCAGCCATCTGCCGCTCGATGACGTGGCGCGAGCGCGTGGCGTCATGGCGGACGTCCGCTGGGTCGATGGCGCGGCGGCGGCGCTGTCGGCGGCTCGGGACGCCCGGATACCCTCGGTCCTCGATTGCGAACCGTCGGCGGCGCCTGTCTTCGAGCGCCTGTGCCCTCTGGCGAGCCATGTGATCTTCTCGACGCCGGGCCTCGTCTCCTACGCCGCCACCACCGACCTGGAGACCGGCCTCGCAAAGGCCCATGCCGCCTTCGACGGCACCGTCGCGGTCACGCTCGGGGAGCGGGGCGTCCTCCTGCGCACGCGAGACGGCGTGACTCATGTGCCGGCGCCGCGCGTGGAGGTCGTCGACACGACGGGGGCCGGCGATGCCTTCCACGGCGCCTACCTGCTCGCCATCTGTGAACACGGCGATTGCGTGCGTGCAGCGCGTTTCGCCAATGCCGTAGCCGCACTGAAATGCACGCGAATGGGCGGCCGTGCCGGCCTGCCCACGCGTGCCGAGGCCGACGCCTTCATGAAGGAGCATTCGCCATGACCGCCCCGACGCTCACACCCGGCAAGGCCTGGGGCCTGCGCCGCCTCGCCGGCGCCGATGGCCGCTTCGCCATGCTCGCGGCCGATCAGCGCCCGCCGATCATGACCATCGCCAAAACCGCCCGCGGGACGCCCGACGCGCGCTTCGATGACGTGGCCGAGATCAAGCAACTGATCGTCGAGCATCTCGCGCCCGAGGCGACTGCCGTGCTGCTCGACCCCATCTGGGCCTACAAGCGCTGCATCCCCCACGTCTCGCCGCGCCAGGGCCTGCTTCTGACGCTCGAGGATCATGCGTTCAAGGATACGCCGGAAGGGCGTTACTCCAACGAGATCGCGGACTGGTCCGTCGATCACATCAAGCGGTTCGGGGCGGACGGCGTGAAGGTGCTCGCGTGGTACCGCCCGGACGCGTCGAAGGCCGTGCTCGACCACCAGGAGAGGTTCATCCGCAAGATCGGCGAGGACTGCCGCCGCAACGACATCTGTTTCCTGCTGGAGTTTCTCGTCTATCCCCTGGGCGGAGACGTCGGCTATGCCGAAGATCCGCAGAAGTATCCCGAGATGGTGATCGAGAGCGTGCGACGCTTCGCCGGAGCGGAATACGGCATCGACATCTTCAAGCTGGAGAGCCCGCTTCCCGCGAAGGCCCTGGCCGATCCCGATGGCGGCAGCGCCGAGGCCCGCAATGCCCAGAAGCTCTTCGACGCACTCGGCGAGGCTTGCGGCAGGCCCTGGGTCATGCTCTCGGCCGGCGCGTCCGCCCAGGACTTCCGCAACGTGCTGACCTATGCCTATCGTGCGGGAGCCAACGGCTATCTCGCCGGCCGCGCGATCTGGTGGCAGGCGATGCAGGCGTATCCGGATGCGGCGACGGTCGCGCGCCGCCTCAAGTCCGAGAGTGCTCCCTACATGCGCGCCATCAACGACCTCACAGGCAGACTGGCCCGGCCGGTCCAGGTCTGACGCCGACCGATCCCGGCGACCAATCTCGACACTGGACGGCAAACGACATTGCTGCTGTATCTGCAGCCGTTCCCCGGCTGGAGACGTGCTGATCGTGACCTTGGGAAAGACCATCGCAGCGGCCAACGCCGAAAGCGTGCGCCGCATCCTGGCTGCAGACCCCGTTCTCGTGGACGTGGTGCCGGCTGCCGACGTGCTCGTATTGGCGGACCGGACGATCCTCCATGCCGGCCCCCCGATCGGATGGGAACGCATGTGCGGCCCGATGCGCGGAGCGGTAACCGGGATCGCGGTGTTCGAAGACTGGGCCAAGGATCTCGACGAGGCCGAGAAGCTCGCTGCGGCCGGCGCATTCACCTTCGAGCCGAACCACCACCACGGCTGCGTCGGCCCCATGACGGGCATGACCACCCGCGGCCAGATGCTGATGGTGGTCGAGAACCGCACCTTCGGAAACCGCGCCTATTGCGCCATCAACGAGGGCCTCGGCAAGGTCATGCGGTTCGGCGGCAACGACGCCGAGGTTCTCGACCGCATCCGCTGGCTGACGGCGAGCCTGGGGCCCGCCATCGGCAAGGCCCTCCGCGAGATGGGCGGAATTCCCTTGAAGCCGCTGATCGCCCGGGGGCTCTCGATGGGCGACGAGATGCATCAACGCAATGTCGCCTGCTCTTCCCTGCTTCTGCGCCAGCTCGCGCCCGCGCTGGCCCGCACCGCGACCGACGGCGTCGAACTCGCCCGCCAGCTGGCGTTCATCGGCGCCAACGACCAGTTCTTCCTCAATGTCGCCATGGCCATGGGCAAGGCGATGACCGACCCGGCACGCGGCATCGAGGGCTCGAGCATCGTGACCGCCATGTGCCGCAACGGCACCGATTTCGGCATCCGGGTCTCGGGCACCGGCGACGAATGGTTCACAGCCCCCGTCGAGATGCCGACCGGATTGTACTTTCCCGGCTATACCCAGGCCGACGCCAACCCGGACATGGGCGACAGCGCGATCGTCGAGACGATCGGGCTCGGTGGCTTCGCCATGGGTGCGGCGCCCGCGGTCGTCGGGTTCATCGGTGCCGGCAACGCCTCGGAGGCTGCCGTCTTCACACGGACGATGAGCGAGATTGCGCCGGTCGAGAACCCCGAGTGGACCATTCCGGGCATGGACTACAAGGGCGTGCCAACCGGGATCGACATACGCCTGGTCGTCGAAACCGGGATAATGCCGACGATCAACACGGGCGTCGCGCACCGCAAGCCCGGTGTCGGCCAGGTCGGAGCCGGCATCGTCAAGGCGCCGCGCGGCTGCTTCGAAAAGGCCCTGGTCGCCTTCGCCGGACAGATGGGCGTGGGCTGAGCCGGCCCACTGCGTCAATCGAGCCGTGCAGACGGCGGACTTGCACTCCCGCTTCCGCGGGCCTTTATAGCGGCAATCGCACCAGCATCAGTCAGAAGGATACGAGCCATGGCCACCCCGCAGTATCTCCCCAAGCTTCAGCACTACATCGACGGCAACTGGGTCGAGCCGTCCTCCGGCAAGGGTCAGGACGTGATGAACCCGGCGACCAACGTCGCCCTGACCAAACTCGGCTATGCGTCGCGCGCCGATCTCGACAAGGCGCTGGCGGCCGCCGAAAAGGGCTTCAAAACTTGGCGGCGCGTCTCGGCGTTCGAGCGCGGCAAGATCCTCAAGAAGGCAGCCGACCTGCTGCGCTCGCGCGTCGATGAGATCGCCCCGATCCTCACCCTCGAGCAGGGCAAGATCCTGGCAGAGGCCAAGGTCGAACTCGCCGGTTCCGCCGACATCATCGAATGGTTCGCCGAGGAAGGCCGCCGCGCCTACGGCCGCATCATTCCGGCCCGCGCCGACGGCGTTCGCAACATGGTGATCCAGGAGCCGATCGGCCCGGTCGCCGGCTTCTCGCCGTGGAACTTCCCGGTCTCCCAGGCTGCCCGCAAGATCGGCGGCGCGCTCGCGGCCGGCTGCTCGATCATCATCAAGTGCCCCGAGGAGACCCCGGGCTCGCCGATCGGCTTCGTGAAGTGCTTCCACGACGCGGGCGTTCCCGCCGGTGTGATCAACCTCGTCTACGGCGTCCCTGCCGAGATCTCCGAGTACCTGATCCCCAGCCCGATCATCCGCAAGATCTCGTTCACGGGCTCGGTGCCGGTCGGCAAGCATCTCAATGCGCTCGCCGCCAGCCACATGAAGCGCGCGACGATGGAGCTGGGCGGCCACGCTCCGGTGCTGATCTTCGACGACGTCGAGACCGATCAGGTCGCGGCGCTGCTGCACGGCATGAAAACGCGCAATGCCGGCCAGGTCTGCGTGTCACCGACCCGTTTCTTCGTCCACGAGAAGGCCTACGACAAGTTCGTCGGCAAGTTCACCGACCTGATGAAGGCCACCAAGGTCGGAGACGGCCTCGATCCCACGAGCAAGATGGGGCCGCTCGCCAATCCGCGCCGCGTCAACGCGATGGAAGCGATCATCGCCGACGCCCAGGACAAGGGCGGCAAGGTCCAGACCGGCGGCAAGCGCATCGGGAACCAGGGCAACTTCTTCGAGCCGACCGTGCTCACCGACGTGCCCGAGACTGCGAAGATCCTCAACGAGGAGCCCTTCGGCCCGGTCGCGGTGATGCTGCGCTTCAAGGACACCGACGAGATGCTGGGCCGTGCGAACCGGCTGCCGTTCGGCTTGGCGTCTTATGCCTTCACCAAGGACGGCAAGACCGCCGCGAAGGTCGCCGACGCCCTGGATTCCGGCATGGTCTCGATCAACCACTTCGGCATCGCGCTACCGGAGACGCCGTTCGGCGGCATCAAGGACTCGGGCTACGGCCACGAGGGCGGCATCGAGGGCCTCACCGCCTACCTCCAGAGCAAGTTCGTCAGCCATCTGGGTTGAGCGAAACTCCCAGAAGTTCAGCACCGTCGCCGATCACCCGGCGACGGTGCCAGCTTTGCCTTTCAACTTGCACCGCGCTATGTGCATTTGCCGTCGGCGAACAGGTCGAACATCACTGAGCCGTTTTCCGGTGACTTGATCGCCTCGAGATAGACCTTCTTGGCCTCGCGCAGCCACTCGGCGGTCTGCTTGCCATCAACCCAGACCGGCGGCTGCGGCTTGCGGTGACGCTGATAGCACTCGGCCGAAGTCGCTATGATCCGCGCATATTGCTGGACTGTCAGCCCCGCGGGGCTTGGGGACGTCAGGTCCGGAAGCACCGTCTCCAGTTCATCATGAGACAATTGCCGACCGGGTAGAGACTTGCCTGTTGGCTCGGGTGCGGCCGCGAGTTTCCGGCTCAGGTCCGTGTGCACGGTCACGCCGTCCTTGAAAAAGACACTGACGTGGCCATCCGTGGACCCACCAATGGCTTTATCCTTCTTGATAACGATCCCGGCGATTGGAAACTGGGCGCCTGACTTGTCGGCGACCGCCGCGGCGATTTGCGTGCCGCAGGAGACACGCTCGCGCTTGGCCCTGGCGTACGCGATCTCGGCCCACTTCGTGAGCGTGGCAGCCGAGGCGTTGAGCATGATGACACGACCCATCCACGTCTCAGCCTTCCCCGCAGGGACCGCTCTCGCTCCTCCATCGACAAGTGGTCGAGCGCTCTTGAAGAAATAGAGGCAATTCTCGACAGGAAGATTGTCATAGTCCGGATACTTCGCGATGCTCCGGCACGGCTTCGTCTGCAGCAGTTTCGCCAGATTCCCGTACTCGGCACTGGCGTTTCCCGCCATGTAGCGCTTCTTCGTCACCGACAGGAACGCGGCGAGCACGGGGTCCTGTGCATGCGCCGCGATCGCAACCACGTGCATGGCGACGACAGCGGCCACTACGGTCGTCCAAATCCGCTTCATCACATCCTCCAGGCATGAAAACTTATCGAAACGGCCTTCAGTCTTGCTCGGGGCCCGTCGCATCGATCGACCGCACCTGACAGGTCACGCCGTCAACACGCTCTCCGCCGGCTGAGCCGCATACAGCGCCTCCACCAGCTCTGCCCGGTTCTGCAGCACAGCCCGCTGGTTCACCGAGCCCTTGTCGGTCAATTCCGCGCTATCGATCGACGGCGCGCTGTCGATCAGCACCAGCCGCTCGATGCGGTTCGAGCTGCCGGTGGCGCCCGCCGCGAAGCTCGCCAACCGCGCCCGGAACAGCTCACGCACCTTGGGATCGGCCGCCAACTCGGCGAGGCTCGCATCCGGTCTTCCTGCGTGCATCCGGCAATGCTCGACATCGACGAAGACGAGCGCGGCGATGAACTCGCGGTCGAGTCCCGCGATCACCGCATCTTGGACGTAGGGTGCACAGTGGTCGACGAAAGCCGTGCGCAGGGGCCCCACCGCCACCCAAGTCCCGGTCGAGAGCTTGAAGTCCTCCGCGATCCGTCCATCGAAGTAGAACCCTCGCGTAACGTCACCGGGAACCGCGAAACGCAGGGCATCGCCCAGCTTGTAGAAGCCTTCGTCGTCGAACGCCTGCTGCGTCAGCTGCGGCTGCCGCCAGTATCCCGGAGTCACGTTCGGGCCGCGCACACGCGCCTCGAGCTTCGTGCCGTTGGGCACGAGCTTGAGTTCGCACCCACGCGCCGGCAATCCCACCAACCCTGCATCGGACAGTCCCGTATCCGCCGCCAGCGCGAACGGCGCGGTTTCCGTCGCACCGAGGCCGGTGAGAATAACGATGCGCTCACCGGTGGCGCGCACCGCAACCTCGTCGAGGCCGTCCCAGACGTAGCGAGCCATGCCCGCGCCCGCGTACCACATCAATTTGAGCCGGCTGAAGAAGCGATTGCGCAAGGTCTCGTTCGTCTGCAGGTGCGGCAGAAGTGCTGCGTACCCTTTCGGGACATTGAAGTACCAGGTCGGCGCGATCTCGCTCAGCGTTCGCACCGTCGCCGCGATGGCGCCGGGCGTCGGCTTGCCGTCGTCGATATAGAGCGTGCCCCCGTTGTGGAGGACCAGATTGAAGTTGTGGTTGCCGCCGGCTGTGTGGTTCCACGGCGCCCAGTCGACCACGACCGGAGGCTCGTCTCTGAAATAGGCGAAATGTGACGTGATCTGCGCAACATTTGCAGCCAGCATGCGGTGGGTGTTGATCACCCCCTTGGGCACTCCGGTCGAGCCGGAGGTGAAAAGAAACTTGGCGATGGTGTCCGGCCCGGGCCGCGGACGAGAGCCAAGAACGGATTGCGGGACGGCGACCTCGCGCTCGAGGTCGTCGAGCGTCAGGCTTCTGCGGCCGGCCAGCGCACCTCGCTCCACCACGACTTCGCATGCGACATTCACGACGTCCGAAATCGCGCGTGTGAACGGACCGGGATCCGCGGCGAAAACGAGGCCCGGCGTGATCAGGTCCAGCACGGCCCGCAATTTGGCGAAGTCGGTCGACACCGTCGCGTAGGCCGGCGCGATCGGCGCGTAGGGTATACCGGCGTAGAGTGCCGCGGTGCCGATCAAGGCGTGCGAGATCCCGTTGCCCGAGAGGATCGCAAGCGGCCGGTCCGGCCCGAGGCCCCTGGCCGCAAGCGCCGCCGCGATCGCCCTTACCCGGGCGCACCCTTCGCCATAGGTCAGGGTGCGCCATCCGCCTCTAACGTCGCGCTCGGCGAGCCAGACCCTGTCAGGCGCGAGTGCCGCCCAATGATCGAGGCTGCGGACGACGCTTTCGGGAAAGTCCCCAAGCGGGCGTGTATTGCGTACGACGAAGGTTCCATCGGCGCGCCGTTCCAGGCTCACCGTGACCTCGCCAAGCTGAACAGGGCGAATCGGCGCAGTCGACATCGTTTCCTCGCAGTTGCCCGATCTGGCCGGGTCGTGCCAACAGTGGCAGTGTACAGACGTGCCGCCTTCCCGCAACTCAGCGGCTCGCACGCAGTAGAGGGACCCAGCGCTCCGATGCAGTCAGATCTGGTCACTTACGAAATCGACGGTCCTGTCGCCGTCCTCACCCTCAACCGTCCCCACAAGCGGAACGCAATCAACGACGGCCTCATTTATGCGCTGGAAGCCGCCATCCGCCGCGCCGCCAAGGAGGCGCGTGTCGGCATCGTGCACGGCAACGGCAAGCACTTCTCGGCGGGTCTCGATCTCGCAGAGCATCTCGAGCGCACCCCCTTGGAGGGGCTTTATCATTCGCGCATGTGGCACCGGATCTTCGAAGAAATGGAGCGCGGCCAGATCCCGTTCATCGCCGCCCTGCACGGGGCTGTCGTCGGTGGCGGGCTGGAACTCGCAGCTTCAGCGAGCCTGCGCGTGGCCGACGAGACCACCTATTTCGGCCTGCCCGAGGGGCAAAGAGGCATCTTCGTCGGCGGCGGAGGATCGGTGCGCATCGCCCGACTGCTCGGGGTGGCGCAGATGACGGACATGATGCTCACCGGGCGGACCTTCAATGCCGCCGACGGCGAGCGGTTCGGCCTGGTGAACTATGTCGTCGCGGCAGGCGGCGCTCTGGCGAAGGCGAAGGAACTCGCTGCCAAGATCGCCACCAACGCCCCGATGTCGAATTTCGCGGTGACGAATGCCCTCAGCCGCATCCAAGACCTGTCCCACGACGACGGCCTCTTCTTCGAGGCGCTGATGGCGGCCATGATGTCGACGAGCCCCGAGGCCGCCGTGCGCCTCAAGGCGTTTCTAGAAGGCCGCGCCGGGCGCGTAACCGCGCCAAAAGAATAAGCGCCTGTCACGGCTGCCGCCGCACTCGAGTATCCAGGACTGCCGGAGCTGACATGAAGATCGACGAACTGATCGCAATCGACGTTCACACCCACGCAGAGGTCTCCTGCCGGCAGCCTCACGACGAGGTGTGGCAGCCCTTCGACGAGGCGGCGAGCAAA
>CAYMEB010000062.1:0-21650 GCA_964389095.1 uncultured Hyphomicrobiaceae bacterium
TGCTGCGCCGCGCGATGGGCAAGAAGGACAAGGCCGAAATGGCCAAGCAGCAGGCGCGCGTCGTGGAGGGCGCGGTATCCCGAGGCGTCAAGAAGGAGGATGCCGTCTACATCTTCGAACTGGTCGACAAGTTCGCCGGTTACGGTTTCAACAAGTCGCACGCGGCGGCCTATGCTCTGGTGAGCTTCCATACCGCCTACATGAAGGCGAACTTCCGCGAGGAGTTCCTCGCAGCGTCCATGACGCTCGATCTCGCCAACACCGACAAGCTCGCGATGTTCGCGGCTGAAGCCAGGAAGAGCGGCATCGCGGTCCGGCCGCCCTGCGTCAACAGCTCCGATGTGGAGTTCACCGTCGAGCCGCCGCAGAAGAAGGGGCAGGCCGGCGCCATCCGCTACGCGCTGGCAGCCCTGAAGAACATCGGAACGGCAGCAGTCGAGACGATTGTCACCGAGCGCTCCACCAACGGCAAGTACGCAGACCTTTCGGACTTTGCGCGCCGTATGAGTCCGAAAATTCTCAACAAGCGCAATCTCGAGACCATGGCTGCAGGTGGCGCCTTCGAAGCGCTGGAGCCGAACCGGGCATTGGTTCACGGCAACGCGGAGCAGATGCTGGCGCTGGCCAACCGGCTGGCCAGCGACGCGGCCGCGGGCACACAAGATCTCTTCGGAGGTGGCGGCGCCACGAAACTCGACATGCGACCCGTCAAGATGTGGACACCCATGGAGCGGCTCGCAGAGGAATTCAAAGCGATCGGATTTTATCTCTCGGGTCATCCTCTCGACGAATATGCAGCCTTGCTGCCCAAACTCAGCGCAACGCCGTACGTGGAGTTCGAGCGGCGGGCAGGACTGACCGCGACCGCCGGCAGGCTCGCGGCGATCGTAGTCTCAGCGCGCGAGCGGCGCTCGCAGAAAGGCAACAAGTTCGCTTTCGCGCTTTTCACCGATGCGTCCGGCCAATTCGAGGCCGTGATCTTCTCGGACACGCTCGCCGCAGGCCGCGCACTGCTGCAACCAGGGACGGCGGTCTTGCTCAACGTGACCGCAGAGCGGGAGGGAGAAACGGTCAAGATCCGCGTCGAGAGCATGGAAGCGCTCGACAAGGCGGCTGCCGGCGTACAGCGAGGCATCAAGGTCACGATCGACGAGACTACACTGAAGCGCGCCAAGGGCCGGATCGAAGACATCGGCAAGGCTCTCAAGCCGGGCGGCAAGGGTGAAGTTCAGGTCGTGCTGAAGCTCGCCGAGCTCGCGCGCGCGACCACCATCTCGCTGGGGCGACGCTTCGACGTCTCGCCCGCCGTCAAAGGCGAGATAGCGACCCTGCCTGGCGTCATGGAGATCGTGGAACTCTAGGCGTCAGATCCACGTCGCTCCATCCCGAGTTGCGCGCCGCCCAGATTGGACCTACGGTCGAGGTGTTTCAACTGGTGCGCATATATGATCAGGACATTACAAGGCCCGGCCGGGACGAGCCGCTGTGCGATCGTCATAGGCGTCGATAATCCCGGCATACTTGCGACCTTGGAGAGTGCGGCCTCGGGCGCGGCCGAGGTCGCGGATTGGCTTGCCGCCGAAGGCTACGACGTAACTCTCCTGTCAGACGCCGATAGAAGCCCCGTAGCCGCCGCCGACGTTTTTGCGGCCGTCAGGGCATACGTCGACAAACAGACCTACGATGTCCTGGTCCTGTACTTCTCCGGCCATGGGTTCCGCTCCAACGCCGTCCGGGACCTCTGGCTCCTTTCCGACGCAGCCGCGAACCCGCAAGCCTCGATCAATCTCGACGCGTCGGTCGAATTGGCCCGCGACAGCGGAATCGCGAACGTGGTCGTCATCTCGGACGCGTGCCGCTCGCAGCCGACCGGCTTCGGCACGAGGCATCTGGGAACGCAGATCTTCCCGATCAGAATCGGCAACTTCGCTAGTTCCACGATCGACCACATCATGTCGACCGCTCCAGGCGCAGTCTCATGGGAGGCGGTGCTGGACGACTCCGGTCGCAAGCGGAGCCTGCTGACGCACTGCCTGCGATCGATTTATGCCACGGCGGCCGAGGGCGTTGCGCGCGACGTAAGCGTGGGTGGCGTGACGAAAAAAGTCGTTACGAACCGCATGCTGCTGAAGGTCATGCCCGCCGCGATGAAGGAAGCGATCCGGGCCGCAAAGCTACAAATCGTCAAGCAGACGCCCGACCTCAACATTCCTTCCGACGACGAATTCTTCATAGCCTCGGTCAAGCCGAGCGGCCCGGAACCTGGGGGGGGCCCGAGGGCGTGGCCAGGATCGAGGAGAGCGACTGGCTCTCGATCTCGCCGCCAACTCCCGCCGCAATCGGCGCGCAGTCACGGGCAATGAAACTTCGCGGCGCGCGCCTCACGATCGCCGACGTGACGGTGCGCGATGTCGCGAAGTTCGAGACCAGCACCGGGATCGCAGTTCGCGGAGCCCGCGCACGCGCAGTCCGGGCCATGACGGGGATTTCAGTCGACAGCTTTCCCCACGAAGCCGACTCCGTCCCCGGCGCGGTTGTGCGTGTCGGCAACGCGCTCAACGTGCCCCAGGCCGCGACGATCGCAATCCAGTTCTAAGACGGCAGCGGTACACTTGTCGCGGCCCTGCGCGGCTTCATCGCACACGTCGCGGTGGGCGACGCGGGCATCTTCAGCGTCAGGTACGTTCCCTCGTCGAACTCAGATTTCTTTCAGGCCTATGAGCAGGATCGACAGATCATCGATTCGCGTCACGCGCAGATCGCATCATTGGCGCAGGACGGCATCCTCAATGTTCCGCAATTCGAGATGGCCCAGTCGATGGCCGAGATGTTTCGAATGCGCAAATCGCTCGATCCCGCGCTCGGCATCTACTCCGCCTACCTCTATCGCATGGCGGGCTGGCGCGGGACTCGCGCAGATCGCTCGTCGATGGAGGACGTTTCGGAGATCGACGATATCCTCAGCCAGCAGTTCGGGGGCTTGCTGTTCGATATCGCGCTGCTCGCGCATCGGGTCGGGCCCGATGGACGCGGAACCGGTGGAGCGAGAGGCAGCGCCCACCCCAGTCCGCTGCCCGTCGTACCCTGCTGCCCGATGCTGACGCAGGGCTGGTCGCTGCTCGGCTCGCGGAACGTAACGCTGCCCGCGGCGCTCGCCGATGCTTGGCAAGACCTCCGCCCGTCGCTCTGGACGACGTTCGAACCGGCACGCATGGCATC
This sequence comes from uncultured Hyphomicrobiaceae bacterium, assembly GCA_964389095.1. Lineage (GTDB taxonomy): Bacteria > Pseudomonadota > Alphaproteobacteria > Rhizobiales > Hyphomicrobiaceae > JABFRJ01. The sequence goes on from CAYMEB010000062.1 coordinate 3,220, forward strand.
GATACTCGCAGCCATTGATCGAGGAGAATTGCAATGAAGCGCTTGTTGTTGATCCACGGACGTGACCAGCAAGGCAAGAACAGCACGGCCTTGAAAAACGAGTGGCTCGCTGCCTGGGACAGGGGCCTCGCGAAGTCGAATCTGCAGCGGCCGGCCGGCCTGACGATCGATTTCCCCTTCTATGGCGACCGCCTCGCGGCGCTGGTGGACGCGGCCAACCGGCCGACCGGGCCGGAGGCGTCTCCGAAAGGCGTCGAAGGCGACCGGGGCTACGATGATTTTCAGGCCGAAGTCGCAGACGAACTGGCCAGGATCCACGGCTTGGAGCCCGCAGCCATCAGAGCGCAGATCGCAAGGGTGCACGGCGATCAAGTCGCCACTCAGAAGGGGCCACTCAACTGGGAGTGGATCCAGGCGATCATCGCCCTGATCGACGATGCGGCGCCCGACCTCAGCAGCGCGGTTCTCGGCGTCCTGCTGCGCGACGTCTATCTCTACCTCACCGAGGAAGACATCCGCGAGGAGGTGGACAGCATCGCGTCGCAGAACCTCTCCGGCGACACCGTCGCGGTGGTCGGCCATTCGCTCGGCAGCGTTGTCGGATTCAACATCTTGCGCGCGTTCGCGAAGAAGAACGGCGGCAAGAAGCCACGATACGTCACCGTCGGCTCACCACTGGGCATCAACGCGATCAAACAACGGCTGGGTAGGCTCAGCAACGCCGGAAGCAGCTGGTACAATGCCTTCGACGAACGTGATGTCGTCGCGTTGAAGCCGCTCGACGGGAACAACTTTCCCGTGACCCCGGCAATCGAGAACAACGCCGCCGTCAGCAATCACAGCTCGAATCGGCACGGGATCGTCGGCTACCTCGACGACAAGGCCGTCGCAAAGCGCATCTTCGATGCGCTGGCATGACCTTCAGCGAGCGCGAACCCGCTGAGGCTGCATCGCAGGTTCCTGCGTGACGGACGGCGACGGCTCCGCCGCCGCCACCGGCGATGCAGCGGTTTCGCGCTGAGCCTCGTAGGCATCGATGAGTTTCTGCAGCGCGCTCATGAGCGGAGCACGATCGGCTGCCGGCAGCATCGCCAGCAGCATGGCATCAGCCTTGGCGGCTTGCTTGCTGGCCGCCTCGAAGACATCGAGCGACTTGGACGACAGGCGCACTGCGTACATGCGTGCATCCGACTTGGTGCGCTGGCGCTGGAGCAGGCCCTTCCGGATCAGCCGCTTGACGATGTCGGCGAGCGTGGAGCGGTCGATGCCGGTCTCCCGCACGAGGCCGATCTGGCTGATGTTGGGTTCGCGAGCCGCAGCCACAAGCACGGCGTACTGGCGCGGCGTGAGATCGTACTCTCCCGCAACCCGCGTGTAGACGACCTCGGCTACCTGACCGGCGCGGTGGAGAAGATGGATCACGGACCCGGTCAGCGGCGGTGCGGTATTTTCCACGGAAGCGGGGCGTGGTGACATTCCGTTGGACTCCTCTGCCAATGGGACCATTGGGGCCTGAGCCGACCAGCAGTCGCCAAAGGGTTTTCGAACAATTGAATGGTGGCAAATGGCCGTGACCTACCGGCCACTGAACGCGGGTTCGCCGACGTCGACTGCTTGGGCGCGCGTCCAACGATCAGCCAAAATCGTATATGAATGAAAATGAACAGTCATCTGCTATGTATTATCAATGCCTGATCAATTTCGCACAGCCAACCCCGACTGGAACGACCTGCGCTTCCTGGTGGAGCTGACCCGGCACGGCTCGCTCTCCTCGACCGCGCGGGCGCTCGGCGTCACGCATGCGACGGTCTCTCGGAGGATCGCAGCACTGGAGCAGGCGTTGGGCAGGCCGCTCTTCAAGCGCCAGGACGGTCGCTTCGTGCCGACCGGCATCGGTGCGCAGATCGCCGCACTGGCCAAAGACATGGAAGAACCGGCTCTGGCCATCGCCAGGGCCTTCGCCGGGGTCACACCCGCGATCGCAGGGCCGGTGAGGATCACGGCGACGGAGATGGTGGCGACCCATCTCGCCATGCCGATCATCACAGAGCTTCAACAGCGCCATCCTGGACTGGAGCTCGAGGTCGTCGCTAGCAACGAGAACCTCAGTCTCGCGCGGCGGGATGCCGACATCGCGCTCCGGCTCGGCCGGCCGACCTCGGGTGACCTTTTCACGCGCAAGCTCGGCGACATCGCGTACTTCGCGTATGCCGCGACTTCCCACCTCTCGGGACAGCCCGAGTCGCAGCGCCGTTACATCGGGTACTACATGACGCCGCCGGAATTGCCCGAGGTGCTGGCGCTCGAGGCCATGGCGCCACCCGGAAGCATTCTATTCAGAACGAACAACATCAACGTAAGGATCGCGGCCGTGGTGCAGGGCCTAGGCGTCGGCCTCCTGCCCAAGATGATCGGCGAAAAGCTCGAGGGCGTCGAGCGGTGCGAGCCGAAGAAGCCGGTGCTTACACGCGAGTTGTGGCTCGTCGTCCATCGCGACTTGCGCGATGTTCCCAGGATCAGGGAATGCGTGGAACTGCTCGTCAAGGGCGTGACGAAGGAGCGGCGGCGCATCACGTGATCGCCGGCGGCTTCTGCGCCCCTCGCGCGAGGAGCCGAGACCGATCGTGCGCGACCGGCTCACTTCTCCATGTACGGCATCGGGTCGACCGGCTTGGAGCCTTGGCGCAGCTCGAAGTGAACCTGCGGCTGATCGACGGTGCCCGTGCTTCCTGCGCGGGCAATCGTCTGGCCACGCTTAACCGAATCGCCGCGCTTGACCAGAATCTGATCGGCGTGGGCATAGGCGGTGACCCAGCCGTTGTCGTGCCGCACGAGCACGAGATTGCCGTATCCCTTCAACTCGCTGCCGGCATAGGCGACCGTGCCGGCCTCCGCTGCTGCGATCTCGGTGCCGAGAGGAACGGCGATGTTGATGCCGTCGTTGTGCGTGCCGTCGGGCCGCTTGCCGAACTCGGCGAGCGTCTTGCCGCGCACGGGCCAGCGGAACTTCACCGCATTGGCTGCGGCGGGCTGGGTTGCCCGTGCCGCCTTCTCGGTGGCAGGCGACGTCGTGGAGGCCACCTGTGCCGGAGCCGGCTGGTTCTGTGGATCGCTGCGCTGTTCGGCGGGGCCGTTGAGCATCCGGGTCGGGGCGACCACGGAGCCCGCCGGCAATGCAGGCACGCCTACCGTCGCAGGGGCGTCGCTGACCGTCGCGGGTGCTGCGGCCGTCGGCGCTCCCGTTCCAGGAACCTTCAGGACCGTGCCCGGCCTCACCTTCGTCGGATCGGTCACGCCATTCACGCGCTGCAGCTCCGGGAGCGAAACCTTGTAAGTGCGCGACAGGCCGTAGAGCGACTCGCCGGATTTCACCGTGTGCGTGCCCGACCAGTCGGTCTGCGGCAGTTCGCGCACGGCGGCGGCGGGCTGCTTGGGCTGCGCCGAGGGCTGCGGCTCGGCCAGCCGTTCGGCCTTGGCGTGGGGACGCTGACCGCCTGCCGGGATCACCAGTTTCTGGCCGGGCTTGAGATCAGCCGACTTCAAGCCGTTCGCCGACATCAGTGCGGATATGGGAACCCTGTGCTTCTTTGACAGCCCGTAGAGGGTGTCGCCGGGCTGAACCTCGACCGAGGTGCCGCCAGCCGACGGGGCCGGCGCCTGGCCGCGCGCCTCAGACTTGGCTTTGGGAGCGTCGAACGGCACGGAGGGATTGACCGAAGCGATCGGTCCGCCGGTCAGCGGAGGCGGCTGATCGGGTGCCCGCTCGACCCGGGCAGTATTGGATTGGACGGCAGGAGGCGGCAGCGGACCGCGCGCGCCGGAATTCGGCCAGGAATTCGGCTCGACCGGACCGCCGGTCCCGCTGCGCTGATTGTAGATCGACGCGCTCGGGGTCGGCGCCTTGTCGGCCGTCTGAACCGGAGGCGGGTTCTCCAGCCGGGCGATATTGGTCGAGCAGCCAGCCAGCAGCGTCCCCGCCATCGCGATCGCGACGGTGGCACGAACTCTGGAAGCAGTGACGTTCGAACGGTCCATACGCATGACAAAAGACATGGCGTTCACCTTTACAGCCACCACCGGTTAACCCTCTAACGGTTAAAACCCCCTTAATGGTCGTGCGTTCGCACGCTACTTGGGAGGCTGTCGGGTCGTCTCGGCACCACGCCCACCCCGGGCCGACCGACCGCACCGCGATACCCCTGCGCTGTGGTCGATGTCAGTGAACGGTCGTAAGAAACGATCTCGCCGATGTCTGGGCGCGGCAGCGGCTGAAACAAGGCATTTCCCAGTTTGGGACCCGCACGATCCCGAAACCGCCTCGTCAGACCATCCTGCCGCCGTCATGCCTGCCTCCCCTCGCGCCCGTCTCGTCCTGCCGCGCCCCGTCTGATACAGGCCAGGGCTCAAGATCGAGAGAGCGACCGAGATGAGCGACGCCAAGCCCCCGATGAAGCCTGCGACCTACGCCGCGCAGGCCGGCGGCCGGATCGACGAAGCGACCGGAGCGGTGGTGCCGCCGATCCACTTGGCGACGACGTATCTGCGCGAGCCCGACAACAGCTATAGCCGCGGCTATCTCTACGGCCGGCCCGACAACAACATCGTGCGCGAATGCGAGGACGTTATCGCAACCCTTGAAGGAGCGGACGCCGCCCTTGTTTCCGGCTCTGGCATGACGGCGGCTACCCAGGCCTTCCTCGCCCTGGAGCGGCCGTGCCACGTCGTGGCTCCGTCCGTCATGTATTGGGCCCTGCGCTCTTGGCTCGCCGAGGACGCGCGCAGTCACGGCATCGAGACGAGCTTCGCCGATGCGTCGAGCCTCGAAGCGATCCGTGCCGCGGTCCGGCCCGGCAAGACGCGCATGATCTGGCTGGAGACGCCGGCGAACCCGCTCTGGACGATCTCCGACATCAAAGGGGCAGCCGACATCGCCCGTGGCGCCGGGGCGGTGCTCGCAGTCGATTCCACGGTTGCCACGCCGGTGCTGACCCGGCCGATCGAACATGGCGCCGACCTCGTGATGCATTCCGCAACCAAGTATCTCAACGGCCATTCCGACGTGATCGCGGGTGCGCTGGCGTTCGCCCGACGAGACGATTACTTCGAGCGCGCCGTCCGCGTGCGCAAGATGCTGGGCGGCATCCTGGGACCCCTCGAAGCGTTCCTGCTCCTGCGCGGCATGAGGACGCTTCACGTACGTGTCGCGCGACAGTGCGAGACCGCGCTCGCCCTGGCCCGTCATTTCGAGCGCGACCCGCGCGTTTCGCACGTGCTGTATCCCGGCCTCGCCGCGGCAGCCGATCATGGCCTCGCCAAGCGACAGATGGCGGGAGGGTTCGGAGGCATGCTGTCCATCCGGGTCCGCGGCGGCGAGGCAGCGGCGATCCGCACGGCCGCGAACGTACGGATCTGGAAGCGGGCGACATCGCTGGGTGGGGTGGAAAGCCTCATCGAGCACCGGGCATCGATCGAGGGGCCTGGGACTCCCTGCCCAAGCGATCTGCTGCGGCTCTCCGCAGGCCTCGAGGATGTCGGTGATCTGATTGCCGATCTCGACCGCGCACTCGGTGCCAACGCCTGATGCAACGCGTCATCGTCGCCCTCGCACCTCTATCCTTTGCTTTGCTGTGGTCCACCGGCTGGATCTCGGCTGGAGCGGCCGCGCCACACGCCGACCCACTCACGTTCCTGCTGATCCGCTTCTCGTGCGCAGCAGCGGTCCTGGCCGTTCTCATCGCGCTGGCGCGCGCGCCATGGCCGCAGACGTGGACACAGGCCGGGCACATCGCGGTATCCGGTCTGCTGATCCACGCGATCTACCTCGGCGCCGTCTGGTGGGCCGTCGCCCACGGTGTTCCGGCAGGTGTTTCCGGTGTGATCGCGGCGATGCAGCCGATCCTCACCGCACTTCTTGCGCCAAGCCTGGTTGGGGAGCGGCTGAGCGCACGACAGTGGTTTGGAGTCCTGCTCGGATTTCTGGGCATCCTGCTCGTGCTGCAGCCCAAGATCGCGGCCGGGCTCTCGGGACTGGGCCAGAGTCCGATCCTCGCGCTCGGCATCAATCTCGCCGGCATGGTGGCGGTGACGCTCGGCAGCATCTACCAGAAGCGATTCGTGCCCTCGGGCGACCTGAGGACGATGACGCTGATCCAGTATCTCGCGTCGATCGCATTCATCTGGCCGCTTGCGTGGCTGCTCGAACCGATGCGCTTCGACGTGAATCTCACGAGCGTCCTCACCCTAGCCTGGTCCGTGCTCGCGCTCTCGATCGGCGGCGTCGCACTCTACCTGTGGCTGATTCGTCGCGGGGCCGTCTCTCAGGCAGCGTCGCTGATCTACCTGGTGCCACCGGCGGCCGCGATCGAGGCCTGGCTGCTCTTCGGCGAGACGCTCGCGCCGGTGCAGATGGCGGGTATCGTGGTGACGACGCTCGGCGTCGCCTGGGCGGTGAGAAAGTGAGCCGCCAGGCGCCCGGAACCTAGGCTGCGACGTCTGCCGGTTTGCGGGCAACGACGACCTTCGAGAGGAAGGCGCGTTTCGTGCGCAGTGGCTCTAGCCCCGCCTCGGCGAAGATCGCTCCCAGGTCATCGACGGTGTAGTGGCGAAAATAGGGTTCGTGAAAGCGGACAGGAAACGCGTCCAGCAAGGCGTCGAACATCGCGTGATCGCCGTGCTGAATGCTGTCCATGAAAACGACGACGCCGCCCGGCCGAAGCACGCGCGCCATCTCCCGCGCCACCGTGCGCCGGACCTGCGGCGGCAACTCATGGAACAGATAGACGCAGGTGAGAGCATCGAAACCGCCATCCTCGAACGGCAGATGCTCGGCATTTCCCTCGACCCATGTGAGCGGTCGAAGGCCTGCGCAGTGGCTGCGCGCCTCGGTGAGATAGCTCGCTGACAGGTCGAGCCCGGTCAGACGTGCAGCGGGTAGCGCCAGACGCATCTGACGGAGCAACCGACCCGTGCCGCACGCGACATCCAAGATCCGCAGCGTGCGCTGGTCCCGCCCCTGCACGGCGTGCAAGAGACCCGCAAGCGCCGCCCGCCGCATGGGGCCCGCCGCGCCCATGAACAGGGTCTCGACCTGAGCGTCATAGAGCCTCGCGCTGTCCTCGGTCAGGTACCCGCCGGTCTGGAAGTGGAAATCCTGCCGATAGTATTCGGGGAGCCGCTCGGCGCCTTCGACTTCCGACGCGGTCGTCGCGTCACGTGTCGAGCGCCGCTCCATGGCGGCCGGCGCATCGGCGAACATCGCGCGCATGCGCCCGAACCACTGGATGAGGTCGTGCTCGTCCGCCATCGCTGGATAAAGACCGTCGCGCACATTCGCAGCATCTTCACGGATCAATGCGAGCAGATCGGCGAGGACGTCCCCCGTCGCAGGCATCCGAACGGAGCGCTGGCGCTGCCCGCCATCCGGTCTCTCGGGCGGCGGGGGCACCGAGCGGGCGAGCAGCCGCGCGGCAGCGTAGTAGACGCCGAAGCGAAGCGTCTGCCTGGCAAGGTGAGCGGTACCGTCGATCACATCGGTCATCGATAGAGCACTCCGGATGGCTTCGACCGTGTCGGTCCTGTATATGCGGGCGGAGACTAGCATGCCAACGCGGAAGAATGCATGGACGGCGGAAAGCCGGCGTCTTCCGGGACTTGCGCACGGGGGTGTGGTGGCACGTTTCAATTTCAGAGAGCGTCAGGCGCAATTGGGCGAGCACGTCTTGCCCTTGCTGCTGGCCGGCTTCGTGCTTTGGCTGATGGCGGCCATGGCCGTGCGCATCTTTCCCGCTCCCTTCCAAGGCGGCTGGATGACGGTCGCCGCGTATGCCGCGGGCCTGCCGGTCGCGGAACTCCTGATGCTGCTCCTGGGGGTGTTGCTGGGCCTCAAGCGTGCTCAGCGTCTGTCGGCCGCCGTGGTGCTCAGCGCCGTCGTCCTGCTGCTCGTCGGCCTTTCACTCGCGGCGTTTCCGGCGATCTACGGCGCCGATCCCGTGGCGATGCGGACCGGCGCCGGCTGGCTGGTCTGGTCATCGGCGCTCCTGCTGCTATCTGCCTGGTACGCGTCGACCGGTTGATGCTGAACGGCGTCAGACTAGCTTGCCGCGTGCCGCGACCGGCAGCACCTCCACGACCGTATCGCCGCGCACGGCGATCAGCTGATCGACCATGTTGACGACCACGCAGACGTGGTTCGGCACGACACGCACGATATCGCCGACCTTCGGCCGGGCATTGCACTTGGACAGATCGAGGAAGCCGTGCTCTTCCGCGAAGCCTTTGATGCGGGCTTCCGGATGTTCCAGGATGAGCCCATAGCCGTCGAGGCCGCCGGAATCACTGGTGAGCGTCTTCGAACCGGAATCGAGGATACCGCGATCGGGGCCTGCCCGGGAGACGACGGTCGCGAAGACGGTCAGTGCGCAATCGTCGAGTGTGGCGACACCGGCGGCCACCTGCATCCGGTCATTGAATATGTAGGTTCCCGGCCGGTGCTCGCTTGCTCCGGCGAGCTTGCCGACGTTGGCGATGTTCGGGGAGCCTCCCGTCGAAACGATCTGCGGCGTCAGGCCGAATTCGCGGATGCCGGCATTGGCCTCGTCGAGAAAGCGCTGCGTTTCGGGCCAGCTCGTCTCCGTGGGATAGAAGAGGAAACCCTTGAAGGCGAGGCCGGGCGACTGGCTTATCTCGCGCGCCAGGGCGATCGCTTCCCGCGGGGTCTCGACGCCCGCACGCTTGCGGCCCGTGTCGCACTCGACGACGACGCCCAATGTCTTCTCCGCCTGGGCCGCCGCTGAGCGATAGGTTTCGAGCGTCACGGGGTTGTCCGTCGCGACCTTCACGTCCGGCGCCCTGGCGAGAAGAGCACCGAGACGGTTGGCGCGGGCGTCCCCGATGAGGTTGTAGGAGACGAGGATGTCGCCGATGCCGGCGTCGGCCATTACCTCGGCCTCGCCGAGCTTCTGGCAGGTGATACCCTTGGCGCCCAGCTCGATCTGGCGCTGCGCGAGCTTCGGTATCTTATGGGTCTTGATGTGCGGCCGGTTCGCGACGCCGGCCCGATCGCAGATCCCCTGCACGCGCGCGAGATTTTGCTCGACGCGATCGAGGTCGATCACCACGGCCGGTGTGCCGAACTCGCGTGCGATCGTGTGTTTGAGCTGGTCTATGGACATGCTTCGGCTCTCGCGGCTGCTCGTTGTGACGGTTCAGACCAGCATACGCCGCCAGATCGGGCAAGCAACGCGCTGTTGCCGCGCCTGTGTCACGCGCCGGAGGCCTGCTCACCGTCCAGCCACGACAGCGCCTTCGGCCAGAGCGTCTCGCGATGCTCCGACCTGAAGAAACCGACGTGACCCAGCGCCCGCCCTTCGGCCTCGCCGGGAGCGATCTGCCAGATCGAGCGGGAGGAAACGGCGGGCATTTGCGCTAGCAGGTGCTCGCTCCCTGCGCGGGTCACCCAGCCGTCGTCCTCTGCGAACGACAGCCGCACGTCGGCGCGAAGCCCCTCGAAGAAGCGCTTCTCGGGGAGATCCGGGATGCCGAACAGGAAGCCCTTGGTCGTGCAGAACCGGTACCATTCCAGCATGACGTGCTTGGGCAGGGGCTCAGCCCCGATCAGGCCGGGAGGCAGGTAGCCGAGCGTGCGCGCGATCAGGGTGCCGGCGAAGAACGGCACCGCGGTCTTGACCCGCACCCACGGGCTCATGAACCGAACATCGGCGCTCATGCTCGCGAAGGCGAACAGACGGTCGATCCGGGCATTGTTATGGGCGAGGCCCGTGCCGAAGCCGCCGAAGCTGTGGCCGATCCAGTGCAGCGGACGCCTGTCATAGTTCGCGGCGCTCCAATCGATCGCCGCCGGAATGTCCAGGATGCCCCAATCGCGGAAACGCGCGGGGCAACCGACGAGGGATTTCGGCGCCGATGCGCCCTGTCCGCGGTAGTCGAACAGGAGAACGGGCCGGCCGGAGGAGGCCAGATACTCCCCGAAGCGCTGATAGAAGCGCGCCGTAACTCCCGTCGCAGGGGAAACGACGGTGAGCGGCCCAGGTGCCTGCGGCGCGAGCACCCGGCCCTGCAGGAGAACACCGTCGGCAGGTCTCAACTCGACGGCCACGCTGTCGGTGGGTCGAGAAGCGGTGGTCGTCGTCATCTGCTGTCGATCTCCTCATCCAACCAGCGCACCGCTTGCGGCCACAGCGTGTCGGCAAAGCGGCTGCGGAAAAAGCCCATATGCCCGATCTTCTGCCCGCCGGCGTCGACCGGGCCGAGTACCCGGATCGAGCGCTCGGCCGATGGAAACCGGGCCATGATCCGTTCAGTGTCGCGCGCGGTCGCCCAGGGATCGTCGGCGAAGCGGAAGAAGCACATCGGCGCTCGGAATTGCGCGGCAGGAGCCGTGTGCTGCGCCGGTAGCACTCCGAACATGCTGTCGGGATGCAAGATCCAACGGGCCCATTCGCGAGCCACGCCGCCCGGCAGGTCCTCGCCGAAGCCGCTGAGGCGCCCGGGCACGTAGCCGGCAAGCCTGACCGTGGCCGGCAGGAAAAGCCGCATGAGCACGGCAATGCGGTAGCGCTCCGGCGCGGACATGTCGCGCCAGTAGGCGTGTGGCGTCGCGATGCCGAGGTGGCGATCGATCAGATGACTGTTGGCGGCAAGCGCAATGGCAAAACCGCCGCCGTAGCTGTGGCCGATCCAGTGCAGCCGACGGTGCGGATATCGGCGACGAACCTCGTCGATCACTGCGGGTGCATCGCGTTGCCCCCAGTCGCGCAGCTCGCCGCGAAACTCGCGGATGGGGCCATGAAGGGAGCGGCCGATGCCGCGCCAGTCGAAGGTGACGACAGGACGCCCACGTACAGCCAGATGGCGGGCGAACGCCCGGTAGAACCCCTGCGGCACGCCCACGGCGCTGGCGATGATCGTGGCCGCGCCGGTGGTGTCGCCGGACCGGTAAAGCCTCGACGCGATCGCCACGCCGTCCGCGGCGACGACCTCGAAAGGCTCCTCGACCACCTCGTTCGTCATGGCGCGGAACCTAGTCAAAGTTGACGTTTACGTCAACTTTATGCGCGCCGCCATCAAAGGTCGCGCTCCCAGGTTTCCCCCACCAAATCACGGCCGAAACCCCGATAAGGCTCACTGGCGACGAGGCCAAATACTGCAGTTTCATAGAGGCGGCGGGCCGCCAGCAGGATGTCATTGGTCCACAAGGTCATGCGCCGATAGCCTGCAGCCCGGGCGAAACCCATCGCCTCGTCGAGCAGCCGCCGGCCGACGCCGAGGCCGCGGACAGTCGGCTCCACATAGACGAGACGTAGCTTCGCGATCTGTTCCGATTTCCGGACCACGATGGCCGAGCCGACGATCGCGCCTCCGCGCTCGGCTATAAAGGCGCGGTCCGACGCGGGATCGTAGTGATCAATGAAGTCGGCGGCGACCCTCGCCACCATCGCCTCGAAGGTGGCGTCCCAACCGTATTCGGCATGATAGAGAACGCCGTGCCGGTGCGTGATCCAACCGATATCGCCGGGGCGATGCGAGCGGATCAAGACTTCGGCGGACGAGGGCTTCATTGCGAACTGCTCCGGCAATAATGCCTCGTGCTGGCGGACTACACCGAGCGACATGATGCGCCGAAGCGAGGCACCTCCGTCTTTACCCAGTCTTTGTAGCACTCGATAGGACAAGCACGCATGCCGACCTGGCCCTACCTCCAGCCCGTCCTGCTCCTGGTCGCCTCCAACGTATTCATGACCCTGGCCTGGTACGGACATCTCAACTTCAAATCCAAACCGCTATGGCTGGTCGTCGTCGGCTCCTGGGGCATCGCTTTCGTCGAATACTGCCTGGCGGTGCCGGCGAACCGATACGGCCATGCGGTCTATTCGGCCGCCGAACTCAAGACGATCCAGGAGGTGATAACCTTGGTCGTCTTTGCCGCCTTTTCGGTGCTCTACCTGAAGGAGTCGCTCAGCTGGAACCATCTGATCGGGTTCGCTCTGATCGCCGCAGGCGCCGCGTTCGTCTTCGCCGGCAAGAGCTGAAGGCGGCACCGCCGCAGGACCCGGCGGGCTCACGCGATCCAACCGGGCCGGTCAGTTCTGCGACTTACAGCGCGGAAGATCCGGTGCCGCGCGCTTCCAGACGAAGCTCTCTCCGAGGAACTTGATACCAGCATAGCCATGCACGACGATCTGGTCCGGCGAGCGCCGCTTGACCTCGACATCGAAACGGCCCCCGTCCTCGGGATTGTAGATCCAGCCCTTGTCCCAAGCCCCGCCTGATTGAGAGAGTTCGCCGATGATCTGGGTGCCACACATCGGCTGGCCCCGGCGCGCCGGGTCCGGATTGCGCGCGTCGACCAGGGGACGGCCATTTCGGTCGACTGGCTCCTTCAACCAAACCACGTGACCGCACAGATGGGCTGGCTTGGTCGGGCAGGGGGTGATCTCGACCGCACCCTTGCCGGTGTGATCGATCCACACCCCGGAGACATCGCTTCCCGACGCGCGCGCAACTGCTGCCGCCCCGAGCAAGACCAGGGGCAGGATTAGTGAGACGCCGTTAACCAAACGGCTGGTTCGCACACGTTTTCGTGAAGATTTTTCAAGCATACCGGGCTTCTGACATCCCGCGGAGGACAGATTGTGGCAGCACGTGCATCTGCGACCTTTCGTAGCCCGGTGGTTCCAGCAGCAAGACTTTGCCATCTTCTTTAGGTTACTGGACCATGGTCGCAATTCAGTCAGCGGCTTCCTATATAAGGTCTCGCGACGATCGAAGATCGCGTGGGCCGTTGGCGCACGTCGCCTCGCCGATGGCGGCCTGACACTACTCTCACAGCCGCGGCAGCCTCGCGACCCGCAGCGCCCATGAGGGCATTATCGAGTTGATATGACTTTCCTTCTGGCCTTCAGAAACCTGTTCCACGATCGGGTGCGGCTCGCCGTCACCCTGATCGGAATCCTGTTCTCGATCGTCCTCGTCGCGGTCCAGCTCGGCCTCTACCTGGGTGCCCGGACCATGATCATCTCGACGATCGACCGGGCGGACGGCGACGTCTGGATCATGGCCTACGGGACCAAGAATTTCGAGGAAGCCCAGCCGATCAGCCTGCGCGAGAAGTATACCGCGCTCTCGACTCCCGGGGTCGAGCGGGCGATCCCGCTGGTCGCCTCCTTCACCGACTGGAAAAAACCGACGGGCGGCTCGACGCTCGCCGTGGTGATCGGATCCGACGTCGAGGACGGCGGGCTTGCGCCCTGGAACGTGGTCGAAGGTCAGGTCTCGAGCCTCGGCGCGCGCGATGCGGTCTTCATCGACAAGACCTATCTCGAGGAACTCGGGGTCAAAGGTGTCGGCGACACGGCCCAGATCGGCGGATCGCGGGTGCGTATCACCGGTCTGACCGACGGCATCCGCTCCTTCACAGTCACGCCGTTCGTGTTCACGACGCTGAACCGGGCGCGCGCGCTGCTCTCGATGCCGGCGGACCAGATCACCTACGTCCTCGTGAAGGTGCAGGCCGGAGTATCGCCGGAGACCGTTCGCGATGCTTTGAAGCCCAAGATTCCCGATGGCGAGGTGCTGACGAAAGCGGAATTCCGTCAGCGAAGCCTCAATCACTGGCTGTTCGCGACGGGCGCAGGCGTCGCCCTTATCGGCGGCGCGATCCTCGGACTAGTGGTGGGAACGGTGATCGTTGCGCAAACGCTGTACTCGAGCACGAAGGATCACCTCAACGAGTTCGCGACGCTGCGCGCTCTGGGCTCCTCGTCCGCTTACATCTACAAGGTGATCCTGTCCCAGGCCGCGCTCTCGGCGATCCTGGGATATGTCCTTGGCATGGCGATATCCCTGCTGATCGTGTTCTTCACGGAGAATACGGCGCTACCGATCGTCATGACCTGGGGACTTGCGGGATTGCTGTTCCTGCTGACCGTCGGCATGTGCGCCTTCTCGGCGGTCACGGCCATCAGCAAGGTGACGAAACTCGATCCGACGATGGTGTTCAGCAAATGACAGCCGACTCCGTCGTCGTCGCAACCGGCATCGTCAAAGAACTCGGCAAGGGTGCCGGCAAGGTGCGCGCGCTCAAGGGTGTCGATTTGACGATTCGCGCCGGCGAACTGACCCTGCTCATGGGGCCATCAGGTTCGGGCAAGACGACCTTGCTGTCGATCCTTGGATGTATCATGACGCCGACCTCCGGCCGGCTGATGCTCGCCGGTAACGACACCTCGGGTTTGTCGCCGGAGGCGCTCGCCGATCTGCGCCGCCGCCATGTCGGCTTCATCTTCCAAGGCTACAACTTGTTTCCCACGCTGACTGCGGAAGAGAATGTCCGCCTCGCGCTCGACGTGCGCGGCGACCGCGGCTCGGAGGCCACCGTCAGGGCGCAACGCGCACTCCAGCTCGTCGGCCTCTCACACCGCATGCGCGCGCATCCGGGCAACCTCTCCGGCGGTGAGAAGCAGCGCGTCGCCGTTGCCCGTGCGCTTGCCGGCAAGCCGTCGCTGATCCTCGCGGACGAACCCACCGCCGCGCTCGACAGCGAGAATGGTCAAGCCGTGATGAAGCTGCTGGCCGAAATCGCCAAAGACAAGTCACATGCCGTGCTCGCGGTCACTCACGATCCACGCACGATCCCGTACGCCGATCGAATCCTCAAAATCGAGGACGGTTCGATCGTCGGCGAGGAGCGGCGCGCGGACGGCGCGGAAACGGTTCACAAACTGGCTCCAGGAAAGAAACGGAAGGCCCATGTTTAGGGGCGACTCGACTGTGAATGCTCTCATTCTGGCGGCTGCTGCGGCGATCGCCATCGCTTACTTCATCCCGCGTCACGTCGGCAGCGGGCCGACGATCGCGCCGACCGTCGCGACAGCGCCTCCAGGGGCAGCGACCCAGCCTGCGCAGTCCGCGGCAAAGCCGGCAGGCGCGGCCGCGGCAGCGCAATGGGCATCGGCAGCGCCGGGGCGCGTCGAGCCCAATGGCGGAGAGATCCGCATTACGACGCAAGCACCGGGCCGCATCGTCGATGTGCTGGCGCAAATCGGTGACAAGCTCGCCGCCGGCGAATTGATAGCGCGCCTCGACGATACCGAACTCGAAGCACGTCTGCTCGCGGCGGAAGCCGAGGTCAGCGTGCGCAAGCGCGAGCGCGACGGCGAGACCGTCGGTAAACTGGCGCAGGATCGCCGGGCGGCCGAGGACGCCCTGGCGAACGCCGAACGTGGATTGTCTCAGGCGCGCGCGGAACACGACCGCGTCGTCCGCGCGCGTCGCGCGGGAACCGCGACCCCGGCGGACACCGACAAGGCCCGACAGGCCGTCGTCAGCACCCGAGACCGGGTCGAGACTTCGCGTGCGGCGCTGAGGAAGGCGCAGGCGGTCGATGGTCTCCCGGCCCAGACACGCCTGGAATCGGCGCTGGCCGCAGCACGCGCCGAATGGTCGATCGCCGACGCCGCGCTCGAGCGGACCCGTATCCGCGCGCCCAAGGACGTGACCGTCCTGCAGGTCGCGGCAACGGTTGGTGAAAGCGTGGTGCCGAGCCTCGAAGCCCCGCTCGCCGTTCTCGGCGATGTGCGTTCGCTGCGCGTTCGCGCGGAGATCGAGGAGCGCGATGCGGGCAAGGTCCGTGCGGGGCAAGCCGCGATCGTGCGATCGGACGCGTTCCCCGGCCGTGAGTTCGAAGGCAAAGTGGCGAGCTTCGCGCAGGCGCTCAGCCCATCCCGGATGGGGCAGAAGGGACCGCGCAAGCCCACCGACGTCGACGTGCTCGAGGTGTTCATCGATCTGGGCGGTCAGCCGCCGCTGTTGCCGGGCATGCGGGTCGATGTCTTCCTCAAGCCCGAGAACGGCGCGAAGACGGCCAACCGATACTGAAGGTCGGCTCCACAGCCGGCTGGCATCGTTCAGCCAGCCGCGCGCGGGCCAT
Source organism: uncultured Hyphomicrobiaceae bacterium (assembly GCA_964389095.1). Lineage (GTDB taxonomy): Bacteria > Pseudomonadota > Alphaproteobacteria > Rhizobiales > Hyphomicrobiaceae > JABFRJ01. The sequence goes on from CAYMEB010000062.1 coordinate 19,166, forward strand.
GATCAATTAGCGTCGATCGGTACGAGCGCGCCGACATTCGCTTCGATGTCGGCCTGGAGCACGCCAGCAACGAGAGCGCGCGCGAGTTGCTCGGCCATGCAGTTGTGGCCTGTATCGTTCAGGTGCAACTTGTCTGCGGCAAGATAGCTGCTGTCGCCGTGCTTGCGGGACAGTTCGCGCATCGCCTCGAACCGATCGACGAGCAGGACGTACATCTCGCGGGCAATCTCGGCGATGGCCGCGACGACCTGTTCGTAATGGCCGTCCTTTGTGAGTTCATCCCCGTACTGGGGATCGACCAGGACCACGTCGAAGCCATTCCCCGCCAGCCAGCTCAATGTCCGGCGCAGGCACGCCTTGAAGGTCTCGATGTCGACGTGATGCAGCGCGTCGTTCGTGCCCACCTGCCAGATCACGAGATCAGGCTTCACCTCGGCCACGGTGTCGCGCATGCGGGCGGACTGCCCCTCGGCGGCCTCGCCCGACATGCCTTTTCCGACAACCTCGAAGTCCTGGGTCGAGAACGCCGCCTCCAAGCCGACTTCGAGCCGAGCGATGTAAGCGTTGGCCGGCCGCGAGGCGCCTACACCGACCGTCGAGGAGGATCCGATGGCGAGAATGGTGGGATTGCGCCCCTGACGAATGGCCCGCCGAAGGCCTCGAAGAGGTCTGCGGTACTGGTCGCCCGCAATCTTGCTCGACTGGCATTGCGACGAGAAAGCCGGTGGCTGGGTCGGCATGGTCCGGATCTCGAACTCCGGCCGCTTCCAATCGAACGCGTGCCCGATGCCTGCTGATGTGCACAGCAAGCCCGACACCGCTATTGCCGCGATAGCGACCGGCCGAATCATAACGAGACTGAACCCTCGCCCATCCTTGCCGACACAATGGCCGGGCCTGTAAAGATCTGTCAATGCGGAGCGTAGCATTGCGAACACCCGGGATGCTTGTTTTCGGCACCCGAGCTGCCCGCCCGGGCCGGCATGCCCGCTTCAGACCGGCACCGGGCCGAACCTCAGCAGAAGCGTCAGAGCCCCATTGTAAACCGCGTGAATCAGTAGCCCGGGGCGGATGCTGCCGCTACGGCCGACCATCCAGGCGAACAGCAGGCCGATGATCACCACCTCGATCATGCCGACAATGGAGTAGCCCCAGTGCAGGGCGGCCCAGAACAGGGTCGAGACGACGGCTGCGCCGATGAAACCGAGCCTCCCGGGCGTGAGAGCCGACTGCAGGAACCCGCGAAACAGCAGCTCTTCCGATAGCGGGGCGCCAACCGCAATCGCCAAGAAGGCGAGCAGCCAGGCATCATGCCGTACGAGGCTGGCGAAAGGCCGCAAGTCGGCCCAGAAATCGTGACGGAGACCGTAGATCACGACAATATTGTAGATGCCGAGAACCACGATCGTGGCGAGGGTCCCGATCAGGTAGTCCCTGGCGCCGTTCGCTGCCGGCGCGAGGGCGAGGCTGCGCCACGGTCGAGCCCCGCGCATGCGGCCGAGCATCAGGGCGCCGACAATCATGACGATTTGCGTGGCGAGCAGCCCGGTGAGCGTCGCGACGGGCGCTTTGGGGTCGATCATGGGAACGTTCGAGCCGACAGGGAGAAGCACTGTCGTCGCAATGACCCCGACAATCGCACCGACCAGAACAATCAACAAAACGGCGAGAAAGGCCAAGACCGGGTGCCAATTGCCGGCAGGCCGGCCGTCCGCCGAATGATTTTCCTCCGCGACCGCCATCAATCCCCCCAGTGGCCCCTGTCGGCCAGGGCTATCCGATCCAACGTTCGCTGCCGATCCCGGTGCACTTCCCACGGTTGGCCACGTCAGAGAAGACAGAACCGGAGCACAAGGGCCGCTCATCCACATCTGGAACCGAGCCCCTTTCAACTGCCACTGATCGCCACTATATTCGTGGGGCCGGAGCAATCCGGCTATGGCGATAAATGGACGTCGGAATAAGCCATTCGGACCCGGGGGCGGTACCCGGCGCCTCCACCATCTTTGGTGGTTCCGTGCGACTACCCTGCGGGGAGCCGGCTGCACGGAACACTACCGCGCATGACGGCCGGCTCCGCGGAGCGGAGTCGTCATGCGCCACCAAGCATGGGGGCGAAATAGGATCGACGAGGGTGTAAAGGACGCTCTTTTGCCCGGCATGATACCGCCGTTATCGGGTCACCAGAATAGTTGCCAATGACAACTATGCTGAGGCTGCTGTCGCTGCGTAATGCAGCGCCAAAGGCCTGAACCAAAGTCCTGACGTCTAGCCACGACAGGCGGGGTTTGGGGGGCACCTGGCAACAGAAGCTCTCCGCTTCTCTTCACATCATCACAATCAAACTCGGCTGGACCCTGCCGCAACCGGCGCGAGATCCCTCGCGCCCGCGCCATGCCCTTTCGGCGTTGCCCGTCACATGCCGGGATAGTTGGGGCCACCGCCGCCTTCGGGAACCGTCCAGGTGATGTTCTGGCTCGGATCC
>CAYMEB010000063.1:0-21483 GCA_964389095.1 uncultured Hyphomicrobiaceae bacterium
CGGCTGGTTCGGATCTGGATTGAGCGTTCCGCCAAGGACGCTGTCCATCCAGCCATGATAGTGACCGTCGAAGCGCAGGACGTAAGGTCTGTTCGTGTAGGCGCGCGCGAGCCGGAAGACGAGTTGGACGACCTCGGATCCGGAGAGGCCGTACTTCACGCGCTCTGCGCAAGGGATTGCGGTGGTCAATCGCTCCGCGAATTCAACTTCGAGGGGCGAGTAGAATTGGCCAGGCAAGGGGGACGGCAGCTTTCCAAGTTGCGCCTCTACGGCGGCGATCCACCGCGGATGTCCATGGCCGAAGACGAGTGGTCCCATCGTCAGCGCGAAGTCGATATAGTCGCGCCCTTCGACATCGTAGATGCGGTGTCCAGATGCGCGCTCCGCGAAGATGGGCGCGATCGGCAAGGCCGGCGCGAGGTTGCTCTGCGGCCCTGTCAAAACACGCTTGGCCCGGATTGCCCACTCTGCATTCGTATTCGCCATAATGGGATCCCCTTTGTCTGGCTTTGGAAGCAGCTGTCCGTCTTTGGAAACGTCAATCCGAGCCGCGCGACAGATGTGGGGTTCAGTGCGCCGGGCCTTCGCCGTGGGTCGCATATCGTTCTGCCCGCATGAGCGCGAGCGCCGCGATGCTGACGAAGGGAACGGCGGCAATCGCGAAAAAGAGGCTGCCAGGGGCCCAACCCTGAGCCATCAATGCGCCCGTAACCAGAGGACTGGAAATAGATCCAAGTCGTCCAAAGCTGAGCGCCCAGCCCACTCCCGTAGCACGCAGCTCTGTTGGATAGAGCCCCGTCGTGTAGGCATTGAGACATAATTGGGCGGCCAACACGAAAACCCCGGACGCGAGCGCCATGGCAAGAGCCAGCGGCGAGGCCGCAAAGGCGCCCAGACCGGCGATGAACAGGATGGATCCGACATTCACTCCGATCAGGACCGGACGCGCACTCAGCCGGTCGCTCACGAGGCCGAAGACAAGACTGCCGACCACTCCGCCGAGATTGTGGAGCATCTGCGCATAGGCGCCGACAGCCTGACTGTGTCCAGCCTGCGTAAACAGGCCAGTCATCCAACTCGCGAGAGCAAACAGAACGAACTGCGTGGCGAAGAACGTCAGCCAGAGGAAGATGGTCTGCGAGGCTCTACCAGCCGTGAACAAGTCAGCGACGCTTCCGCGCGCGACACGCTGTTCCCCGGTCGACAACTGCGCGTCGGCAGCCACGCCCGCCGCGGGATTGGCGCGGGCCAGTAGCCGGACCGCACGCGCGCGCGCGGCGTCCGTACCGCGCGCTGTGAGGAAGCGCGCTGATTCCGGAAGCAGCGCGAAAAGCGCGACGGCAAGCAGAGCCGGCGCTATGCCGCCGGCGAAGAACACGCTTTGCCAGCCGAAAGTGTCGATCAAGACCGGCGCGAGAAGTCCTGCGAGCGTGCCGCCCAAAGCATGACCGCTGAACATGACGACGAGCAGAAAGCTGCGCCGCTTTTTCGGCATGTATTCCGCAACCAGGGCGGCGCCGAGGGGGATGGTGCCGCCGATTCCGAACCCGGTCAGCAGACGCAATATCTCCAGCTGCTGAATATCCTGCGCGAAGCCCGACGCAAACGTGGCGGCCATCACGATCAAGAACATCGAGATCATGATCGGCCGCCGGCCAAGACGGTCTCCCAGCATCCCACCGACCGCGCCGCCCAACGCCATACCAACGAGCGACGCCGAAAGAGCCGGCGCGAATGCGGGCAAGCTCAGCCCCCAGTCCAGCGCGACCGTCGGCGCGATCACGCCCAGCGCAGTCGTATCGAACCCGTCGACGATGGCGACGAGCGTGCACAGCAGGATGAGGCTGAAATGGAAGCCCGAGAAAGGCGCGTCGTCGAGCACCTCGGAAACTACGGTGACGCGGCCCGCGTCCGAATTCGTCGCCATCCCTTCCCTCCCGGCCTGCGCGCCATCCGAATGGGCCGCACCGCCAAACGGTATACCAGCGTCCGTGGCGTTACAATTCGGGAGGCGGAATTCCCCAGACAAAAGGCCGAGCTTCCATCACGCCACGAGATGTTCTCGCTCGATGGGTATACCGTTATCGTGGAAACGTCCGCGAGGAATCGCGCGCGCCACCCGGTCGAGATCCGCCGCCATCCGACTGTCGCGATGGGCCTGGTCGAAATGTCCTTCACGTCGACGGTCGCAAGGCGAAGGCCATGACCCCTGACGATCGCTCGACGGGGAAGCCCTCCCCTCGCCGTTCGATTTCTCCTGCCCCGCCCCCTCACCGCAGCCTCGGCATTGACAGCGCCACACGCCAATCCAGCGAAGCGGCGAAAGGCGCCGGGATCACCCCCGGCCAATCGCCTTTTTCTCGAACCGCCCGCAAGGCGCGCTCTACCGATCTCTGCCTGCGGACATCTCATGCAGGAAGGGCCGACGAACGCGCGCCTAATCGCTGATCCACTTGGTTCTGGGCAACGCATCCACACACGCCCGATCAAGTGGAGCGGCCGGATCCCCGAAGAACTTGACGATCATCCCCCCCGCGCAGTCCAACTGGTTCAACAGAGTGAAGTGAAAAGTCAGCGGAAACTCCACGATCCGGGAATTGCTGAAGCTGCGCGCGGTTTCCTCGCTCTGGAATCTGGGCGTGACGAGGTCCAGTTGCCCCGCAAGGAACAATGCAGGAGCGCCCGACACAGGGACGGCGACCGTCGCCGGGTCGCTCGCTTTGAAGCCCATGCGGGGGCAGAAGCGTTCCCAGTCGTAGGTCTCGTACGCCGTCATTCTGGCGCCTGCGACAACGGCCGGGGCTAGGGTTCGGGTCGGGAAGAGGCCGGTACCGCGCCGCTGGCTACGGGGAACCTCATCTCGGCAAACCGAGCTCGGCCAGGTGAAGGCGGGATCCTTGGCGCCGCTGCTGGCATCAGGGTTGGCGAGAGCCTGCCAGGCGCCCAGGTCTCCCTTGGCGGCGCGGTCAACCGCGAGCGGAACCCTGCCACGGAGTTCTGGGTTTGCCAGCGCAAGCCGAATCCGCGCCAAGAACTCCACGTTGGATACGTTGCGCCCCTCGATCTGGCGAGGGCGACGCTGCAGGCTTCTGGCCACTTTGCCGAGGTCGGCTTCGAAGCGTGGAAACGCGGCCGCGCAATCCGGTGCGCCCTTACACTCGTCGATCAGTTCGACCAGCGGCTGAAGCACGAAGGCAGCGTCGAACGAATTCGATTCCACGCCCGACATTCCGTCCAACACGACAGCGCCGACGGCCTCGCCATCGATCGCGACGAGGCGCTGCGCGATCGTCGTTCCGTATGACACGCCATAAACGTTCCAGCGCTCGATACCGAGCGCTTGGCGAAGGTCTCTCAGGTCCTGTGCGGCCTCGAAGGGGCCATACGCATTGAGATCCAATCGCGCCGCAAGGCTCTTGCGGCAGGTCTCGACCTTCGCCGGATCGACCTTCGGATCCGCCGCGTCCAGGCCTTCGGGGAACTCCGGGCACGACATGTCTGGCCGTCCCCATGAGGTCGATCCTCGATGGTCGACATAGATCACCGTATCGGTGCGCGACAGGAAGCGCGCCATGCCCGGTTGCCGCTTCAGGTTCTTGAGACCCGAGCCATTGCCGCCCATGACGAACAGGATAGGCGCACGACCTGGTGTGGGATGTTCAGGCTGAACCACGGCGAAGGTGACCATCACGGTCCTGCCACCGGCGTTCTCTCTCGTCTCGGGGACATCAAGAGCTCCACACTGGACGCGCCCGGCCAGCGCCGGTGCGACCTCGATCGGACACGGCGCGGGCGCGACAGCCCGCAGCGGAATGACAAGAGGCTCTGCCGACACCGCACGCGGCTCCACAGCAAGTAAAAGCAGAGCAGCGCCGAACAACATTCCCACCGCGTGGAGGCGATTTCTCTGTCTCATCGATACCCCATTGCCGTTTGCCTGAAGTCTCGGGCGCTTCGAGGCTGATCGCACCCGGGCGCCAACGCCAGGGCGCCCGGCCCGTCCCACATGCGCGCGCCTTGCGTCATCAGTTGCCGTTGCGCGCAATGCGATTGAACCAGCGCCGCGCAAACACCTTCTCGCCGTTCAGTGTCGCCGCGATGCCTTCGTCGATGATGAAATGGGTCACGGTCGAGGTCATGGTCGCATCCGCCTCCACCTTCACCTTCCAGCCTGGGCGCTCGAACTCCTGGCTCGACGCGAGCGTCATACGGTACGAATTGACGTCGCCCTCGGTCATGCTCGCCTCCAGCGTCACGCCCCTGCCGGCAAGTGTAAGGTCGATGTCCTCAATGCGGCTGGACCCAGGCGAGGTGGCGGACCGCATCGACGCGCGCCGCGTCTGCGTTTCGCCCTCATAGACGACCGCAGCCTCCGGCGCGCCCCGGGTCGGCTGTCGCGCATCTTTGGCGGCGTGGATCACAGGGATCGGCATTGCCGCCTCGTTGTCCGGCCGCGGGCGGACGGGCAAAACAAGCGCACTCTCTCCCAGTCTCAAGACGAGATCCACGGGTTCAGGACTGGGCCATACGATCGGCCATTGTCCTTGCGAGATCGAAACCCGAATGCGCGACCCTTTGTGCAAGCGACGCGAGACAAAGTTGAATGAGATACGCCCGGAGCGGGGGACGCCGGGCTCGATCGGCACGACTGCCGTATGATCGGAGTTGTGCGATAGATTGGCGACGCCGTAACTGACCAGCCAAGAACGACCATCCGGCGTGACTTCGTTGAGGCGGGCTGCCAGTTTGGCGATCGGCCGGTTGGCCTCCACCCTCACCTCCAGCGTCGGATTTCCAATGATTTCGATGTCCTCCTCCAGGGGCGGCGTCTCAAAGATCAGGGAAAGCGCATCGTCGCGCGACTGTTCGGTCGGCCCCTGCGCGGCCATATCGCCCGGTGAAAGAAAGGGGATGCAGCCGCCAATCGTGACAAACGAAGGAACCTGAACCTTGGCTGCGCGCGGTCGCGTTCCCTGCAGCCCCTTGTCCTTCGAAAGAAAGTAGCGTGCTTCCCGCACGTTCGCAGATGGCCAAACCTCCTCCGCAACCCAGCGGCCGGGGGTGTCGTTTGGATAGGATTGTGCGACCGAAGCGTCCGCCACGTACGTGCGGAGCATCGGCTCGTTCATGATCCCGTTGTCATGGCCGTTCAGCCAATAGTCCCACCAACGGCATTCCTCCAAAGCCCAGTCCAAACGCGGACCTGGAACGCCGCGCTCGGGAAACGAATGCCCCCAAGGACCAACGAGGCCTTTGCGCGGGCAGTTCAATCGCTGCAGGAGTCGCGGAACCGAATTGACGTAGGAATCCATCACGCCGCCGTTGGCGTAAACGGCGCACTTGATCTTCGAATAGTCGACGAGGATGCGGGCGCGCCAATAGGCATCGACCAACTGATGCTGGAGCCATTCAGCGACGAGCGGAACTTGGCCGTTCAGGCGCTCGAACCACATGTCCCGCCAACGCTCTCCCACGATGTGGGGATCTGGCGGCTTGATCATCGTGGCTTTCCAGATCGCTCCCCAAACCACGTTTTCGTTGATGACGCAGCCGGCAAGGGTGTGGACGTCGTCGAGATAGCCATTCTCGGTGCCGACGGCGGGCATGATGGCCACCAGTTCGGGAATGCCCTTGGCCGCGGCCTGCAAGGCGGTGAAGGCCCCATAAGACCAGCCCCGCATACCGATCTTGCCATTGCACCAAGGCTGCGCGGCGATCCAACGAATGACCGACTCGACGTCTGCCTGCTCGGGAAGATCGTACTCGTCCCTGATGACGCCGTCCGACTCTCCAGAACCACGAACGTCGACCCGCACGAGGGCGAAGCCGCGGGGAACAAGCCAAGCCGCGGTGCGATCGTCGCCGCGCCGCGTTCCCATGCGCTTCCCATAGCCGACATATTCGAGGATCGCGCCCACAGGCTGGCTTTCCGCATCTTCGGGAAGGAAGATGCGCGCGGCCAACTTCACGTCGTCAGGCAACTCGATCCAGGCGTTCTCGATTACCCTTGGCTTGCGTGTCGCTGGCGGCGTCCATACCTTCGTTTGGCTCCAGGCTGGACGATACCATCCGCCGACAGCCGCCAGCGCAGCCGCGGCCGTGATGAATTCCCGCCTCGTCGCCTGCGCTCTCGGCATGCTTTTCATTCCCACTGCGCCCGGTTTCGCTTTTCCGCCAGACGACCGATCCGGCGCGCTACTGGAAGTCACGCGGCGCCCGTTCCTTCCATTCGCGTTCGCGCACGACCTTGCCGTCGCGAAGGAGTTGCCGAACGTGGCGATAGTTGAAGGCCTCGGCATCACTCGATATTTCGGTGGTTCCGCGCCATTCGACGGCCTGTCCCTGCCATTCGCTCTTCAGGAACGCACGCCCGACGAACCGGGTTCGAGCAGGATCGTGATCACTGACGGTGAACTCAACGGTGACATCTTCGCCGTCCGGATTGGCCCACTGAAATCCGCGCGTGAACGTCGTGGATCGCGCGATGTCATCGCGGGTGATCTGGCTCCTGACGGGGCCGTTCCATGTGCTCTCGGCACGGCCGGTCCCAAGCTCCTCGGCTTCGGCGATCGACATGTTTCGACTGCCCATCGATGCTGCAGCTGCAGCGGCTTGCGTTCGCGATTGAGGCGCGATTGCCGGAAGCGAAAGGGTCGATCCGTCTTTGCCCACGCCGAGCGTCATCAAGAGCGGCTTGGGCGAAGGCCAATAGGCCGGAAACAGCGCATTGGAAACCGAAATGCGAATCCGGTGGCCGGGCTGGTAAACCCAGGAGGTGAAATGCAGCGGAACCGAGATGTTGTAGGTCTTGCCCGGCTCGAGAGGTTCAGGCTCCGTCGTGGATTTTCTGTAGGCGCCGTTAAGAGCCCCGCCCGTAATCAGTGTGGTGGTCCCATCCGGGGCGACGTCTGCGAGCTTGACGAACCAGTTTGCGCGATCGACGTCGACCGAGGACACAAGATTGGCGATCGGCTTGCCTAGGATATGCAGTTCCTCGCCCAATGGGGCGCTTTCATAAACAAGCGCTGTCGCATCGCCTTCCCGTTGGTCGGGGGCGACATCGATCCAGCCGAGGCCGGCGCCTACGCCTGTGCTCGCCAGCATGCGCAGCTGGTGACGGGCGGGCGGGCCCGCGGACGCCGCAAGCGCGCGGTTTTCGGTCAAGGCGAGAACCTGCGGCCTGATCGCCGCCTCGCTCCACCGCCTGATTGCGCGCCATTCGCCAGGAATCTGCGCGCGCGTTATGATTGGACGGTAGGAGTAACGCATGAATACGGTGACCTGGGGCTTTTCCAGCACACCGTTCCGTTTGCCTTTGAGGAAATGATCCCACCATTCGATCGTGATCCGGGCAAGTTCGGCCTTAGGCCCCGGGAAGGTAGCGCTGTGGTTCCAGGGCCCCATGACCACGCGAACCGGGCCGCTCGATGACTCGAGGGCCCGTAGCGCCGCATTGCGGTAAGGATCGTGCCAGGCGCCGACCATCATGGTCGGAACCGCGCCGGCTGTCGGGTTGACGTCGCGGCGTAGACTGCGATGCCAGAATTCGCCATCCCTTTGCCGCCGCAGGAAAGTGAGACTCATCGGCTGCTGATCGAAACGCTTTCGCAAGATTTCTTCGTCGAATGGGTCGGCGCCGGGCGGAGGCATCGTCAAGAAAGTGTCGGCCGCCACGGTATAATCATCAACGTGCATGATCCTATCGGGGTATCGGACGTCTTCGGCGAAGATGTTTTCGGTCGCCATGAAGGTCACGATCGCCTTGAGCGCAGGCGGACGTCTCGCCGCCGTGAGCATCGCCGTAATGCCGCTCCAGGATGTGCCGAACATGCCAACTTGGCCCGTGGACCAGGGTTGCGCTGCTAGCCAGCCGACCACCTCATAAGCATCGTCGAGTTCGACCTGCGAGTATTCGCGATCGGGCATAACTCCTTCACTGGCGCCGGTGCCACGCATTTGCAGGTAGGCCACCACGTAGCCCGCGTTTACATAATCCCGGTACCATTCATGCCCGAAGCTATCGCAGGGGCTTGCATATCCATCTTCTGTCAACAAGACCGGAAAACGTTGCCCCGGACGAGCCGGACGAGGCTTTGCGATGCAGACCTCGAGCTTGGCTCCATCCTTCATCGCGACCTTTTGCGATGTGAAATGCGGCTTGGTTGCCGGCGCTTTGGCGAGCGCAGGTTGGCTTGCCGGACCAAAGGCGATCAAGGCCACGAGGGCTGCCGAGCAGGCGCGCACGACCGGGAAACGTTGGCGCAACAAGGGATGTAAGTGGCGAAAACAGCGCCACACCGGCGCCAGCAAGGGCAAAAAGGACCTGGGTGGCTCGGTCATTTGCATCAAACGCTCCAAGGCGCTTCGCATTTCAATACACAACTGTATTGTTGAATTGAGAAATCAGCAATCACTTTCCGCCTTGAGCGCCTTGCGAGCGGACCGGACCGGCGAGGCGCCTCACTCACGGCCAAGGGAAAGCCCGTAAAGGCAATCATCATCGCGACTGCGACGAAGCTCCTTCGCGTCCTCGACGCCATGCTTGCTTCGGGCACGGACTATCGGATCGAAGCCGCCGCGTGAATACAGGCGCCGGCAAATCCGGCGCGGTTCATGTCGCCCAGAAGGTCAATCAGGCGGCATATGCGGAAAGCATGGAAGCTCCGCCGGAATGGTCTGCCAGTCAGGCGCTGAAGCCACATAAATGTGCATCGCAGGCCCTAGGCCGGATACATCGTCGAACGCGCCAACCTTGACGGGCGCAAAAGGCAAGCTCTCGGCCACACTCCAAAGCGGTGTGCCGCATTCCGCACAGAATGTGCGCAGCACTTTGCCGCCGCTATCGCCCCGGTCTTCGAACTGCTTCGGCTCGCCCCGCTCGACGATGATAACGTCCAAAGGAAACAGCACCACGTAATTGGGACCGCCACCAGAGAACTTCCTGCAGTTCGAGCAATGGCAAGCGCCCGTTCCCAAAGGATCGACGTCAACATGGAACCTGACCGCACCACATGCACACCCGCCCGTACGCCGCATGTCCAACCTCCTCGATTCCGCGCCCAAACAACTGACCCCTCTTCGTCAAAACTGAGAGGTGTGAACTTCAGTAAGTCCCTCGAGAGCCATCGCCGCGCGCATGGGTTCGAGGAAAGGTTCGAACGGCTTCCAAGTGTCAACTGACCTGCGGTGGATCGGCTCGCGGATCTGTGCGGCGCTGTGTGAAGTGTTCGCCGTCGCCGCCTCGTGCGGCGCGAGGCAGGCCTCCTCCCAACCCAACCCGCACGCTGCAATGAGGCCCCGTATCGCGCCTGCAGGCTCAGATACCAGACGATCGTAAGCGACATGGTGAATGCGGCCAGGAAGAACCAAATCCCAATGCCGCATCAATCGATGATACGTGGCGATGTAGCGGCCAAGCTCGGTTTGATCATAGGAGAACGGATAGCCCTGCACGAAAAGCGTCTTGAAAATGCCCCATCCGTTCGCCATCGGCGGCTTGTGGACATGCACGATGCGCGCATTCGGCAAAGCCTTTGCGATCAAACCGATATAAAGATAATTGAGGGGCAGCTTATCGATGACATGCCCAGCATGGCGACCAACCATGACCTGCTCGTGGTAGATGCGCCCCAATCGCTCGGGCTCGAGGGTCGTGCTGAACGGAATGAGCGCGTGCTTGCCCGCGCCTGCAAAGCCGCTAGCGCGCGCGCAGAGTTCGAGTGACTTGGCGAATGCCGACATCTCACCGCCCGACACGACGTCGGAATGAGCCTCGAGGATGCGCTCGACCAGAGTGGTCCCTGATCGCGGCAAGCCCAGCACGAAAATCGGCGCCGTCGCGCCATATCCGGCGCCCATCCGACTGAGCGTGCTCGCGGAGAAGGTATCGATGATCGCGTTGAGAGCCGCGATATCGTCGTCAACATTGTAGTCGAGGCGGCGCCTTCGCAACGCCGACGCCTCGGCGAGCGCCGCGAACGAGTCCGTGATCCGACCGAGATCCTCCCGCTCCTTCGCCAGCGCATACAAAAAACGCATCCTGTGATGCCACGCCAATCCAGCACGCTCGAGACAGGCCTCGATCTCGCCGACATGATTGCGCGTCTGGGTCTGTCGGCGGATGTGGCTCCGATTGAGCCAAGCCTCACTGTCTGCAGGATCCGTTGCGATGACCGCATCATAATCCTGCTCCGCTGCATCCAGCCTTCCCAGGAAGCGCGAGGTTGCGGCCCTATTGTAGCGAACGGCGACCAAGCTCGGGTCATGAACGAGCGCCCGATCATAGAAGCCGTTCGCTAACTCGTATCCGCCGGCGGCCGACGCCAGGTCGCCAGCCGCCGCAGCCGTATGCGCATCCGATGAAAGCGCGTCGAATGCCTCCCTCAGATTATGGAGCACAAGATCGGGACGACCTGCGCCGAGAGCTCTGCGCGCCTCCGCCAGCGGGAAACCCAATCGCTTCATTTCTTCAAGGTCAGCCGAATTCCCACCGTCCGTGGACGCGCGATGTAATCGCCCTGGTACAGGCTTCGGACGGCCGCTGGCGCCAGTCTGTTGCCCGCCGTTTTCGCCGTGATGCCGTCCACATCGAACACGTTCGTGACGAACATTTGCGTGCGAACCTTGGAGCTCCAGTCAAACGCGACCGAAAGGTTCGTCATCGTAAATCCATTGAGACGCGCAAAACCCGGAGCGTTGGGATCGATGCTCGACACCACGTCACCTCGAGAATTGGCGTCAACATGGACGTCGATCGTGCGGCCTTGCGCGTCGCCGATCGGCACGGACACATCAAGCGCAGCGCCAACCTGATGGCGCGCCGAACCCGGCAGACGCGTACCCGACCGGGCAGTGAAGTTTCGTCCGCCGAACGCGACCGGACCGATGGCGTCGGTGGTTTTGGCGTCTGTGTAGGCGTAGGATATCGACGCGCTGATCATCGACGTCGGCTGCACCTGGGCCTCAAACTCCACCCCCTGCGATCTGGCGCCGCCGCCATTGATCACAGTGGGCGTGCCAGCTCGCGACGCGATTTCGATCTGGACGTCCTTCCAGTCGATATGGAACGCAGCAAGAGAGTAACTGACTGCGCGATCGAACAAGCGGCCCTTGAGCCCGACTTCATAATTGTCTGCGCTGTCTGGCCCGTAGTTCAAGAACGTACCCGGATCGCACGCCGGGCAGGAGATCGGACCGATGGGATAGGCGTTGGCCCCACCCGAGCGGAACCCCTGACTGAAGGTGAAATAGGCGAGCTGATCGGAGAAGGTGTAAGACGCGTTCGCTTTGAAGATCGTCTTTGTCTGCGAACGCGCCCCTTCCCCGCGCGAAGTCCCATTAGCCAGATAGCTGGGATCCGAAGATGCGCCGTCGCCCCCAAAAAGGCCAAGCGTCGGGAAAGTCTGAACCGTACTCTGTTCGAACTTCTGATTGAAAACGCGCCCACCGCCCGTGAAAGAAAGCGCCCTGGTCGCGTGCCAGGTGAACTCGCCAAACCCTGCAAGCTCCTCGAAGCGCACACGCCGGTCGAACGTGAAAGAGGTGTCGGGGGGATTGAGGGAACCCGGACGAACCCCCCCAAAATAAAGCACGACATCGTCTGCGTAGGTATCGAGGAACACGCCACTGCCCGGCAGCCTCGAATAGGCAGCCAGACCTGGAACGGTCGAGAAGGCGATGGTGCTCTGACGACGGTTCTGAAAGTACGCGCCGACGACGTACTCAAATGTTTGGCTGTCTTTCGAGACCAGGCGCAGCTCTTGCACGAAAGAGCGGTCCTTCACTATGTCGTAGTTCGTCGTTGATGCCCGTGGATAGTTCCCATAGTACTGGATGAACGCAGCGGCGATTTGAGAATTATCGTACAAATCATCCGAACGAGCCGACGAATACGAGGACGCGGACGTCAACGTCGCAAAGCCAAAGTCGAATGTGCCGGTCAAGGACGCCAGATCCGTATCCGTATCGATCGGGCTTACGGGTATGAACTGCCGGTTGACATAGCCCGACTGGCCCGTGCGGAACGGGAAGGCGTTCGCATTGCTGTTCTGATGCAGATAGCTCGCTTCGACATCGATCGAGTCGGACGGCTGCCAGCGCAACGCCGCGCGCGCGAACCAGATCTTCGCCCAGTCGATATCTTCGATTGCTCTGGTCTTTGCAGCGCTGTTGAGAGGGTCTGCGGGATTAGCCAGAACGACCTGCGCGTTGGGGTTCGTACCGATGTCGCCATCATAGACATAGGCGTTGGATGCGTCGATCACGCCGCTTTGGTACTCATACGCGCCGCTCAACCGCAGAGCCAGGCTCGAGCCGATCGGCACGTTGAGCATGGCGTCGGCGTCATAGCCGGGCTCGCCTGCCTCCCGCGTGGTCGATGTCGCGACGTTGGAGGAATAGTCCGTGGTTCCAAGGGTCGGTCGGTTCCGGATAAGCCGGATCGTGCCGCCAACAGAGCCGGCGCCAAACAACGTGCCCTGGGGACCGCGCAGAAACTCGACGCGCGCCACGTCGCTCAGTTTCACGTTCGCAAAGACTGGAATGTCGTCGATATAGGTCGATGTCGCCGAACTGCCAAGCTTAGGGAACGACGTGCCGCCTCCCCCGATCGAATCCGTCGAAATCCCGCGAATGATGAAGTTATTGTTCGAGCCGTTGGCGCGCGGACCATAATCGACCGCGATCAGGCCTGGCGTGCTGTTTCTCAAACCGGACAAGTCAGTTATGTTCGAGTTTGCAAGGACATCCCCAGAAACTGCGCTGATATTGTAAGGAATTTGCAGCACGGATTCGGCGCGTCGCGTCGCCGTCACCACGATCTCGCCGGCTTGCGCACCGGGGGTTCGGACCGCCTCCTGAGCACTCGCGGCTTGCGTATGCATCAGCAATACCCAACCGGCCGCATGACAAAGAAGCGCGCGACTGTAGTGCATTCTTACCTCCCGATGTGCGGTCGAACGAGGAAGGCGAGTTGCCGCCGCGCCCATGTCCCCGCGATTGCGCCCAGCGTGTTCCCCCACCCAGAGGCATCAATACAATACACAACTGTATTGAACTCGCGGGCGCGCTGCAATAGGACAGGGCTGGAGTTTGGAGGTCGCAAGTGAGCCAGTTCGTGTCCTCGGCCATGAAGGCCTCGCTGCCGTTTCGCTGCTACACGGACAGCCAGTTCTTTGAACGGGAGCGCAAAGATCTTTTCCATCGAGAGTGGGTATGCGCAGGTCGTCTCGAGGACTTGCCCGAGCCAGGAAGCGTGATGGAGATCTCGCTTCTCGGGGAAAGCGTCATCGTATCGCGACTGAACGACGGCAGTCTGCGCGCCCATCAAAACATCTGTCGCCACCGCGGCGCCAAGATTTGCGGGAACGATGACAAATGGGGCCTGACCCTCAGCGGCGGCGCCGGCCGAGGCTTCATTCGCTGCCCATACCATCAATGGACGTATGGGTTGGACGGAACGCTCATCAACGCGCCGCACCTCACCATCGACGAGAATTTCGATCCTTCGGACTTCAAGCTTATTCCCGTTGGCGTCGCGACCTGGGGCGGGTTCATTTTCTTGAAACTGCGCCCGGATTCGGGCGACGACACGCCGCGAGCCCTTGACGTGTCAGATATCGGACTTGCGCCGCGTCGATTGCGTAACTACCCGCTCGACGAATTGAAGACGGCCAGAATCATCCGGTATGACGTTTCGGCGAACTGGAAAGTGATCTGCGAGAACTACAACGAGTGCTACCACTGCAGCGGCGTTCACCCTGAACTCTGCAAGATCGTGCCGTCCTTCCGCATCCAAGGCGGCATGAATCTCGACTGGGAGAATGGCGTTGCGCACAGAGAAGGGGCATGGACGTATTCGTTCAGCGGCACGTCAACGCGCAAGCCGTTCGACGGCCTCGACGAGTTCGAACGCGTTCGCCACAAGGGTGAGCTCGTCTATCCCAACATGATGCTGTCAATGAGCGCCGAGCATGCAGCGGCGTTTGTTTTGTGGCCCATCACCGCCGACAGAACGATCGTCGAGTGCCGTTTTCTGTTCCATCCAGACGAGATCGCCAAACCCGATTTCGACGGTTCTGATGCAATCGACTTTTGGGACATCACAAACCGACAGGATTGGGCCGTCTGCGAACGGGTCCAGCAGGGCATGAGCGTCGGCGCCCTCGAACACGGCTGGTATGCGCCCATGGAGGACGACAGCCTGGATATTCGAAAATATCTTGCCGCGAAGCTCGGCTCGGACGCGATCACTCAGTAAAGGAGGACCTTGTCGTAGAGCGGCCCGAGGCGCTCGCGTTCCGCGGCGCTCTCCCGGATGCCGAGGGTGTAGTATCCCACCTGATGGTAGTAGATGATGCGCCCTCGAACCTCAGCCTCATCAGCGTCGAACCCATAGGCTCTGAACATTTCCGCGAATGCGGCCACGCGAATGTCGTCGATCCGGTGAACGGCCAGGGAAACCCTGGGGTCCGTTCGCGCCCAGTCGCGGATCGCAGAGTCGAATGCTGGATCGAAGTCCGTCTCGTCAATCCAAAGCTGGCCAACCGTCGCGTCGAAGTCCTTCTGATCTCCACGGGCCCCGGCAGCCTTTATCGCCGCAAGCATCGGTTCGGTATTGCCAGACTCCCATAGGTGCAGGAGCGCATCAAGAAGCGCCTCGCGGTCTGTGAAATGCCAATAGAAGCTGCCCCGCGTCACGCGGAGCCGCTTGGCCAATAGGTCAACCTTGACGCCATCGATGCCGCTTTCGACCAGCATCGCACGCGCCGCTTCAATCCAGTCGTCGCGACTGAGGCGCGACGACTTCCGGTCACTCCCAGCGTCGATCTGAGCCTCCTCAACCCGAGCAACGGGCTCGTCCTGTTTACCGCGCGACGGAGATCGCATCAATTTTGCCCCTTCACAAGGCGATGAAACCAAAGGCCGCAAGGCGATCAGACGAGGGCGATCACAATCGGCGCGCCTTCTGGACGGAGCCGCCCGTCCGCGCGAAGCCCCCATCGCGCCATTGGCGAAGTTGCGTCCTCGCAATCACAGGTCCGTGTTGTCAAGCGCAGAACGGCCGCCCGCTCTCCGGCCCCAGGTCTTGAGCATAGCAGAGACGACGCTTGCCCTTTCCATACATATCTGTATGGAAGGTCGCATTTACGAGATCACCAGTCCATTCCAGGCCCGCATGATGAGCGACCGGACAATTCTCACCATTCGATGCTCTGACAGGCTCGGCCTAGTGGCCGCGGTAACAAGCTTCCTCGCCGAGCGGAACCTGACAATCGTTGAGTCACATCAGCATCAGGACGCCGACAGTTTTTTTATGCGCATCGTTTTTCGGCCCATTGCGCCGGGCGGCGCGCCGCTATCTGCAATACGCTCCCAATTTAGAGAGATCGCATTGCGGTTCGGCATGACCGCCAAGTTCACGGACGGCGCCATACGCCCCAAGGTCGCGATCATGGTGTCCCGCTTTGGCCATTGTCTGCATGATTTGCTTCACCGCTGGCGCGCCGGACATTTGCCTGTCGACATCCGCGCTGTCGTCTCCAATCACGAAGACATGCGTTCCTTTACGGAGTGGAGCGGCATTCCATACCACCACCTGCCGATATCGAGCCAAAACAAACCACACCAAGAACAGGCGCTCCTGAATATAGTCGAGAACGAGAAGATCGACCTCGTCGTTCTAGCCAGGTACATGCAAATCTTGTCGCCCGACCTCTGCGGCGCTCTGGCCGAGAGATGCATCAACATCCACCACAGTTTCCTACCAAGCTTTAAGGGGGCGAAGCCCTATCATCAGGCCCATGCTCGGGGCGTGAAGCTGATTGGCGCAACCGCGCACTATGTGACGACCGATCTCGACGAGGGTCCCATCATTGAGCAAGAAACGCGAAGGGTCAGCCACGCCCGTACGCCAGAGGATCTCGTACTCATCGGACAAGAGGTCGAGGCCACCGTCCTTTCCCGCGCCGTCCGATGGCACATCGAACAGCGTGTCATTCTGAATGGCGCCAGAACTATCGTATTCGATTGATGGTTCGCATCGGCGCAAGACGGGGCGCGTGGCGCCGACGACCATTCAATTGATGGTCGCGAGCGCCCGAATGGCGCGTGTGCGCAAGATAGACGAAGGCAACCGACCTACGGCGGCCGCTAAAGCTTGCGCGCGCCTTACATCAAGTTCGTTCGCAGGGCGCGATTGTTTGGCTACTTGGGCGAAGGTCAACGCAGTTTCGATAAGCATGGCGCGTTGATCAAGCAGTTGGGCCAAGACCGCACGCTGCATCAGGAGATCAGTGGTCGTTTCCACGCGAAGCGCAGCATCTACGATGGAAAGCGCCTCCCCGGCGAGACCTTGCTGATCGCCGGGCGCCGCCCCTGCGAGCCGTTCAAGCCTCCACGCGACGCGGAATTGATTTGCCCGCGCATACCCGCGATCCGTGACTGCCAATGAAGCAAGTTGCGCGTCCAGGGCCTCCAACGCTTGAAAATCACCCGCGGCCCCAGCCTGGCGCGCCAACGCGACGAGATCATCGTCCGCAGACACGGCAAATGGCGCCAAGCCCGCTTGCGCCAAACGCAGGTCCCGATAAGCGGCGCCGCCTCGAGACGCTGCGGAGCGTCCGGTGAACGCATCGAGATCCTCTCGAGAAAGAATACCGCGGCCAGGCCCCGTCTCGAACGCCATGAAGTTGCGATCATCGCTAATCGGACGCAACCCGGCCGTCAGGCGCCGGACCGAGGCTTCGTCCATCAGAAGGGACCAGGAAAAATCTTCCTCACTGAGAATGCCTGCCCGCTGCATTTGGCGCATTCCGGTCGCGACCGCCTCATCGAACCCCGCCTCCGGAGCTATGGGTCCTTGAGACGCTACGACGATGAAATTGAATGGGACGGGCTCATAGACCCGCACGTGGCGGAACTCGGACGTCAGCGTGGCCAGAAAGGAGCCAAGCAGACGCGGCTGCACAAACGATGCATTCATCCACTGAACGAAGACCCCATCGTCCGACAAACGGGTCCGAGCAAGCGCGACGAATTCCTTGGTGTATAAGTTCGCCGAGCCTGCGGTCCACGGATGCGAAGGCTGCGAAACGATGATGTCATACCGCTTGGACGTTCGCAGCATCGCGTTTCGTGCGTCGTTGTGCACGAGAGCGATCCGCGGATCCAGGAGCGGGTCCACTTCCCGTTCAGGGGCGATTTTGCGATTGACCTCGATGATGCGCTCTTCGATTTCGACAACATCGATGGTCTTGATCCAGACGGGAATCGACTCAAGGCTCACGCCTCCCCCCAGGCCGATCACCATCATCGAACGCGCCTCGGGTCTCGCGAGCGCTGGCAAGGCCGTCAGCCAATGCTGATCGTTGAGCACGGGCGGCGCGCCGATCCGCGGCACCAATGCTTCGGGCAAGCCGTCACTGCGGATTGCGATGCCGTCGTCGCGCTGGCGCGCCTCCACGGTTGCAACCCGCCCGACCTTCAAAGAGACGAGGTCTCCACTCGTGTCACGGTCGACAACGCCCGACTTGAGAAGCGCCTGCGGCTGTTGCACCCCGACAAAGATCCACGAGACGGCGACGGCCGCCGCCCCGTAAAGACCCCATCGTGAAAGCGCTTGGCTGCTCGCCATGGCGGCGGCGGCCAAGAGAAGCCCAACGGCAACCAGCATTGCGCCGCCAAAGCCGAGCGCTTCCAGCAAAAGATGGCCGGCGAGCATGGAGCCGGCCACTGCACCGGTGGTATTCGCCGCATAGACCAGCGCCGCGCTCCTGGCGGGATCGCCGGCAGCCGCGGAGACCAAACGAGGAAAGGCCATGCCGAACGCGATTGCGCTCGGCAACATGGCGAGGACCGCCGTTTTCTCGGCGGCGCCCGTCAAGACAATCCCGAAATATCCAAGGACAGACAGGGCGGCGCCCGCCGCAAGCGCTGCAGCAGCGCTCCCCCTTCGCCGCGCTGCAATTGCTCCCCCAAGCGCGAGCCCCGAAAGCCAAAGGCAAAGCATGAACGCAAAGCCCTGTGTGCTTGCGCCGAAGGGGATCGCGAGGAGGCGGGTCCAAAAAACCTCAAGTGCGAAGGTCGCGGTTCCCGCGAGGAAGGCCGCAATCATGGCGCTTCGCGCCAGGCCGCCCTGGCCGGGCTCCGGCGGAACGTCGTCTCGCGCGACCAACGACGTATGGCCGCCGCGCAGATGCGCCCAAGCGATCCAGGCCGCGGCCAGATTGGCTGCAGCGGCCAGCTGGCTGGCCCCGCTGAGCCCGAGGGCTGGGGCCAAGACGAACCCGGCCAACGCCGCCCCTGCCGCTGCCCCCAGGGTGTTTGCGGCGTAAAGCCCCGCCACGTCGCGCGCTTCTCCGCGGACGGCGCGCACAAGAATAGGCAGCGTGGCCCCCATCGCGACTGTCGGGGGAAGAAAGGCGATCGCAACGAGCGCCAGGTAAACACCGAGCTGAGACCAGCCCGCATCCGGCGGCAGCGCCTCGCCAGCGGCGAGCAATCCGACCAACAGCTTCTGCAACGTCGGAAAGAGAAATGGGATGAACAACGCCCACGCCGCGATAAGCACTTCCAGAAGCGCGTAGCTTCTTCCAGCATCCCGGACCGAACCGAGCCAGCGCGTTGCGCACCAGCCGCCAAGCGCTAGACCGCCGAGAAAACTCGCGAGCATGATCGCCACCGCGCTTTGGGCGGTGCCAATCGCGACAGACATCTGATGGGTCCAGACGATCTGGTAGACGAGTGCTGCGAAACCGGACAGCAGCATGCAAAGCGCCGCCGCTATCGCGTGGGTCGTCGAGGCGCTCCTGACATTCGACATTCCAGCCCTTTCGGGTCAGAAAAAGGAAGAGCCGCGCCGTCGGGGTCGGCGCGGCTCGGCCGGATCAGAACTTGTATCCGGCCCGTATCGTATAGGTTCGCGGCGGTTCGGTGAATGCCGCAATCGAATTGAACCCACCTGGAATCGTATTCTTGAAGGCGGCCGTCCTCTCGTCCGTCAGATTTCGAACTGCAAGGGACACATCCCACCCATTCTCGCTGGAAACGCCCAGCCGCGCATTGGCTTTGGCGAAGCTTTCCTGAAAGGAGTTGGGGTTAATGTCGGTCAAAGTTGCGAACTTGCTGGAAAAATAAACGTCGCCGCCAGCCCGAAGGGTAAGGCCGCGACCAAGGCTTCGCGACCAATCAACGGCAATCGTCTGCGTCCATTCTGGCGCGTAGGGCGTCGTGACGCCGGAGAGGTTCTGCGTGTTGTTGGCCAGATTGCACCCCAGAGCCGCCGTCTGCCCCGCCCAGCACTGGGCTGTTGTGAAGTTCTCGTAGGTTGCGTCGAGATACGTGACGTTTCCCGAAACCCTTAGGCCCTGTGTGATCGCAAACTGAAGCTCGGCTTCCAGGCCTTGAGTGCGAGCCGACGCCGCGTTGGTCGTCTGGAAAAGGGCCGTCGCGGGATCGAATGACGAGACCTGCAGATCCCGGTAGTCGGTGAGGAATGCGGTCAGGTTCACAAGCGCGCGCTTGTCGAAAAACCTGCTCTTCAGACCGACTTCGTAGGCGGTGGCGTTTTCGGGACGGAAGGGGCCGCCGTCAGTCCCGGAGAACCCGCCCGACTTGAAGCCCTTTTTGTAGCTCGTGTAGATCATCACGTCTTCTGCGGGACGAAACTCGAGCGTCGCAGCCGGCTGGAGTTTTGTGTCCTTGCGCTTGGCCGTCAAAACCGGCGCCGGCGCACATCCCGAGTAAGGCGTCGATTCGCAGCCGCGTAACGCGAGATCCTTATCAACCTCCTCGTACCGCAATCCGCCGCGCAGCGTCGCCATACCGACGACATAGCTCGCCTCTCCAAAGAGCGCCCACGACGAGGCGTTCTCTTTGCTGTCCTGCACAGACCCAATAATCCGCGCGTTGACGAACGCTGGCGTGCGCGGCGTCGATCCGGCTGGAGGCGGTACGACGAGTGGCAGGAGGTTGCGGGCGTCATTGTCTGACGTGCTGACGACGTCGTTGTTGTTCGTGTCGTAGTAGGCTCCAAGGAACCATTTGAACGCGCCCTCGTCGGGCGAAATCAGCCGTATTTCCTGGCTGATCTGATCATACCGCTCGGTAAACGTGGCCGTCGAATAGTTCGCGATGCCCTGATCGGTGTCGATGAACTGGTAGTTCTTGTACTTGTAGTACCCCGTCACCGAGCTTAGCGTCACGCCGCCCGCCAGATCGTAATCCAGAAGAAGCGTTCCGCCTTGAGACCGCATCCGGTTGAAGAATGGGCCGCCATCATCGTCCGTATAGAGGTCCGGCCGTGCAGCTTCCGCGGCGGAGGGAATTCGACCGCTAGAGGCCTTTGTGAGGTCGAACAGACAAGGCTCGCGCGTCGCATCTGAAATGTCGCGACGGAAATTCGGCTGGCAAATGATCGACTGATTGTTTCGACCGCGATCGTCGTTGTTTCCGAAGTAGCCGATCGCCGTCAAATTCAATTGTTCGGAAAGTTTTCCAGTGAGGACGAACCGACCGAGGAAATCCTCGACCTCAGGCTCCTTGCGACCCGTGATCGTGTTCGTCAGGTATCCATCCGACTTGCGGTACCGCAAAGCCACGCGGCTCGACCAGTCCGCGCCCAAAGGCAGGTCAATGGCGCCGAACGCTGCGCGCTCGCGTGTCTCCGGCTCATAGCTCGCCTCAACTTCACCGCCGAAGTTGTCGCCAGGCCGCCGCGTGGCGACATTGATCGCGCCGGCGATCGCATTTTTGCCCAAAAACGTCGGCTGCGGCCCCTTGAGGAACTCGATGCGCTCGATGTCCAAGAACCCAAGCCGTTGGGTTCGCGCCCGTCCATAATAGACGCCATCGATGTACATCGGGGCCGATTGCTCGAAGCCAAGGTTTTGACCCGACCCGATCCCGCGAACCGTGATGGTGTCCGCCATACCGCCACGCGACACGCGAAGTCCTGGGACCTGGACATCTTCGAAGTTCTGCACGGCGCTGCTTCTAAGGAGATCGCCAGTCACCGCTTGAACCGAGATCGGAACGTCCTGAAGCCGCGCGGAGCGCTTCGTCGCCGTCACGACGATATCGCCCACCGCCGTCGCCTTGCTGTCGGCTCCGCCAGTTTGAGCATGGGCAGGAGCCCCGCACGGCAGAACGAGCAGCCCCGCGGTTGTAAGCGCGGCGAGCGGATTGGTCTTCCCCATGGTCTCCTCCCACTTTGGTATACCAAACAGAACCGTATGGCGCGCTTAACGCTCCGTCAAACGATTTTGAGCCATTTGGTATACCTTGCGCCAAGCAGCGACCGAGTGCGGCCATTCTGCACCACTCCGGCGATCGGTCGCCTTGACCGCCGCTGGGCAACCGAGGCCCCGCTGCGAAGACATCGGCTTGGGGCTGTTTTGAGATGGAGGGGCGGCCCTCGGGCTGTCTGCCTATCCGCGCTAGGGCGAGGCTCCGGAGGGGCCGATGTCAGGCGTCATGTGAAGTCGT
>CAYMEB010000064.1:0-21199 GCA_964389095.1 uncultured Hyphomicrobiaceae bacterium
CGGTAAGAGCCACCCGCGCGCCGGATGCGACCGTAGTGGGGACGCCCGAAGTGAGCCGGGCACAGCAGCGCGCCGCTGTCGGCACATCGATCCAGAACCTGGCGGCGACTGACGGCCGCCTGGCGGGGATCGTGGCAGAAGGCGCTCGACCAATCCGGATAAACCAGCTGGATCGGATGGTGCAGGACGTCACCGACGAAAAGTGCCTCGCCCTGCGGGCGCTTCAACGCGATGGTGACGTGGCCAGGGGTGTGTCCCGGAGCGGGCTCGATCAGGAGATCGTCGCCGACAGTAGACGTGGACTCGACAGCTTCGGCCTGGCCGCTCTCGATGACCGGCAGGATGCTGTCGGCCCAGATCAAAGGTCCGTTTCCTGCACGTCCCCCCTCCCCGCGTTCCGGATCGAAATGATCGCGGTCGACCTTGGAGAAGATGTACCGGGCATTGGGAAACGTGGGCACCCAGCGGCCATCGATCAGCTGCGTGTTCCAACCGACGTGATCCACGTGAAGGTGGGTGCACATCACATAGTCGATGTCTTCCGGTCTCAAGCCGGCGGCGGCGAGGTTGGCGACATAGGGCCGGTCGAGCATATGGAAGCGCGGCGAGCCCGGACGGTTCTTGTGATTGCCCACACAGGTGTCGATGAGGATCGTGTGATGGCGGGTGCGCACGATCCAGCTGTGGAGGCTGGATACCAGCCGGCCACTGTCCGGGGCATAGAACTCCGGTGCGAGCCAAGACAGATGCGGGGCAACGGCGGCCTCGGTCCAATCCGGCAGAAGCTGGTTGGCGAGGAAGCCGGGACCGAGCACCTCCTCGACCCGCGTGACGGTCACGTCCCCAAGCCCGAAAGTCGTCATGCCCACCTCCCTTTGTCGATGGTGCGGATCATGACACACGTCGCGTGCGCCCGCGCGAGAGAAGTGGATATAGCCGACAGAACTGGCGCGACTGCGACCCCGGGCGCCACTCCCGTGCGATCGGGCGTCTGCCGAATCGCGTCGCGGCCGACTAAAGTGGTGCACCGGAGTGACGGCTTTTGTTGCGGCATTGCGCTTTAGGCGACGCGGCCGCCGCGGCCCGAAGCCGATCTTACGTTTCGAAGTCGAGCCATGGGCGCCGGCAGCGTCGTGGCGCGCGGGCGTCGACCTGGCCGAGCCCGCCGGCCGTCGTCCGATCGGAGCCCCCAACATGCCGCTGAACGCGCCCCCCTCGCTGCTGGGCCGGATCGCCACCCAGGCGATAGGTTTCCTGGTGTTTCTAGTGATGCCGACGGCGATCACGCTCGTCGCACCCTTCACGGATATCGAGTTCAGGCACACAGACGGCGGCGCTGCGGTCACTGTCCGGCGCTATGCATTGACATTCGTTCACTGGCAGACACGGCGCATTCCCGACGTGCAAGAGCTGCTGCCGGAAACCACCGCGGAATTCCGCTATCGCGACACGGCCGAGAACCGACGCAAAGGGCGCGCGGGCACAACCAGCTATGCGACGGGGCAACTCGTCGTCGTGAGCGCCGGGCCCGACGTGATCGTCCAGGCCGCACCCGAGCTTGTGCACGCCGTCTCGACGCGATTCGCACAGTTTCGCAACAACAAGGCCGAGCCGCCACTGACGCTGTCGGTCTACGCGTCTTGGAATCTTTCCTACCTCCTGGGTGGCGCGATGACGGCCCTCGCCGCGTTCTACGTGGTCTGCGTCTTCCTCGCGGGCATGGCGAGGCTGTTGCGGGCGGTGGGGATGCGGTCATGACGAACAGCGGAGCGCGAGGCCCGAATATCCCGATCCGACGAGCGTGCGACGCGGCCAATCAGTTCTTGCGGTAGACCAGCGACCGACCGTCGAGGTCGCGCAATCGCGTAGATCAACACGACCCGGCCTGCCTCCCAGCGCAACCGCGTTCCCGCGAACGACGTCTTGCCCAGATCGCCCGGCTCGAACTGGAACACGAGCGTGCGCCGGCCGCCAACTCCGCCGGGCACCGCTATCGGCTGAAAGTCGAGGCCGTACATCCGGATGCCGAGCGCCAGTTCATCGGGCAGGCTCGTGCAGGGCAGCGCGTATCCATAGCTTTGCGTGTAACCCTCGTGCGCACGCCCGTCGCACCTTACCCGCGCATCGACACCGGCAAGACCGTCACCCGCTGGACCAAGCACCAGCACGACAGGACCGGATCCCTCTCCAGGCCGGCTCTCTCGGAACACGAAACTCGGCTTTTTGTCGAATGACGGACCATCGAGAACCACGTCGTTGCCCTCCAGCCTCCAACGCCCTTCAGAGGATTGGTCGTAGGCGCCATAGGACAGGAAGAACTCGAATGTCTGATCGCTGTTGAAGCGAAAACACGACCCGACCTCGCGAACGCCGCCAAGACAATAGGTTCCCGCTATCTCCCCGACCGGCTGGGCCATGCCCGATCCGGCGAAACACAGCGCGAGGATCACAAGGCCAGCGAACCTTCCGCCGACTGTCCACATGGTTGCTCGACCTTTCGCTGCTCCGACCCCGCAGGCTCGCAGACCGATGTCGCGAAAATCCGGGGCGATGGCAAGGCGGTGTGGCGGCTATCGGCCCGGCGAACCGACGTCGGCGGCGAGATGCCGTCGCAGGTCCCGTGCGATCACGTCGAACACAAGTCGCAGAGGGCGGCTGGTGCGCAACTCCCGATGGGTGACGATCCAGACCGGCACCGGCGTCGCCGGCATGTCTGGAAACAGGCGCACCAGGCCCGCCGACCTCTCCGCTGCGGCGCGAAGCATCATGCCGACCCCGAGCCCGCGTCTGAGCATTTCCCACAAGACCACCGCGTTGCCCGACACGATCCGGCATTGCTCGATCTGGGCCGCCATTCCCATCCGCACCAGATGCTGGATGAAATTCGCGACCGGCTCGAAGCCCAACAATTCGACCCCGGCCAGATCGGCGGGCGATCGAGGGCGGCCGTGGCGCGCCACCCAGGTCTCTGCCGCATAGAAGTCCGCCGCGAGATTGCCGATGAAGCGGCTGACCAGATCGCCCTGCGTCGGCCGGACGTGGCGGATCGCGATGTCTGCCTCGCGCCGCCGCAAGTCGCTGATCGAATCCGTCGCGACGATGGCGATCGTCAGATGCGGCGCCTGTCGTCGGATCTGTTCGACGATCCCGGGGAGGAATTGGACGGCGCAGGCATCGGTGGCAGATATACAGATGCGCCCCGTGATGTCGTGCGACTGGGCAACGGCCGCCAGCACCATCCTGTCGGCTGCGTCCGCCATCTCGCGCGCATGGCTCGCCAGGTTCTGGCCCGTCGCGGTCAGCACCAGTCTGCGGCCGATCCGTTCGAAGAGCGTCACGCCCAATTGCGCCTCGAGCGCCGCTACGTGTCGCGAAAGCGTCGGCTGGGCGAGCCCCAGCTTCCGCGCTGCCGCAGAAAGCGTGCCCGTCTCGGCGGTGGCGCTGAATGCCCGCATCAGGTTCCAGTCCGGTTTGCTCATGCATGCATGTATAAGGCTGCTACCCTGACCGGCAATTCCCGCCGCGGCCGCATGTGATAGCGACACGGCAAAGGAGACATCACATGCAAACAACGACGCCCGATACGGTATTCTGGAACCGGGTAGCGCGCCGCTACGCCAAGGCCGCGATCCGCGACATGCCCGGATACGAGAAAACGGTGGCGCGTGCCTCCGAGTTGC
The DNA here is from genome assembly GCA_964389095.1 of uncultured Hyphomicrobiaceae bacterium. GTDB lineage: Bacteria > Pseudomonadota > Alphaproteobacteria > Rhizobiales > Hyphomicrobiaceae > JABFRJ01. Next base: position 3,681 of record CAYMEB010000064.1, read on the forward strand.
TGGGGCCCGCGCACATCGTCCTGGAGATCGGCTGCGGCACGGGCACGACGGCCCTGCGCCTGGCATCCGCCGTTCGCCACATCACCGCGACCGACGCCTCATCCGAGATGATCGCGATCGCTCGCGAGAAGGCCGAAGCGCAGAGTTACCGCAACGTCGACTTCACCATCTGCGCCGCCGAAGACGCACCGGGCGATCCCGGTCAGTACGACGCCGTCGTGGCTCTCCACGTCCTTCACCTCGTGCGCGACCGCGCCACCGTGCTGACGCGGGCGCGCCGTCTCCTGCGTCCGGGAGGGCTGCTGATCACCAAGACCCCGTGCGTGGGAGAGATGAGCGCGATGATCCGCTACGTGGTGCCCCTCGCACAATGGTTCGGCAAGGCACCGCATGTCGCGGCCTTCTCTGGTGATCAGCTCCGGGCCGAGATCGCCGCAGCGGGCTTCGACGTGATCGAGAGCACCCGTCACGGCTCCAAGCGCAAGGATTATCGGGCCGTCATCATTGCCCGCCGGAGCGACGGCTGACACACAGTGCACGTTGAGTGTGGGCGGCGGCGGCGAGGATCACCGCCTTCGAAAGAGTGGGTTTCATTGTCTCCGCGCCGTCCTCATCCGTTCCCGCAAACGTCGCGCCGGTCGCGTTCGCGGTGACGGTGCTTCTTTCCCCGCCGCGGCCGGCTGCGACGCGCAATCGGGCGTGGCCATTCCCACCCGGAGTGTTCAAGCCGCCAGTGCAAGCACCGTCGCCAGCACCATGACCTCGCACTTCTGCTCGGCCGCACCCAGACCGTCGCCCGTGTAGCCCCCGATCTGACGGCGCATAAGCTCTGCCGAAGCCACCGCAACCAACAGGCCCGTGCCCGCGGCCGCCAACGCGATCCCGAGCGGGAGGGCAGCAATCGCAACCGCCAGTGCCAGCAGCATCGCCATCGCACCGGCCGATGCCGGCGGCGCGCTCGCGGTCACCGACAGGCCCTCGGTCCGCGCAGTGTCCAACAGCAGCAGAATGGGTGCGATCGCACCTCTCCCGATTGCGCCGGCCGCGACCAGAGCGCCCGCGGCGAGGCCGTGGCGCGCCACCGCGACGGTCAGAGCCACGCGCAACCCGATGACCAGCACGAGCGCCGCCGCACCGTAGCTGCCGATCCGGCTGTCGCGCATGATCTCGAGCTTGCGTTCGGGCGTCCGGCCGCCGCCGATGCCGTCCCAGAAGTCTGCGAGACCGTCCTCGTGGAAGCATCCGGTCAGCAGGATCGTCATCGCCACGGCGAGCAGTGCCGCGACGGCATCGTCACCGACGAGCTTCCGCACACCGACGAAGGTCGCCGCACCCGCGGCCGCGATGAGCGCACCAACGAGAGGATAGGCCCACAGCGCGCGCGCCAGGGCGTCCCGGTCTCCGCCACGAGCAGCGGGCACCGGGATGCGTGTCAGCAGCGCCATGCTCAGAAAGAGGTCGTCGAGCCGCGAGGAAAGGAACGCCCTCATGAGTTTCCGCTATCCGGTTTGGCCGCCAGGCCGACATCCTCGAACGTCGCCATCGTGGTGTGCAGTTTGACGGCCGCCTTCAAGATCGGAATCGCAAGTGCGGCCCCGCTGCACTCGCCCAGCGCCATGCCAAGGTCGAGGATCGGACTCAACTTCATTGCCGCGAGGAGGCGGCGATGGCCCGGCTCGGCCGAAACATGGCCCACGAGACAGTGGGCGCCGACGTCCGGGTTCTCCAGATAGAGGGGCGCCACGCTGGCTGCCACGACGAAACCGTCTAGCATCACCGGCATGCCGCGCTGACGTGCGGCAATGGTCGCACCGGCGATTGCCGCCTGCTCCCTGCCGCCCAGGCGCATCAGAACGTCGAAGGCGCTCTTGGCGCTGCGCCCATGCAGCGCGATGGCACGATCGACGACGCGCGCCTTGAGAGCGACACCCGCCTGATCGAGGCCCGTTCCCGGGCCCGCCCAATCCACGCCCTTTCCGCCACAGCAGCGGGCGGCGAGCGCCGCGGCGGCGGTCGTGTTGCCGATGCCGACTTCACCCAGCAGGACGAGATCGAGATTGTCGTCCAGCTCTTCGACGGCGGCGGCGCCGAGATTGATGGCGTCGATGGTCTCGTCGACGGTCATCGCCGGTCCGAGCGAGATATCCCCGGTCGGCTGGTCGAGGTCGATGCCGGTGACCCGGTAGTCGAAATCGAACTCGGACGCCAGGACCTGGATCGCCGTACTAGCAAAAGTGTCGCCCAGCACATCGACGAGCTTCGCAGTGACCTCCCGCGGGTAGGGGCTCACGCCCTGGGCGGTCACGCCGTGGTTGCCGGCAAAGATGAGGGCTGCCACGTCCTCCATGTACGGCTCGTCGAGCTTGCTCCAGCCCGCCATGAATACGGCGAGCTGCTCGAGCCGGCCGAGCGAACCCTTGGGCTTAAGCAGGGTGTCCTGGCGGGCTCGCGCCTCGGTGATCTTGTCGGCGTCCGGCCCCGGCAGCTCGCGCAACCGGCGGCTGAGATCGGCGGGCTTGTCTATGAGCGCCATGCACTTTCTCCTGTACCTGGAGCGGCCACACGCGGGACCACGGCGGCCGTAGAGACATCGGGAAGATGGCTCCGCCAAGGCCTCCCTTGCGGCCAAGTGGCAATCCCGCGGCGATTGCGCGTCCCCCGTGGCGTCGCTATCACTCCGCGCATGCTCGGCGGTCCGGCGGTCCGGATCTGCGCAAACCCCGATCACCCATGCCACCGCTAAGGCTCATTGCACTCGACGTACCCGACCTCGAGATCGTGTCCGCCCACCTCCAGGACGCAGTCTGCACGGTCGCCGACATGGCGTACAGGCCCGGGGAAAAGCGCTTCGTCGCCCTTCTGAACCGCTTCAACTGGGCCTCCGTGGGCACCAAGGGCCCGCCCGAGCGCCGCCAGGCCGCACTACGGATCGAACGGGTCGAGAACGCCCGGGTCCAGGGCATCGACCTGACGGCGCGCGCGAGCGTCCTGTCGCTGCTGGCCGTGATCTTCGAGGCCGACCCCGACCCCGGGAAGGCCCCCGCCGGCGTCTTGCACTTGCGCTTCGCAGGCGGCGCAGCCGCCCGCTTCGAGGTCGAATGCATCGAGGTCCAGCTCGAGGACCTCGGCCCGGCCTGGCAGGCTCGCGCCGTGCCGGACCACGACCGCCAGGACAGCGAGGACCGGAGCTGACGCATGGTACGCCGCCTGTACAACTGGCACGCCGATTTCGAACCTGCGTTCCAGTCCCTGCTGGCCGCCAAGCGCGAGGCTGACGTCGATGTCGGAGATACCGTCAAGGCGATCATCGCCGACGTGCGCGCCAGAGGCGATGCGGCGTTGATCGAGCTGACGGCGCGCTTCGATCAGCTCGAGCTGGCCAACGCTGGCGTCCGTGTCCCCGATTCCGAGGTGCGCGCGGCCGTCGCGGCCTGCGCTCCAGCGACGCTCGAGGCTTTGCGTCTGGCCGCAGAGCGGATCCGCCGCTTCCATGCGCGCCAGCTCCCGGCCGACGACTTCACCACCGACGAGACCGGCTGTGGTCTCGGCCACCGCTGGACAGCCGTCGACTCCGCCGGCCTCTACGTGCCCGGCGGCAAGGCCAGCTACCCGAGCTCGGTTCTGATGAATGCCCTTCCGGCCGTGGTGGCCGGCGTGCCCCGCATCGCAATGTGCGTTCCCGCGATGCGCGGCGAACTGAACCCGCTGGTGCTCGCCGCAGCCGACATCGCCGGCGTTCGCGAAATCTATCGGATCGGAGGCGCGCAGGCGGTGGCCGCCTTCGCCTACGGGACCCAGAGCATCGCGCCGGTCGCGAAGATCGTCGGGCCCGGGAATGCCTACGTGGCCGCGGCGAAGCGGCAAGTATTCGGGACGGTCGGCATCGACTCGATCGCGGGCCCCAGCGAGGTTCTGGTCATCGCCGACGCTCACAACGATCCAGCCTGGATCGCCGCCGACCTTCTGGCCCAGGCCGAGCACGACGAAAGCGCCCAATCGCTGCTGATCACGGACGACGCTGAGTTCGCGGAACAGGTCGCGGCCGCCGTCGAGCATCAACTGACGACACTCCCCCGCGCCGAGGTGGCAGCCGCGAGCTGGCGCGACTTCGGCGCGATCATCCTCGTGCGCACCCTCGACGAAGCCGTGCCGCTGGCGGACAGGATCGCGGCGGAGCATCTCGAGATCGCGACGGGCGACCCCGATGCGATGGGACGCAAGATCAGGAATGCTGGTGCGATCTTTCTCGGCCGCCACACGCCGGAGGTGATCGGCGATTACGTCGCCGGCCCCAACCACGTGCTGCCGACAGCGCGTTCGGCACGTTTCTCCTCCGGGCTCGGCGTGCTCGATTTCATGAAGCGCACCTCGCTCCTGAAGCTCGATGCCGCAGCGCTCGCCCGGCTGGCTCCCGCGGCCATGACGCTGGCGCGCGCCGAGGGACTGGAAGCCCATCATCGCTCGGTTGCGATCCGCACCAATCGCGGCGAGGGAGACCATTGATGCCGGAAATCGAGCTTCCTCCCGGCGCGGGCATTTCGGATCGACTGACGGAAGTCGTTCTGGATCCCGCGTCGATCGCACGGGGAAACGCGAACATCGAGCACGAGCGCGAGGTCGCGATCTACGACATCCTCGATGCCAACCATTTCGCACTCGAGGGCCGCCGGGACGGCCCCTACCGCCTCAAGCTCGGCATCGCGGAGGATCGCCTGGTGTTCGACGTCGCCCCGGCCTCAGGCGACGGCAATCCGCAGATCCACGTCCTCTCGCTGACACCCATGAAGCGAGTGATGAAGGACTATTTCCTCGTCTGCGAGACCTACTATCAGGCCATCCGCACACAGCCGCCGAACAAGATCCAGGCCATCGACATGGGAAGGCGCGCGCTGCACGACGAAGGCAGCCGCATCCTGGCCGAACGGCTGACGGGTAAGATCACTCTGGACCACGACACGTCACGGCGGCTTTTCACCCTGATCTGCGCGCTGCACTGGAAAGGCTGAATGTTGTGGAGGAGGGGGCGCGGCGATCGACCGAGTTACCCGGCGCCGTGCTGTTCGCCTGCACGATGAATGTCGTGCGCTCGCCGATGGCCGCGGCCATCTTGGGCCACCTCGCAGGACGTCGCGCCTACGTGGAATCGGCTGGCGTGAGAGCCGGCGAGCCGGATCCGTTCGTCGCCGCGGTGATGGACGAAATCGGCATCGACGTCTCCGCGCACCGCCCCCACACGCTCCGCGATCTCAACGATACCTCGTTCGACCTGATCGTCTCCCTGTCACCGGAGGCGCATCACCAGGCGCTCGAGATGACCCGGACGATGGCGTTGGAAGTCGAGTATTGGCCGACATTCGACGCCTCGCTGATGCTGGGGCAGGGCAGTCGCGAGCAGACGCTGGATGCCTACCGGCAGGTGCGCAATGCGCTCTTCGCGAAGATCAAACGCCGGTTCGGTCTGGAGGGGGGACCCAGCGTCTGACCGTCCCTGCTCACGGCAGTGCGATTGCCGGTGCTGCGCCATGTCGCAGACCGCGTCCCCTGTATCTCGCGGTGGTGATCGGTATTTCATGCGCCGCGCCTCGGATACGACAAATTCATGACGACTCCCGCTGGGGCTGCGTGCGATAAGCGCCGGCCGACCCAGGACCAGCTGATGAAACGAGCCTTCCTCCTGCTTCCGCGCCCAGTGCTGCGCCCCGAAATGGTGGCGGGCCTTCTGGCGTTCTACGTCGCAACCGTTTTGAACGGCGTGTTCTGGAGCCGTCTGCACGACGCGGTCGCACCCCGGATCGTCGCCGACTACCTGTTCCTGGCTGCGACCCCGATCCTTCTGATCCTGTTACTGGCGCTCTTCTTCGGCGCCTTCGCGCTTCGATGGATCCTCAAGCCGGTCGGCGTGACCATCCTGATCGCGTGCGCCGCCGCATCGTACTTCATGCACGAGTACCGGGTGGTGATTGACCACCACATGGTCGCCAACGTCTTCCAGACCGACCAGAAGGAAGCCGGCGACCTCATGACGCTCAAATTCTTCAAGTTGGTCGCGCTGTACGGAATCTTGCCGTCGGTGTTGCTGCTTCTGGTCCGGCTCGATCCGCGGCCGTTCTGGTCGGAGCTGAAGTTCAAGGCTCTATCGGGCACGGCGCTGGCGGCGGCGGCTGTCGTTCTCGTCGGCTCGTTCTCGAGCCAGTTGCTCTCGGTTTTCCGTACCAACGAGCTGATCCGTCACGAACTGCTGCCTTTCAACATCGTCGGCGCAACGATCAAGTACGTGCGCGCGCACACGGCCGCCACGGTCGCTGTCGTCGCAAAGCCGTTCGGCGCGGATGCGGTGCGTGGCCCGTCGTGGAGCGGGCGGAGCCGCAAGAGCGTCACGGTGCTGGTCATCGGGGAGACCGCGCGCGCCCAGAATTTCTCGCTGATCGGCTACGACCGCCCCACGAACCCAAAGCTCGCCGCGAACGACCGCCTGATCACCTTCGCGAATGTCACATCGTGCGGAACTGCCACCGCCCAGTCGCTGCCCTGCATGTTCTCCGGGGTCGGCCGCTCGGGTTCGAGTTCCTCGATCGCCTACACGCAGGAAGGCCTGCTCGACATCCTCCAGCGCAGCGGATTCCGCATGCTGTGGCGGGACAACCAGTCGGGCTGCAAGGGTGTCTGCGCGCGCATTCCCGTGGAAGGCGTGCACGCTCCCGGCTCGATGCGCTTCTACGAGGCGGATCAAACCTTCGACGACCGGCTGGTCGACGGCCTCGAAGCCTGGATCGACCGTCTGGACGGGCACGGCGTCGTCGTCCTGCACATGATGGGTAGCCACGGCCCCGCGTACTTCAAGCGATATCCCGACGAATTCGAAGTTTTCAAGCCGGCATGTCGGGACCCTCAGCTGGGCCGCTGTAGCCGTGAGTCGATCGTCAATGCCTACGACAACACCATTCTCTACACCGATCACGTCCTCGCCCGCCTGATCGGTGTCCTGGAAGAGCAGGACCGCAAGGGTGTCGCCGCCGCCATGATGTATGTCTCGGACCACGGGGAATCCTTGGGCGAGAACGGCATCTACCTGCACGGCATGCCGTTCGCGATCGCCCCCGAGTTCCAGACCCGCGTCCCCTGGCTGATGTGGCTTTCGGAGCGCTTCTCCAGCGACGTGGGATCACCCGAGGCCTGCCTGAAGAGGCTCCGCGACCGCCCGCTGAGCCACGACGACTTCTTCCACTCCGTACTCGGCCTGCTCGACGTGACCACCAAGGTCTATCACGCGAAGAACGACATCTTCTCCCGCTGCGCCGCGCCTTGAGTTCGCGCCCGAAACGAAGAGCCGCTGAGCCGCACCGGCACCCGCGTCGCACCGGTCATCGCGCTGCCCCCACTTGTGTCCGTCGCGGGAGTGCGACAGCATCCGCGTCGTCTGGGCTCAGCTGAACACGCAGACGAGGATCGCCATGACGGACTTCGGGACGTTGGTCGAACGCTTCGCGACTGTGGCCGCTGCCGGCGACGGACTTGGTCTTGCCGCGCTCTTCACTGAGGACGGGGTCTACGAGGATTATTTCTTCGGTCCCTACCAGGGCCGCGACGCGATCGCGGGAATGCTGGCGCACTTCGCCGAGGGCGGCACCGGCTTCCGTTGGAGTTTCCGCGATCCCGTCGCCAGCGGGCGGTTTGGCTATGCCAGCTATCGCTTCTCCTACGCCTCCAAGGCGCCGGAGGCGGCCGGCGTCCGCGTCGTCTTCGAGGGGATCGGCCGTTTCGAACTGGCCGACGGCCTGATCCGGCGCTATTCGGAGGTCTTCGACCGCGGCATGGCGCTCGCCCAGCAGAACTACGCGCCCGACCGCCTCGCCAAGATATGCCGGCGGTACGCGGAAGCCCTCAAGCGCGACCCAGCCTGGGCCGATCACCTGCGACCCTGAACGCTGCCTGAACGGCTCCACCTCCAGCAGGTCATACTTCCGGCGCGATCAGCGAAACAGATTGCGGCAACGCAACGTGCCGCCCCGATCGACAGCGGATACTATCGTACAAGGGCGCGGCTTCCGCCGTCGCCTCATCGACCCTGGGAGATCCACATGCGCAGATTGTTGCTCTCCGCCTTCGCCGTCACCGTCGCCTTCGGAGTTTGGGCGTCCGCGTCCAGCCCTGCCGAAGCGCAATACTACTATCGCCGCGGCGACGCCGTCGCGGCGGGCATCGCCGCCGCCGTGATCGGCGGCATCGTGGCCAACGAGGTCTACCGGCGCAAGTATCGCAAGCGCTACTATGCCTACGCCCCTCCGCGATACTACGCGCCGGCCTATTCGTACTCGTACGCTCCAGTCTACACCTACGCGCGGCTGGTCTATTACCACCGCCCGGCGCGCGTCTACGCCCGGCCGAGTTACTATGCGCCGAACCGTCAGGTGTATCGACCCTACCGGGGCGGCTACACCGGCCCGCGCGGTACCGACCTGTCGCATCAGTGAAGCTTGGCGACGATCGGCGTCAGGCCGGTCGCCACAGCTCAGCGATCGTAATCTCGACGCCCGGCGAGCCGCCGGGCGTCGTCGTTAATGCCGGAACGTTGCGCGTCTCGATCTTTCCGCGCCACCCCTCATCCTCGAGTGCAGCGAGGAACTCCAGAGTATGTGGCCGTCCAGGATCGGTAAGCAGGATGCACCCGCCGGGCCGCGTGCAGGTCGCCAGCAACCGGACGAGCACTGTGTGGATCTCGCGCTCATAGACGATGTCGGCGCCCAGGATCACCTGGTAGGTCCGCGTCTCCGGCCAGTTGCGCCAATCCGCCTGAATGGTGCGCGGCGGCGCCATGGCGTTGGCCATGGCGTTGCGCCGGCAGACCTCGAGCGCGGCCGGTTCGTGGTCACTCAATGTCACATGGGCTCCCAGCCGGGCAGCAGTCAGCCCGGAGAGGCCGACGCCGGCGCCCAGTTCCAGCACCTCCCGGCCAGCGACCAGGCCCGGCCGCTCGCAAAGGTAACCGGACAGCGCAATCGCCGACTCCCAGAGCAGGAGACCATAGGGGACCGTCGAGAATCCGTCCGCTGCATCCAAGAGCGCCTGCTGGTCGCGGACCGCCGCCACGTCCAGCCGAAACCCCGGCAGATCGACGGGACAAATCGCCAGGGGGACGGCTGCGAGGGCCGCATCCACTGAAGTGGACGGTTTCACAGTCACGACAACTCCGTTAGAACGGCGGCCGCTCCCATGCGAAGGCGGACACCATGCATCACTTTCACTATCGCGGCGGCCGGTTGTTCGCCGAGGATGTCGACCTGACGACCCTGTCCGAAACGGTCGGCACGCCCTTCTACTGCTACTCGACAGCCACGATCGAGCGTCACTACACGCTCTTCGCCAAGGCGGTCGGCGTGCCGCGTCACAAGGTCTTCTATGCCATGAAGGCCAACTCGAACCAGTCGGTTCTGCGCACGCTCGCGCGGCTGGGCGCGGGGACGGATACGGTTTCCGAGGGCGAGGTCCGCCGTGCGCTCGCCGCCGGCATCCCCGCCGAACGCATCGTGTTCTCCGGCGTCGGCAAGAGCGCCGAGGAACTGGCGTTTGCGGTAGAGGCCGGCATCTACCAGGTCAATGTCGAATCGGAGAGCGAACTCGATCTCCTCTCCCGCATCGCCGCCACGAAAGGCCGGCGTCAGAACGCAGTCATCCGCCTCAACCCGGACGTCGGCGCGGGCGGCCACGCGAAGATCACGACCGGCTCGAGCGAAAACAAGTTCGGCGTGTCGTTCGAGGAAGCCGAGCGCTGCTACGTGAAGGCTGCGAACCTTCCCGGCGTGCGCATGCTCGGCCTGGCCTGCCACATCGGCAGCCAGATCCTCGAGCTGGCGGACCTCGAAGCCGCGTTCGGGCGGATGCGGGAGCTGACGCTGCGCCTGCGCCGTCAGGGCCTGGCCGTGGAGCGCCTCGACCTCGGCGGCGGCCTCGGCATCCCCTACGAGATCCCCGAGGAATTCGACCACGGCCCGGGCCTCATCGACAGCTACGCCACCATGATCGAGCGAACGCTCGGTGACCTCGACGTCGAGCACGGCTTCGAGCCCGGCCGCATCATCGTCGGCAACGCCGGCATCCTCGTCACGCGCGTGCTCCATCTCAACCCGCGCCCGCAGAAGACCTTCCTCGTCGTCGACGCGGCCATGAACGATCTGGTCAGGCCCGCCATGTACGAGGCCTATCACGAGATCTGGCCGCTCAAGCAGGCCGAGCGCGACGCACCTCGGCGGACCTACGACGTCGTCGGCCCGATCTGCGAGACGGGCGACACTTTCGCCACCGCGCGCACGCTGCCCGAAACCCGCCAGGGCGATCTCGTCGCCTTCATGACGTCGGGAGCCTACGGCGCGGTCATGTCCTCGGCCTACAACTCTCGCCGCCTCATCCCCGAGGTGCTGGTCTCCGAGGCGCGGTGGGCGAACGTGCGGCCGCGCCCGAGCTACGACGATCTGATCGCCCTCGACCGGATCGCCGATTGGCTCGCCTGATCGCGGCCACGCGCGACGGGGTCGCCTATCGACGCGCCGGAACCACACCGGCGCGCGCCAGAAGCGCATGCAGCCGCACGGCATCGAGGGCATCGATGGCGAGACGGATTCCCAGCGCCCGGCTCCGCCGTACACATTCATCGAGAGCCGCGCTGCCCGAGAGGCGGACCTGGTCCTTCTCGGTGGTGACCAGCAACGCACCGGCAGCGGCGGCGCGATCGATGAGCCGGCGCGCGTCGCTGTCCACGTAGGCGTGGTGATCGGGGAACGCCACGAAGTCCACGATGTCGGCCCCCAGGGCGCTCAGGGTCGCCGCGAACCGCTGGGGAGCCCCGATCCCCGCGAAAGCGATCACACGCTGACCGCGCAACCACGATGGATCTCCGGTCGGCTCGACCGCCGCAGGAACCAACAGGCGATCGAAGCCGCTCGCACGCAGCCGCTGCGCGATCCGTGCCGCGTCCGGCTCCGTCAACGAGCGGGCCCCCGTGAGCACGATCGCGTCGGCCAGGGCGAGTTGAGCTGCGAGCGGAGCACGCAGAGGGCCCGCAGGGATGACGCGGCCGTTCCCGATCCCGCGGCGCGCGTCGACCATCACGATCGACACCGTCTTGGCAACGGTGGGGTTCTGAAACCCGTCGTCCATCACCACGATGGAATAGCTGCCAGCCGCCTCGATCGCGGCGACGCCGGCGACCCGGTCGCGCGACACGAACACATCGGCGATGCGAGCCGACAGCAACGCCTCGTCCCCGACGCGCTCCGCGCCGTCGCGAACCGGCACGACCTGGTGCGGTCCCGCGATGGTGCCGCCGTAGCCCCGCATGAGCACAGCCGGCCGATGACCGAGAGCCGCGAGCTGCCGGCACATCCACGCCGTCATCGGTGTCTTGCCGGTACCGCCGGCAGTCAGGTTGCCGATGCAGACGACGGGAATGCTCGCATGAGACTTCGCAACGCGGCGCATCCGTCGTCCGGCGATGCCACCGTAGACCGCTGCGAGGGGAGCGAGCAGCACGGCAGCCGGCGAAGGCCACTCCCGATACCACCAGCCCGGCTCGTCAAGAGGCACGCTCGCTTCCTCCCGCGCCCTGCCCGGCCGCGGCCTTGCCAGCGCCGTCGTTTCCTTCGAGCAGATCGAGCAGAACAGCCAGGGTTTTCTCCACCGCTCCTCCCAGACGCGACAGCGCCGCTTCCGCTTTGGCCCGGATTGCCGTCAGCTCGGCGGGATCCTGGAGCAGGCGATGCAGGGCCGCTGCCAACTCCTCCTCGTCCTTAACCTCGAGCGCGCCACCCGCCTCGAACAGCGCGCCGAAGGCATCCGCGAAATTGTGCTGGCTCGGCCCGGTCAAGACCGCCACGCCATGACGGACACCCTCGATCGGATTGTGCCCGCCACCGTTCTCGATCAGCGATTTGCCGATGAAGCCGACTGGCACGAGCGCAAAGAAGGTACCGAGCTCTCCCAGCGTGTCGGCGAGGTAGACGTCGGTCGTCCGTTGCGGCCGCTCGCCTGCGGAACGGCGGGCCACAGACAGCCCCATGCCCTCGAGCTGGGCTGCGATGGCCGGCCCGCGCTCGGGATGGCGCGGCGCGATGATCGTCAATGCATCGCCGTGCGTGGCGATCAGGCGTCGATGCGCGCGGCCGACGATGACTTCCTCGCCTTCGTGCGTGGAAGCCGCGAGCCAGACTGGACGCTGACCGATCGCACTGTGCAGATCCGCCAGCAGTTCCCGATCGATCGGCAGCGGCGGCGCGTCGATTTTCAGGTTCCCCGCGTCGAGCGTGCGCCTAACCCCCAGATCGTTGTAGCGCAGCGCATACACCCGGTTCTGCGCCAAGGCGATGTCGATGCGACCGAACAAGGCGTGCGCCATCCCGGCGTTGCGGCGCCAGGAGCCGAACGACTTCTTCGACATGCGCGCATTGACCACCGCGATCGGCGTCGACCGCGCAGAAGTCTCCAGAATGAGGTTTGGCCAGATCTCGCTTTCGGTGAAGACGGCGACATCGGGCTGCCAGTGATCGAGGAAGCTGCGCACATACCGCGGCGAATCGAGCGGGACGTACTGGTGGATGACGCCGGCCGGCAGGCGAGTCGCCGCCAGTCGCGCCGAAGTGACCGTACCCGTGGTCAGAAGGAGCGCGAGATCGGGCCGCCGCACGCGCAGCTCGCCGATCAACGGCAGGATCGCATTGGTCTCCCCGACGCTGGCCGCGTGCAGCCAGAGGAGACGTCCTTCGGGTCGCTTTTGCGATGCCTTGCCGAAGCGCTCGCCGCGCCGGCTGCCGTCCTCCTTGCCGCGCCGTTCCCGGTAGTCGAGGAGCGAGGGTGCGACCAGCGTGCCCCAGCGCGTCAGGCGGCGATAGGCGCGCAACCGCCCGCGCACCGGCAACCGCTTGCCCGCCTCCACCAGGACGCGCGGCGGGGTCGCCCGCGTCGGGTCGGCGTCCGCCCTCGCGTAGGCGTCCACCGTCGCGATGTCGAGTTGCTCCTCCACACGCCGCCGCAACACCTCCATCGCCTCGGGTGAAGCATCTGTAGGAACGTGGATCGGCTCCCCGAACGAGGCCCCCATTCTGCCGCCGGGCAGATTGATCGTCATCCGGCTCCAGGTGTTCAGCGCCACGTAGCGATCCGTGGCGATCGCCAGCGGTATGATGGGCCGGCCGGAGACCTTGGCGAGCGTGACGATACCGTGACCGGCACGGCGTGCCGGACCGGGCGGCACGTCCGCTGTCATGGCCACGGTAACTCCGCTCGCCAGCGCATTCACCGCGCTGCGGAAGGCCCTGGCGCCACCCTTGTCACGTCCTTTCACGCCGGCACCCGCTCCGCGGATGAGTTCGACGCCGAACCGCCGCAAAGCCACCGCCATGAGTTCCGCGTCCCGATGCAGTGCAAGCATGGCGCGCGTCTCGACCCGAGGATCCATGAGCGACGGCAACAGCATGAACTGACCGTGCCACATCGCCAGAATGAACGGATGGGCCTCCAGCATGATGTGCTTGAAGCGCTCGAGCAGCGGCGGCGGCTCGGAGGTTCGCGCGACGAGCCGGATGTAGCCAGCGAGCAGCGAGCCCGCGGCGCGATCGACCAACCGTCCCTGTCGTGACGGCGTATCCATGTCAGGGAGCCGCCGCATGCGCGCGATTCACTGCCGGTCTCTTCATTTCGCGGGCACTCCAATACGCCATCCGATCCCCCAGGCAGTCAGTTCAGCGGCGAGGGAGCGTCCTGCTGCAAGGCCTGGGCGCGGCACAGACGGGCATAGGCCCCGTCCCGGCGCATCAGGTCGTGATGCGTCCCGGTCTCCAGGATGTGCCCCTCGTCCATCACGCAGATCAGGTCGGAGCGCTGCACGGTCGAGAGGCGGTGCGCAATCACCAGCGTTGTCCGGTTCGAGGTGAACCGCGCGAGCGCATCCTGCACGAGACGTTCACTCTCCGTGTCGAGGGCGCTGGTCGCCTCATCGAGCAGCAGGATCGGCGCGTCCTTGAGAATGGCGCGCGCAAGCGCCAGGCGCTGGCGCTGCCCGCCCGACAGCCGCAAGCCGCCGTCACCGATGATGGTGTCGTAGCCCGCCGGCTGCGCCATGATGAAATCGTGCGCCGCCGCGGACTTGGCCGCCGCGATGATGTCGGCGTCGCTGGCCCCGAGCCGGCCGAGCCCGATGTTCGACCGGATCGTGTCGTCGAACAGCGTCACTTCCTGGCTGACGATCGATATCGCGTCGCGCAGGCTGGCAAGGGTCACGTCGCGAACGTCCTGGCCGTCGATCAGAATGGCGCCGCCGCGCACGTCGAAAAGGCGAGGCACCAGGTTGATGATCGTGGACTTTCCGGCTCCCGACCGTCCCACGAGCGCGACCGTGGCGCCCCCCGGAACGTTCAGCGAGAATTTCTGGATCGCCGGCATGTCGGGCCGGTTCTCGTAATTGAACGAAACGGCATCGAAGCGTATCGCGCCGTCGGCGATCTTCAACGCCTTGGCCCCGGGCCGATCGACCACGACCGGCTTCTCGTCGAACAGGCCGTACATCCGCTCGGCCGCGGCCAACCCTTCCTGGACCCCCGTCGTCAGATTGCCGAGCGAGCGCAGATTGGTGGCAGCCAAGAGCAGACAAGTCATGAACGACATGAACGTGCCTGTCGAGGCGATGCCCGTCGAGATCCGCCACGACGCCAGGGCGATGACGCCCGCGATCGCCAGACCGGCGAAGGCTTCCAGCATAGGACCGAGACGGGCCCGCTGCCGCGCCGCCTTCAGACGCAACGCATACACCTGCTCGAAACTCTGGTTGAGCTTGCTCGCCGCGAACTCCTCGAGCCGGAACGTCTTGATGAGGCGCGCACCGGAGAGCTTTTCCGTGAGACGCGCCGTCATGTCGCCCAGTTCGTGCTGCGTCCGCTTGGCCGTCCGCTTGAGGCGGCGCGAAATGAGGATCACGGGGAGCGCGGTGAACGGGAACACCACCAGGATGATCAACGAGAGGACCCAGTCGGTGTAAATCATGTAGCCGACCAGACAGATTGCGCTCACCACGTCCCGCAGGAGCGAATTGAGGGCCTGCTGACCGGCATTGGTGATGAAATAGATATCGTTGGTCACGCGCGAGACGAGTTGTCCCGGCGGCTCGCGCGAAAAGCGAGCGAAGTCGGCATGCATGATGTGGGAGAACATGCGCCGCTGCAGATCGGCCCCGAGCCGCAGCACGACCTTGTTGGAAGTCACCTGGTGGAGATAGAGGAACAACCCGCGCAGCGCGGTGATCACCACGATGGCGCCAAGGACCCAGAGCAGCATTTCGAACTGGCCCTGCCCCAGCGTATCGAAGGCATGCTTGATGACCACCGGGTAGCCCGTCGTCGCCAGCGCCAGCCCCCACGCGACCGCCATCGACAGCGCGAGATCGCGCCAGCGCGGCCGTACCCAGTCTGCGAAGAAGCGCACGATGATGCCTTGGCCAGCCTCCGCGGGCTCGCTGGCCTGATCCTGCCGGCTCTTGTGGGCGCTGTTGCCGCTCACGGGCGGTCCTGCCAGCGACGGAATCGTGCTCGCATACGCTGCCTCAGCGGCCCTTGGCCGGCTGTTCCGGCTCCAACAGACGGTGCATGTGCACGATGAAATACCGCATGTGCGCGTTGTCCACGGTCCGCTGCGAAGCGGCCTTCCAGGCCTTCTGTGCCTCCGCGAAGCTCGGATAGATGCCCACGATGTCGAGCTTCGACAAATCGGAGAACTCGATGCGATCGAGATGGGTGAGCTCGCCTCCGAACACCAGATGCAACAGCTGCTTGGAAGTATGCTCTTTCGCTGGCGCCGATCCGCTCATTTAGGTCCTCTCACCAAACCCTTCCCCAGGCCGTCCCCTGGCCGGTGCTCCGGGCTCCTCTCATACGGAGTCGCATCCGATTTGGGGAGACAAATCGGCTCGCGCCACGACGTGACGAACCGGCGCGAGTTCTGGCCGCAACGCCGGCAGCCCACCAGTGCGACAAATATGCAACGCTGGCCGCTCAGGCGGCCTTCACCGCGGCCGACCGCGGATCGTAGTTCAGAACCGGGGCCAGCCAGCGCTCCGCGGTCGCCAAGTCCCAGCCCTTCCGCCGGGCATAGTCCTCCACCTGATCGCGCTCCACCTTGCCCACTCCGAAGTAGTGGCTGTGTTCGCTGGCGAAATAGAGCCCCGACACCGAGGCGCCCGGCCACATGGCATAGCTCTCGGTGAGCGAGATGCCGGCCTGCCGTTCCGCGTCGAGCAATTCGAACAGCGTCGCCTTCTCGGTATGGTCGGGCTGGGCGGGATAGCCCGGTGCCGGGCGGATACCGCGATACTTCTCCGCGATCAGGTCCTCGTTGGTGAAGGTCTCTGCGGCGGCATACCCCCAGAACTCCCGGCGAACCCTGAGATGCATGTGCTCGGCAAAGCTCTCGGCCAGGCGGTCCGCAAGCGCCTTCAGCATGATGCGTCCATAGTCGTCCGTCACTTTCAGATGGCGCTCGAGTGCCGCCTCCTCGCCGATGCCGGTGGTGACCGCGAAGGCCCCGATGTAGTCCGCCACTCCGCTTTCCCGGGGCGCGACGAAGTCCGCGAGCGCCGTGTGCGCCCGCTCGCGGTTGTTGTCCCGGGCGATCTGCTGGCGCAGCGTATGCAGGGTCGCGATCGGCGCCTTCCGCGCGTCGTCGCCGTAGACCTCGATGTCGTCGCCGACACTGTTGGCGGGCCACAAGCCGATCACGGCATTCGCCGTGAGCCACTGCTCGCGCACCAACCGCTCGAGCATCGCCTTTGCATCCGCGAACAATTTTCGCGCCTCCGCGCCGACGACCTTGTCGTCGAGGATGGCCGGATAGCGCCCCGCGAGCTCCCAGGTCTGGAAGAAGGGCGTCCAGTCGATAATGTCGACCAGCCGGGACAGATCGTAGGACTTGAAGACCTGGGTTCCCATGCGGCTGGGGCGGACGGGCGTCACCGTCTTCCAGTCGATCTTGAACCGGTTGGCGCGCGCGTCGGCCAGCGTGATCCGCTTCTTCGCGGCTTCACCCTTGGCGTGATTGTCGCGGATCTTGGCGTACTCGGCCGAGATCGTCGAGACGTAGCCGGGGCGTTCCTCCCCCGACAGCAGGCTGGACACCACGCCCACGGCCCGGCTGGCATCGGTCACGTAGATCGCAGGCCCCTTGGCATAATTCGGAGCGATCTTCACCGCCGTGTGCACCCGGCTCGTCGTAGCTCCGCCGATCAGCAGCGGCAGCGAAAACCCGTCGCGCTCCATCTCCGAGGCGACGTGGCACATCTCGTCGAGCGACGGCGTGATGAGCCCCGACAAACCGATGATGTCCGCCTTCTCCCTGCGCGCGACCTCGAGGATCTTCTGGGCCGGCACCATGACGCCCAGAGCGACCACCACGTAGTTGTTGCTCTGGAGCACGACGCCGTCGATGTTGTTGCTGATGTCGTGCACGTCGCCCTTCACCGTCGCCATCACGTTCTTGGCGGCGGAGGG
>CAYMEB010000065.1:0-21187 GCA_964389095.1 uncultured Hyphomicrobiaceae bacterium
CGCCGGGGCTGGTCTGGGCGCGCGCCTGCTTGGGTTTGCCGTCCGCCTCGGTCTGAATGAAGGTCGTCTGGATGCGCGCCGCGGGCAGGCCGCCTTCGGCCGGCGCGTCGAGGCGCGTGCGGCCGGTCTTGCGATCGATCGCTAGTCGGCGGCCGTTCATCCGGTTCAGGCCCTGGTTGACCTCCACCGACGAGCCCGTGAAGAGAGCCGTGTCCGCCTTGAGATCGAAGTCTACCGCATCAGCGCGGATGCGCCGGTCGGCGCCGGCGACGATCATCACGCCCGACCGCGCAGAGATCTTCGAGACGCGGGCTCCGCCGGCCGCCGCATTCGCGGCCTTGCCGCCGGGAGCAGCGGCGCCGGCCATGTCCGGCTTGCCCTCGTACTCCACCGTCATCTGCGGCGCTGTCATCGTCGTGTCGCCCTGTCGCGCGCGCACGTTCTCGTGGAATTGCACGCGCCGGACCATGTCGTCGAAATCCATCCGGGCCGCATCCACCAGCACCGGCTGCCGGGCATCGCCGCCGATCCCCGTCGACGGGCCGGCTGTCCCCGGCTGCAGTTCCAACTGGACATCCCCCGCCAACGTGCCCGAGCGCTGCTTGGTATGGAGCACCATCGTATTGCCGCGTGCTACGCCTGCCGGCATCGCCGCCACCACGGGCTCCTTGGAGGTGATGCGGTTCTCTTTGGTCAGCACTTCGGCGGAACGAAGCCGCGCTTTCAGGCCGTCCGTTCCGTCGACGTCGACGCCGTCCATCAACTCGAGCCTGCCGGTCTTGTTGTCGAGCGTCCCGCGCGTGGCTTTCATGTGCGTCCGGGTCCCCGACGTCTGATACAGATCGCCGTCGATGCCCTCGAGCTTGATCGGGCCCGTCTGACTGATGTCGAGAATGGCCGATCGCGCCCTGATCTCGTAGCGCGCGCCATCCTTGCCCACGCCGAAGTAGCTCGGGTTCTTCATCTTCAGGTCGTCGGCCGAGACGGAAAAGTCGCCGAGGCGAATGCCGATCTGGCGCAACGAAATCGTGCCGTACACGATCGCTCCGTAGGTCAGCAGCGCGAGGCCGGCTGATCCGGGCAGGGCCCATCGCAGGAGTCTGACCAGCGCAGTGTGGCGGCGCGCCTTGCGGAAGGCGTTCTCACGCGCGGCCGAGATGCCGCCGTCCTCCCCGCTGCTGTAGGTCGCGCTGTCCATTGCCCGCCGAGCGTCGATCGTCCTGTTGAGTGTGCGCGAGGTTTCGCGGTGCTGCCACTCGGGCTGAATGGCGGTAAACTCGGTTCAAATTGGGGCTCGCCGGAGTGCCGGTCGGCGAGGCCCTTGCGATCAATTCAGGGCGAGAACCCTCGCGTTGTCCGTCACCACGAACATGCGCCCGCCGGCGATGACCGGACCGATGTACACGGGAGCACCCAGATCCTGCGTGCCGGCGACCTTGCCCGTCAAGGCCTCGACGCTGGCGAGGGCGCCCTTGGAGGAGGTGAGCCAAAGCTTGTTGCCGGCCAGGACCGGCCCCGACCATTTCGCCTCGCCCGGCAGTTTGGTGGTCCAAAGGATCTTACCGTCACGTTTCGAAATGGCGATCAACTGCCCCTCGGTATCGACCACGAAGACGTTGTCCCCCGCCACCCACGGCTGCTGGATGCTTGGGATGGACAGCGACCACAACCGCTCACCCGTTCGTGCGTTCACCGCGACCATTCTGCCGGCATGACCGACCGCGAACGCCACCCCGCCGTCGATGGCCGGACGCGCCGCGTCACTCATGGCCGCCAGCGACGAAGCCGATCGAGTCCGTGCGAGGCTGTCTGTCCAGATCACCTGGCCGTTGGAGGCTCTGAGCCCGATCACTTCACCTGAGCTGAACGGCACGACCACCGTGTCTCCGTCGACGGCCGGGCTCGCATTGGAGATGATGCTGGCCTTCTCGGGGATGCCCCGATAGGTCCAGTTCTCGGCACCGTCGGCGCCGGAGAGCGAATAGACACCGCCTTCGATCGAGACGGCATAGACCCTGTCCGCCGCCGCCGTCGGTGAGGCCCGGAACGGCACACCGATGTTGCGTTCCCACAGTTTCTTCCCGCTTCGCGGATCCAGCGCGACGATGGTGCCGAAGCCCGTCGCCGCATAAATCCTCCCGCTGTCGGCTGCCAGGCCGCCGCCATATCCCTTGTTCGCGTTCTTCTCGCCCTCCGGGATCAGCGGCGTGCGCCAGGCGACACCGCCGCCGGAAATCGAGAAGGCCGTCACGCGACCTGTGGCGTCGAGCGTGTAGACGCGCCCGTCGTAGACGATCGGACTTGCCGACACTTTGCCGGACGAGCTCGAACCGCTGCCGGCGTCGCCGGACCAGACCGTGCGCACGGATCCGTTGAGCGCGAGGTGCCCCGGCGCATTGCTCGCGGTTCCACCGGGCTGCGTCCAGCTGTCGTTGGTGAACGAGGCGGGGATCGCGATCGGCCGCTCGGCGGTCGCAAGTTCGCCGCCGACCCGGTTGCCGTCGGTTATGATGGGCACCCGCTTGCCCGGCAGCGGGACCTGCTTTTCTGCGAAGGGATTGAGGTCTGTCAGCTTGGGCAGGCTCGGCAGGCTGTCGGCGCAGCCACCCACCGCAGCGGCCGAGAACACGACGGCGACAGTGAGCGCCCGCAGGTCGCGCCTGCGCTTCGTCTCTTGCGTGTGTTCCGCGTCGGCCATGCGATCGCTGCTCCGTAGCCCTTACTTCTTGGCGTCCTTCCCGGCCGGGGCCGCCGCCTTGGCGGGCTTCGTCTCGACCGCCGGCGCCGGTGCGGCGGATTTCGACAATTCGCGCTCGGTCAGCATCGCCATCATTGTTCGTGCCCGCTCGGCGATGCCCGCCGGCGTCGACGTGTCACCGAGCAGTTGCTCGAATGCCGCCTTGGCGTCGTCGGAGCGCTCCGCCTTGAGCGCCGCGACGCCCAGGAGTTCACGCGCACCGTGCCGCCACGGGTTCCCTTCGAGGGTAAGAGGCCTGAGCCGATTCGACATCTCGTTCCAGTCGGCCGAATCGATTTTCAACATCGCCGTCTGCAGCCGGGCGTAGTCGGCAATCAGCGGATCGACGCCCTTTTCGCCCGCGATCGCCTCGAGCCGCGCCAAGGCCTCGGTCTTCCGTCCCGCCTGGATGTCCGCGGCGGCCAGACGCATCCGGGCCAGCGTGGCGTAACCGCCCGAACCGCTCGAGATCGCGGCGAGTGCCTTTTCGGTGTCCTCGGACTTGGCGCCTGGGCGCACGGCCGTCAGGAACGCCTGGCCAGCCTTCTCCGCCGCGGCCTGCTGCCGTGATTCCATGAACTTCCAGCCGCCGACGCCGAACACGATCGCTGCCGCCACGGCGAAGATGTAGACCTTGTAGCGCTCCCAGAGTTCCTGCATGCGCTCGCGCTGCAGTTCCTCGTCGACCTCTTTCTTGAAGGCATCGACCTGATCGATCATTCCACGGACAACCTTGTTCCTCACGCCGGTCGGCGGCACAACCTCGAAACCGGCACGAATGTGCCTGCTCGGGTGCCTAGATAGACCGTCGTTGCCATGCCGGCTAGGCCGACCTGCAGCGGACGGCCCTCGCCGGATCGATCAGTGTCTCGGTTCCGGTCATCATCCGCCAATGCGGCGCATTTGCGGCCCTGCCGGTCCGGCGCACTCAGCCACGCACCAGCGGGACCCCGATCAGGGCTCCGTGACCCCAGAACGCCATCGCCGCATAGGCCGAGAGGCCGACCGCCAGGACGATCGCATCCCCGCGTGCGGTACCCTTGCGGCCCCCCAGCGGGCCGGCCGCTCCGCGCCGTTTGACCGATACGCGGTCGTAGGCGGCAAAGGCCAGGAAGCTTCCGAACATCAGCATGCTGGCGAGGTCGCCCCGCACGAGCAGATGGGCCAGGGCCCACAGTTTCATCGCGGCCAGCATCGGATGACCGACCATGTCGCGGACGCGTGAGGGCACGTAGGCGGCGGCAAGGAGAATGAAGGCGGGCAGAAGCAGCGCGAATGCCACGTGCCGCAGGGCGGGCGGGGGAACCCAGATCTGGGGATTGGCCCGGGCCAGGCCGCGAGCTTCCCCGTAGCCCATGACGATCGCCACGAGCCCGACCAGGGAGATCAGTGAGAAGGCGAGCTTGTAGCCGTTCGCGCCCAACCGCGAAACGAGTGCAGCCCGCGCCGCGGGCTGCGTCGGCACCAGATGGATGGCCATGAATATGGCCAGACCCAAGATCAGCGTCGTCATCGGTTGCAGCCCCTGTCCCGTGCACGCGGATCGCCGTCGCGCCGCCGGCCGTTCCCGGGATTGCGACGCGCACCGTATCTGTCGAGGCTCAGCCCACCTTGAGGTAGGCGAACCCTTTGCCCTGCAGCGCCGCTGCGGTCGCAACGCCGCTCGGCACCATCCGGATGTAAGGCGCGGGTTTCGCCAGCGCCAGATCGATCTTCTGCAGTTGGAATGTGATCTTGCAGAGGTAGACCTCGACCCCGTATTTCGCCAGCGCTTCCATGCGCTTCTCGAGATCCGGCTCGATCGCAGGATCGTTTTCCCACGGCGTGCCGGCCAGCGATGTCAGGTGGTACTTGATGCCCGCGGAATGTGCGACGATCACGATCTTCGCCGCGAAGGGATCGAAATTGTACACCGACAGGTGATTGTTGATGTTGCGCAGCATCGCGCTGTAGCGCTGATCGTTGCCGAAGTCGCAGTGATAGAGGCACGCGACGTCGGTGTCCTTCTTGAGATCCTTCATCTCCAGGTCGCGCGACTGTGCGGCCGCCATCGACGCCGCGCCGATCGCAGCGCCACCGGCCGCGAGTGCCCCGATCAGATCCCGTCGTGCGATATCGGCCATTGTGGTCCTCCCGGTCGTGAGCGTACTCGACGCACCCGGCTCGACGATAGCCTCGGCTGGAAGCGTGCGACAGCCGCATTTTGCCGTCGGAGGCTCGGGTCAGCCGCTGTCGGGGTCCCGTGTCACGGCCTCCGGGACGGCATCGACGCTGGCGTAGTAGGGCTTGAGGTCGAGCACGGGCGTTCCGTCGTACCAGTCCAGCGCTTCGAGCCCGACGATCCCCGCCGCAAGATCGAGAGTGTCGAGGCGAACCACGCTGACCGCGATAGGATTGGGGCGATCCGGCGAGCGCAGCGAGAACGCGCCCAGGGCCTGCCCCATGTGCCGCGGCTGTTGAACGAGCCGGTCGCGCGCGGCCGCGTGGAACCAACCCAGGGCGATCACGTGCGACGCCCGCTCGATACCGAGCAGGGCACCGCGGAACTTTTCTGCGATCTCGATGCGGGCGCCCCCGCCGCGCCGGCGGGCCTCCGCCATGTTGTGCGGGCAGTTGCCCCTGGACCAGGGCGTTCTCGCGATGCCGACCGGGACCAGCGGGAAAGTCTCGGTCGGCGGCATGGTCGTGACACTCGATCGTCGGGGGACTATTGATCGGCCTTTTTGACCGGCGCCGGCCGGTAGGCATCGTCGGCCTTGGCCTTGGGGCGTGCCGGCTGCTCGGCGGGAGCGGCGGCCTTCTTGACCGGTGCGGCGCCCTTGCCCTCGCCCGCTTCCTTGGCCGGCTCCTTGCGTGCCGGGCGCGGCTGTTTCTTGGGCGCTTCGCCGTCGGCCTGCTTCTCGGGCTGCTTCGCGGCAGTCTTCTTCTTGGGGACAGGGATCTTCACCGGTGCTTCGCCCTCTTCCGGCGGCGGCTCTTTCAGCACCACGAACGGCTTATCGAGCGGGCAGCGGAACCGGAGCTGCCCTTCGATCTCGATCAGGCGGGCGATCTGCTGCAGGCGGGCCTGCGGTAGCCGGGCCTTGGCGTCGGCCGGCCCTTTGGCCATGTCCGCGCGCACGCCGGCCGCCTCGAGCGACGACAGATCCGATTTCAGCCGGCCACAGCTATCGGCATCCAGTGGCGCCGCGCTGGCCGGTCTCGGCAGGTCGAGCGTGGTCGCCAGGACGGCCGCGAAAGCTGCGCCTGCGCTGGTCCGCAAAACCGCGGTACGGGACGGACGACGTCGCATCGGGGAGCACTCCACGTGAACGCAATAGGAGGCCGGACACCAGACTCAAGATCAGGCGTAGGCTGCGATGATGCCGAGGAAATCGTCGGCCTTGAGGCTGGCGCCGCCGACCAGCGCGCCATCGACGTTGGGGACCGCCATCAGTTCGCGGGCGTTGCTCGCCTTTACCGATCCCCCGTAGAGGATGCGCATGTTCCTGCCGTTGTCGCCGTGCCATTCGATCAGGTGGCGGCGAAGGGCGCCGTGCACCTGGGCCACGTCGGCCGGGGTCGGGGTGAGGCCGGTGCCGATCGCCCACACCGGCTCGTAGGCGATCACGGTGTTGGCAGCGGTCGCACCGCCCGGAAGCGAGCCGGCGAGCTGGCGTCCGACGACTTCCAGCGTCGTGCCGGCCTTGCGGTCCGCGGCGGTCTCTCCGACACAGATGATGGCCGTCAGGCCGGCTCGGTGCGCCGCCTGGGCCTTGGCGCGTACCGTGGCGTCGCTCTCGCCGTGATCCGTACGCCGCTCGGAGTGACCGACGATCACGGCCACGGCGCCCGCGTCTTCGAGCATCTCGGCCGCCACGTCGCCCGTATGGGCTCCATTTGGCTTTGCGTGGCAGTCCTGGCCGCCCACCATGATCGTGGAGCCAGCCAGGGCCGTCGCCATCGCGGCGACGAGCGTCGCGGGCGGGCACAGCATGACCTCGCACTCCACGGATGCGGGCATGCGGTCCCGCAGCGCGACCGCCTCGGCGAGGCCCGTACGCAGCCCGTTCATCTTCCAGTTTCCGGCAACCAGGGGGCGCGGGGTGCGGTCGGCGGCCATCGGGGGATGTTCCCTGAATACGAGGGGTGAAGAGGTGCTGCCGCGGCTTCGGCTTGCACCGCTCGGTCCCTGTTCATAATATGCCGGCCGACCGCGTCAATCGGAGAGACGGGGCCTTCGGTGCGTCAAGCGGGCGGCTTGACCGCGTGGCCCGCTGTCGCCTCGTTGCGCACGCTCTTCCCTCAACCGTTCACAGCCTGCCTGCTGCGAACCATCGGACTTGTCCGCAAGATGCTCGAGAAACTCCGCAAAGGCGCGACCACGAAGATCGCCGCGGTCATAATATTCTTCCCACTCATCATCGCGTTCGCGATCTGGGGCGTGGCCGACGTTTTCCGTGGCTACGGCCAGGGCGCGCTGGCCACCGTCGGTCGGACCGAGATTTCCCAGGACGCCTTCCAGCAGGCCTATCAGAACGAGCTGGCCCAGCTTTCGCAGCGCTTCGGCCGCCGTCTTACGCCCGAGCAGGCGCGCATGCTGGGCCTGGAGAGCCGCGTGTTGTCACGTCTCGTCGGCACCGCCGCGCTCGACCTGCAGGCCCGGGACCTCGGACTGGGGCTGTCCGAGCGCGCCGTCGCCGAGGCGATCCAGAGCGACCCGGCGTTCGCGGGGACGGACGGCAAGTTCTCACGCCCGATGTTCGATGCGATCCTGCGCCAGAACGGTTTGAGCGAGCGCGGATTCCTCGCCCTGCGCCGGAGCGAGGACCTGCGCGATCAGCTCACCGACAGCGTCCTCTCGGCCGCAGTCGTACCCGACGCGATGATCGACCAGATCCATCGCTATCGCGAGGAACGTCGTGTCATCGAGTTCATGACGGTCGACGCCGAGCGGATCGTGAAGGTGCCCAACGCGGACGAGGACAAGCTCAAGGCGCACTACGAGGCCAACAAGCGCAGCTACAATACACCCGAGATGCGAAAGCTGGCCGTCCTGTTGATGACGAGGGACAAGGTCAAGGCCGGCATTACGGTTTCCGACGAGGACATCAAGGCGGCCTACGAGGCGGACCGCGATCGCTATGAGACGCCGGAGCGCCGGCGCGTTCTCCAGGTGGCCTTCCCCGACAAGGCTGCGGCCGAGAAGGCTCAGGCCGCTCTCGCCGCCGCGAAGGATTTCGTCGAGGCTGCAGGCAAGCTCGGCTTCAAGGAGAACGACGTCGACCTCGGCACCGTCTCCAAGCGGGAGATGATCGATTCCAAGATCGCCGAGGCGGCATTCAAGCTCGCCAAGAATGCGACATCGGCGCCCGTCGAAGGTCGCTTCTCGCATGTGATCCTGCGCGTGACCGAGATCACTCCCGGCAACATTCGTTCCCTGGACGAGGTCAAGAGCGAGGTGCGCGACCGGATCGCAGACGAGCGCGCCGGCCGCGAGATCCAGGGCCTGCACGACAAGGTCGACGACGCCCGCGGCGGCGGTGGGACTTTGAAGGCCGTCGCCGAGAAGCTGGGCCTCGAGTACCGCGAGATCGAGGCCGTCGACCGCGGCGGCAACGGCCCTGACGGCAAGCCCGCGTTCGAGCAGAAGGATGCGGTCCGCATTCTCAATGCCGCGTTCGGTGGCTCGCAGGGCGCCGAGACCGACGCCGTCGAGCTCGCCGACGGCGGCTACGCCTGGTTCGACATTCTCAAGGTCATGCCGGAGGCGGAGCGCGCTTTCGATCAGGTCCGCGCCGACGTGCAGAAGAGCTGGCTGGAGGCGGAGAAATCCCGCCTGCTGATCGAAGCCGTCGCCAAACTGGCCGAACGCGCCGGCAAGGGCGAGGCGCTGGCCACGATCGCCAAGGAGGCCGGCGGCAAGCCCGAGACGTCGGAGCCGCTGACCCGCCAGTCGGTGCCGACCGGAATAACCTCCGCCGGCGTGACCCAGGCATTCGCACTTGCGCCCAACGCAGCCGGCTCGGTGCCCACGCCCGACGCCAAGTCGCGCACCCTGTTCCGGGTGGTCTCGATCAAGCCCGCCGACGCGCCGACGAAGGAGCAAGCGGACAAGCTGCGTTCCGAGCTCGTCAGGAGCCTGCAGTCCGACGCCCTCAGCGCCTACGTCGGCGGTCTCCAGACGCGCTACGGCGTTCGCGTGAACGATGCGCTGGTGCGCCAGACGCTGGGATTGGACCGGGTGGTGCGCTGATGCTCGCTGGCGGCGCACGAGGATCGGCACTGACGACATGGCGTGATTGGCGGCGTTGGTGACGACGCACAGCCACCTCTCGCGTGTCGTACCCGATCAATTCCGCTGCAATTGCGAGCCCCCATGGCCAAGCGCCGCAAATCCGCGTCCCCAACCTCGCCGTCACACGCTTCCGTCGATCCGCTCACGCAGGGGATGACGGTTCTCCCGCGGCCCGAGGATTTCGACCGCACCTATCTCGACGGCCGCGCGCAGGTGGTGTGGACGCGCCTGGTCGCCGACCTCGAGACGCCGGTTTCCGCCTACCTCAAACTCACCGACGGCCGCTCTCTGGGCTCGTTGCTCGAATCCGTCGAAGGCGGATCCGTCCGCGGCCGCTACTCCTTCATCGGCATCGAGCCCGACATCGTCTGGCGCGCGCGCGGCGATGTCGCCGAAATCAATCGCCAACCGGGCAAGAAGCCGGGCGCATTCGTCCGCGAGAAGCGGCCGACGCTCGAGGCGCTTCGCGCGCTCCTTGCGGAGAGCCGGATCGATCTGCCCCCGGATCTGCCGCCCAATGCCGCCGGCGTGATCGGCTATATGGGCTACGACACCGTCCGCCTGATCGAGCGCCTGGAGACCGTGAAGCCCGACCCGCTCGGGGTACCCGATGCGATCCTTCTGCGCCCGACCGTGATGGTCGTGTTCGACACCGTAAAAGACGAAATGATCGTCGTGACGCCGGTGTATCCGGCGAAAGGCGTTTCCGCCGGTTCGGCCTATTCCGCGGCCGTGGAGCGGCTGGCTGGTGTCGTCCGCGCGCTCGATGGCCCCACCCCCCATGCCAGCGTCGCCGGTCCCGATGCCTTGCGCCTGCCCGCGACCACCTCGAACACCACGCCCGCGGAGTACGCCGGTCTGGTCGCCCGAGCCAAGGAGTACATCGCTGCCGGCGACATCTTCCAGGTCGTCCTCTCTCAGCGCTTCTCCGCGCCGTTCGGCCTCTCCTCCATGGCGCTTTACCGTGCCCTGAGGCGCACCAATCCCTCGCCGTTCCTGTTTCACCTCGACTTCGGCGACTTCGCCATCGTCGGCTCGTCGCCCGAAATTCTTGTGCGCGTCCGCAAGGGCGAGGTGACGATCCGCCCGCTGGCGGGCACGCGCCGCCGCGGCGCCACCCCCGAGGAAGATCAGCGCCTGGAAGCGGAGCTGCTCGCCGATCCCAAGGAGCGTGCGGAGCATCTGATGCTGCTGGACTTGGGCCGCAACGACGTCGGACGCGTCGCCGAGATCGGCAGCGTCAAGGTTCCCCAGAGCTTCCAGATCGAGCGCTATAGCCACGTCATGCATATCTCATCGACCGTCACCGGGCGGCTCGATCCTGCCAAGGATGCGATCGACGCCTTGATGGCCGGGCTGCCGGCGGGAACGTTGTCGGGCGCGCCGAAGGTGCGGGCCATGGAGATCATCGACGAACTGGAGAAGGTCAAACGCGGGCCTTACGGCGGCTGCGTCGGCTATTTTTCCGCCGATGGGCAGATGGATACTTGCATCGTGCTGCGCACCGCGATCGTCAAGGACGGCACCATTCACGTACAGGCCGGCGCTGGCGTGGTCGCCGACAGCGACCTGGCCGCCGAGCAGCAGGAATGCGTCCAGAAGGCGACAGCCCTGTTCCGCGCCGCCGAGGAAGCCGTCCGCTACGCCGCTCAGGGCCGGCGCGGGAACAGGTAGGGGTGGCTGCCGGATCTTTGAAGCTTGCTGAAGGCACATGTCGCCAAGCTGATCCAGATCAACACGGATTATCGGCTTCTAGGCAATCCGAAGGGCTTTCGCGGCCACCGTGCGGTCGCCTATAGTCGCCGCAAAACGGAGGTTCCCGTGGCCGAGGATCTGTCATTCAAGCCGGACGAGTTGCCGGCCGATCGCACGCTTGTGATCATCGACGACGACAAGGCGTTCTTGCAGCGGCTCGGGCGCGCGATGGAGCAGCGCGGGTTCGAGGTGCGCATGGCGAGTTCGGTGGCCGAGGGCTTGGAGATGATCCGCCAGAGCGCCCCCGCCTTTGCGGTCGTCGACTTGCGCCTCGAGGACGGCAGCGGGTTGGACATCATCGCCGAACTCGGCAAGGCGCGGCCGACCTGCCGCGCCATCGTGCTCACCGGTTACGGCAACTTCGCCACGGCGGTCTCCGCGGTGAAGCTCGGCGCGGTGGACTACCTCGCGAAGCCGGCCGATGCCGACGAGGTGACGGACGCGCTGCTGGCGCCCCACGATGAAAAGGCGCCGCCGCCGGAGAACCCGATGTCGGCCGACCGCGTGCGCTGGGAGCACATTCAGCGCGTCTACGAGCTTTGCAATCGCAACGTTTCGGAGACTGCGCGCCGGCTCAACATGCACCGCCGTACCCTGCAGCGCATCCTGGCGAAGCGCGCGCCGAAGTAGCTTGGCGCAGGCTGGGGACGCGGGCCCGGCAATTGCCCGCCCCTCAGCCGCCGTCGAGCCGCCGGGCCACGACCTCGCCGCTCTGCACGGTCAGCGCCAGTTCCCCGGTCTTCAGCCGCAGCGCGTCGGCTCCGAACATTTCGAGCCGCCAGCCCTTGAGCGCGGGAATGTCCGGCTCGCGCTCCACCGCGATGCGCTCGAGATCTTCCGTGTCGGCGATCAGCCTCGGGGCCACGCCGTTGCGCGCAGACACCGCCCGCAGCAGGACCCGCAGCAGTTCCACGAGCGCGCCCTTGTCGGGAGGAACGGCGACGCCGTTCTCGACCTTGGGCAGGGTCTTGGGATCGCGCGCCAGTCCGCGCTTCACCGCCTCGATGATCTCTTTGGCCCGCGCCGAACGGGCAAACCCTTCACTCAGCGTGCGCAGTTCCGCGAGTTGCGCCGCGTCGGTCGGCATCTGGTTGGCGATGTCGTAGAGCGCCTCGTCGCGCAGCACGCGATTGCGCGGCACGTCCTGCGATTGCGCGGCCCGCTCGCGCCATGCGGCCAGCTCGATCAGGACAGCGAGGCCCTTGCGCCCGCGGACCTTGGCTTTCAGCCGGCGCCAGCTCTCTTCCGGCGGCGATTCGTAGCTGCGCGGATCGGTGAGGATCGCCATCTCCTCCGCCAGCCAATGACTCCGGCCCGTACTCTCGAGCCTGTCGCTCAGCGCCCGGTACACCTCGCGTAGGTGTGTGACGTCGTTGAGGGCATAGGCCAGTTGCTTCTGTGACAGCGGCCGGCGCGCCCAGTCTGTGAAGCGCGAACTCTTGTCGAGTTCCGCGCCAGTGATCTGCTTGACCAGGTTCACGTAGCTGATCGAGTCGCCGTAGCCGCACACCATCGCCGCGACCTGGGTATCGAACAGCGGAGCCGGGATGATCCGGGCCTGGATGTGCACGATTTCGACGTCCTGCCGTGCGGCATGGAAGACTTTCGTCACCTTGCCGTTCGCCATCAGTTCGTAGAACGGCGTCAGGTCGATCTTGGCGAGCGGATCGACGACCAGTTCGTCCTCGGGCCCGGCCATCTGGATCAGGCACAGCTTCGGCCAGAACGTCGTCTCGCGCATGAATTCGGTATCGACCGCCACATAGTCGTGGCGGGCGAGACGTGAACAGGCGTCAGCGAGCGCGCGGGTCGAGGTGATGACAGTCATTGGCAGGCGATATAGCGGACCAGCCGGGGGTTGTCCTCCCCCATCTGGGCCGCGACACCATGTCCCGCCGGCCCCTGCCGTCAGAAACGTTTGAGCAGTCGCTCCAGGTACTCCAGCTCGACCGGCGGACGGGTCTGTTCGCCCAGCCGGCGGCGCAGTTCTTCCAGGATCTCCCGGGCCCGCTGCGTGTCGATCTGGTCTGGTACCTTGGTCAACAGGCCTGGATCTGCGCCGTCGGTGTGCTGGGGCGGCCGGCCCAGGGGGTCGAGCTCGCCCGGATTGCCGTTCGGCCCCGGTCCCGCCTGCTGGCCCTGCTGGCGCATCATCTGTTCGGCCATGTTGCGGGCGCCCTGGCGAAGTTGTTCCAGTGCCCGCCCCTCCGCCTCGAGGGCCTGATCGAGGTCGCCCGAACGCAGGGCCTGCTCGGCCTGTCCCATGGCCTCACCCGCCCCGTCGAACTGGCCGGGAGTCTCCATGCCCATGCCGCGCATGCCGCGCTGGAGTTGGTTCAGCATATCCCGCAGAGCCTGCTGGCGATCTCCCAACCCCTGCTGGCCTTCGCCCCCTTCGCCGCCGGGCTGTCCCTGCTGTCCCTGTTGGCCTTGCTGCCCCCGTTGGCCACGCTGTCCGCGTTGCCCCTGCTGCCCCTGTTGTCGACGCTGACCCTGTTGGCCTTGTTGTCCTTGCTGGTCGCCCTGTTGTCCCTGCTGCTGACCGAAGGTGTCGTCGAGCAGTTGCTGCTGACGGCCGAGCAGCTCGCCCAGCTCGTTCATCATCTGCCCCATCTGGCCCTGCTGGCCTTGCTGCCCCTGGGCCATGCGGCCCGATTGCAGCCGGTCGAGCAGATCGCGCAGCTCGGACAGCATCTGCTGCGCCTGGTCGCGATTGCCGTTGCGCATCATGTTTTCCAGATTGCGCAGCATCTGGTCGAGATCCCGGCTCGACATCATCCGGTTCGGGTCCATGCTGCGCGGATCCATCGGCGGCTGATCCTGCGCCTGGCGTTGCATCTCCTGCAGGAATTCGTTGAGCGCCTGCCGCAGCTCCTGCATCAGCCGCTGGATCTCTTCGTCGGTGGCGCCGTCGCGCAGCGCTTGGGAAAGTTTGTCCTGGATCTCGCGCAGGCGCCGCTCGGCGTCCGAGAGCGCGCCGTCCTCGATCTTCAGCGCGATGTGCCAGAGTTGACGGATCGCGTCGTTCCGGGTCTTGCGCGTCAGCTTGGCCGCTTTCAACCGATGCTGCACGGACCGCAGTCCGAGGTAGACGCCGTAATCCGTGATGAAGCCGTCGGGCTCCATCGTCAGGGCATCCAGTGCCAGAGCCACGTCGCGCAGCAACCGGGAGTCTTCGACCAGCCGGCGGCGTTGTTCCACGACGGCGCGCGCCAGTGGTTTGCGGAACTCACGCATCGGCAAGAGCATGTCGTAAGGCTCGCTGCGACCGGTCTGTCCGGCGAGATCCTTGGCCACGAGCTGCAGCCGGACCGGCATGCCCGCCCACATGTGATCGGCCATCTCGTGCAGGCTCACGCCTTGTGCGGATTTCGGGTAGCTCTGGTTCAGTCGCAGCGCGATTGCCGGCGGCCGCTCGGACGGCGCGCGCGGCCCTTTGCGCGCGGCGCGCATCTCTTCGCGTGCCCAGGCGGAGCTGGAGTTGTCCGGCTTGGGCGGAATGCGGCTGATGCGGGCATCCAGCGCAGCAACGCCGTAGTCGTCCTCGACTTTGTAGGGAATGCGCAGCGAGCCGCGGAGCGATCGCTCGGGCGTCTTGGTCAAGGCCACGGTCGGGGGATGGTCGGGAATGATCTTGAAAGTCCAGGAGGCGACGGTCGTCCCGCTCGCGATCAGGCGCACGCTGGAACTCTTCTTCAGCTCGGTCTTCACTTCCGCGATTTCGCTGACCGCCGCTGCGATCGCCGCACCAGAGGCCTTCGCCGGCTCTCGCGTGTCGCTGCCTTCTCCCGGTTGAGCGGTGGTGACCCGGCGGACGGTACCGCCTTCTTCGGTGATCTCGACCACCAGGTCGGTCATGCCCTTTCCGCTGCCTCGCGCGATCAGCACGCTGTTCTGCGGCATCTCGATGGCCGCACTGCCGGCGACATCCTGCGTGCCGCCCGGACGCGCGCCGTCCGCGAGCATCATCGGCGCCTTGCCCGTGTAGGCGGGAGGCGTCACCCAGGCGTCGAGGCGGGCATCGGTTGATTTCGCCAGCGGGCCGAACCGGAACGCGGCGGCGAGCCGGTCGGACGCGCTGTCGCCTGCCGCGATCGTCAGAACCAGTACCGCCAGCAGCGCCAGCGCCCGCAGGGCGATCGGATCGCGCTTGTCGGTCCGCGGTTCCGGACGTGCCGGCCTCAAGCGCCCGATCACGCGGGCGAGCCTGTTGCGATGCTCCTGCCAGAGTGCATTCGTCGCCGGATCGGCCGCATTGAGTGACAGAGAATCTTCGTAGGCCGTTGCGGGCCGGTGCGGCACGCCGGAGGTGCGCTCCATCCGTTCCAGAGCCTCGGCTCGCGCGGGCGCGCGCACCCGCAGGAGGGAGATGGCCACGGCCAGCGCCGCCAGCGCGAACGCACCGAGCACGATCTTGTGGCTGGTCTCGTCGAGATGGCCCCAGAGGCCGGCGAGCGACAGGGCGACGAAGAGCGCGGCAAGCCCGACCAGGAGCCACAGCCGCGGCCACATCCGTTCCAACACGATCGCCAGGGTCGACAGCCGCACTTTGCGCGCGAAGGACGCCGAAGCGGTCGCTCCGGCGCCGACGGCTGCGGTCTGCCGGCCTTGAGACGGCTCGAGGCTCTGCGGGCTGCGGTCGGGCATTGGCCTTCCTTCCGTCGCATCGGCCGGGCGCGCGGAGGCGGCGCTGCGAGGCAGAGCCGGCGCGACACCGCCAGCGTGCCAGAAAAATTGCGGTTGGAGCAAGGCCTTGGCTGGTGAACACGGTAACGATTTCGCCAGCGTCCACACCGGCGGGCATGCCGCAGCTGCGAGGCCGTCGTATCGGGGTCCGTTGTCGCCGGCCCGTCTTCGTCGCATAGCTTTGGCAGGCAGCGCAGGAGAACGCCATGACGGCAGCTACAACCGGAACATCCAGCATCGCCGCTTGGCGCGACCCGGTCCGCTACCCCGATCCGGCCATCACCGCGCTCGATCCGTCGTTCGAGCGGCTTTGGATCAAGCTTTCCGCGGTCGAGCGCCTTTATACCGGCTGCCGCTGGTCGGAGGGACCCGTCTGGTTCGGCGACGGCCGTTACCTGCTCTGGAGCGACATCCCCAACGATCGAATTCTCAAATGGGAGGAGGAGACGGGGACCGTCTCGGTCTTCCGCAAGCCCTCCAATTTCGCCAACGGCAACACCCGCGACCGCCAGGGCCGCCTCGTCACCTGCGAGCACGGCGGCAGGCGGGTCACCCGCACCGAGTACGACGGTTCGCTCACCGTGCTGATCGATAGCTTCGAAGGCAAGCGGCTCAATTCTCCCAACGACGTGGTCGTGAAGTCCGACGGCTCCATATGGTTCACCGATCCCACGTTCGGCATCCTGGGCCACTATGAGGGCCACAAGGCCGAGCCCGAGCTTCCCGCCAACGTCTACCGGCTCGATCCCGTCGACGGCCGCGCCAGCATCGTCGCCGAGGGTGTCCTTGGTCCCAATGGACTGTGTTTTTCTCCCGACGAACGCATTCTCTACCTCGTCGAAAGCCGAGGCGTTCCGACGCGCAAGATCCTCGCGTTCGACGTGGTCGGCGGCGCGACGCTCGCCAATCGCCGCGTCCATATCGATTGCGGTCCGGGAACCGCCGACGGCATGCGCTGCGACGTGGAGGGGAACTTGTGGTGCGGCTGGGGCATGGGTTCGCCCGAGCTGGACGGGGTCGTAGTCTTTTCGCCCCAGGGCAGGATGATCGGCCGCATCGCTCTGCCGGAGCGATGTGCGAACCTGTGCTTCGGCGGCCTCAAGCGCAACCGCCTGTTCATGGCATCCAGCCAATCGCTCTATGCGCTCTACGTGAACACGCAAGGCGTTCCCGGCGGCTGAGAAGGACCTGGCAGATGGATTTCACTCTGAGCGAGCAGCAGGTCCTGGTTCGCGATTCCGTCCGCCGGTTTGCCGCAGACGTCATGGCTCCTCTCGTCGTCGAGGCCGAGGAAAGCGAGGTCTTTCCCCGCCGGCTGTTCCGCGAATGGGGTCGCATGGGGTTGATCGGAGCCCGCTACCCGGCGGAGGACGGTGGCACCGGCATGGACAAGGTTACCGACTGCCTGGTGCGCGAGGAGTTGAGCTACGTCTGCCAGTCTTTCGCCGCCAGTTTCTCCGCCCAGGCCCATCTCGGCCTCTGGCCCATCTGGAAGGCCGGCACTTCCGAACAGCGCAGCGATTACTTTCTCCCGGGCATCGCGGGCGAGCGCATTACCGGATTCGCGCTGAGCGAGCCGGACGTCGGCTCCAACATCCGCGCTCTGAAGACGCGGGCAGAAAAGATCGCCGGTGGCTGGCGCATCACCGGAGCCAAGCTCTACATCACCAACGCCCCTATGGCGGACTTCCTGATCCTGGCGGCGCGCACCGAGCCGGCGCAGACCGCGGCTGCGATCAGCCTGTTTATCGTCGATCTGCCCAACCCCGCCATTCGGATCGAGAAACTCAAGAAGGAAGGTCTTCGCTCTTCCGAGACCGGACTGATCTTCATCGACGGCGCCGTGCTCCCCGACCGAGCGCTGCTCGGCGATCGCACCGGCACCTATCCCGTCATTCTGGAGTCACTGACCGAGAACCGCGTGGGCGTTTCCGCCAATGCGGTCGGCATAGCGCGCTCGGCCCTCGATGCCGCGCTCGCTTTCTCGCGCGATCGCAGGGTGGGCAACAACCGCGTCGCCGACTTTCAGGCGATCCGCCACAAGCTCGCCGACATGGATGCGGAAATCGAAGCCGCCCGCTTGATGGTGATGCGCGGCGCCTGGGCCGTCGATCAGGGCACTTTGGATCATGCGCTCGCCGCCAAGGTGAAGCTGGTGGCCAGCGAGGCTGCCGTCCGCGCGACGGAGAATGCGATCCGCATCCTGGGCGGCGCCGGGATCATGCGCGAGTATCCGGTCGGCCGCTTTCACCGCGACGCGTTGGTCTATGTGATCGCCGAAGGCACCAGCGAGATCCAGCGCAATCTCATCGCGCGGGGGCTCGGCATTTGAGCGCAATGCCAATGGCCAGGCGCCGCCGCGTGACGGACGCCGGGAAGCGTTCTTGTGCGCAGTCGCGCCCCTCAATCCTCGAACGGATCGCGCATCAGGATCGTGTCGTCACGCTCCGGGCTGGTCGACAGCAGCGTGACGGGGCACTCGATCAGCTCCTCGACACGCTTGACGTACTTGATGGCTTCCGCCGGGAGGTCGGCCCACCGGCGCTTTCCGGCGGTGGAGGCCCGCCAGCCGGGCAGCGTCTCGTAGATCGGCTTTACGCGGGCCTGCTGGTTCATGCCGGCGGGCAGGCGGTCGAGCCGCTGCCCATCGAGTTCGTAACCGACGCAGATCTTCAATTCGGGCAGCGGGTCGAGCACGTCGAGCTTGGTCAGCGCGATACCGGTGACGCCCGAGACTTTGACGACCTGCCGTACGAGGACCGCGTCGAACCAGCCGCAGCGCCGCGCGCGCCCGGTGACCGTGCCGAACTCGCGGCCGCGCTCGCCGATCAGCTTGCCGGTCGCGTCGGGTTCCCCGCTCGCATCCAGCAGCTCGGTGGGGAAGGGACCTGAACCGACGCGTGTCGTGTAGGCCTTCGCCAGGCCGAGCACATATCCGATCGAACTGGGGCCGATGCCTGAGCCGGTCGCAGCCTGGGCCGCCACGGTGTTCGACGACGTCACATAAGGATATGTGCCATGGTCGATGTCGAGCAGTGCGCCCTGTGCGCCCTCGAACAGGATTCGTTTGCCGGCCCGCCGCGCCGAATCCAGCAATGACCAAGTGCAATCCATGTAGGGCAGGATCTTCGGAGAGATTTCGGTCAGTTCCGCGATCAGCGTCTCTTTCGAGACCTCGGGCTGGCCCAGTCCCCGCCGCAGCGCATTGTGATGAACGAGCAGGCGGTCGACCTTCGGTCCCAGATTGTGGAGGTTGCGCAGGTCCTGGACCCGGATCGCCCGCCGGCCGACCTTGTCTTCGTAGGCGGGTCCGATGCCGCGGCCGGTCGTGCCGATCTTCTGGCCGCCGGCCGAAGCTTCGCGAAGCTGATCGAGTTCGCGGTGCAGCGGCAGGATCAGGGTCGCATTCTCCGCGACCTTCAGGCTGTCCGAGCTGATCGCGATCCCCTGCGCGCGGATCGCATCGATCTCTTTGGCCAGGTGCCACGGGTCGACGACCACGCCGTTGCCGATGACCGAGAGTTTGCCAGGCCTCACGACGCCCGACGGCAGCAGCGAAAGCTTGTAGGTGACGCCGTTGATCACCAGGGTGTGACCGGCGTTGTGGCCGCCCTGGAAACGGACCACGATGTCGGCCCGTTCCGACAGCCAGTCGACGATTTTGCCTTTACCCTCGTCGCCCCACTGGGCTCCGACCACCGCAACGTTTGCCATCGGCCGTCTCGCACGCCTTCACGTGCGCCTCGCAAGAAAAAAGGGCGTCCCGCATGGAGCGGGCGCCCTTTTCGGTCCTTATAGTGGAGATTCCCGGCCGGGCAAGGCGGAAGGATCGCTGCGCGACAAGAGGCGCCGACTGTTCGCAGTGCGGTATCGAGGCGGGTTGCGCGTGCCGCGCGGCGAAAGCCCATCGTACGGGAGGCCTCTCGGCCCCCCGGACGCATGGGTACGGGACTATCGCCTGGGCGTCCACGGCGCGGACGGGAGCCCGCTGTGGCCGTAAATTTCCCGCGACGCTGCCGGGATCGGGAACGGAGCGGCGCAGGTGAATATGTCTTTCTCTCACGGCGGCTCTGGCGCGATTTTTCACAACTCGCGCGGGAAAAGCGCTGGGCAACCTCAGAACGGGTTCCAGGTCTGCCGGCGCGTGAACCGCATGTAGCCCACGCTGGCCCCCACGCGGATACCCAGGCCGGAGCGGATCGGCGCGGTCTGGACCTCGCCGTTGGTCATGAGCGTGAATCCGACCCCGCCGACCAGGAATGCGGAGCCCTCCAGCGTCGTGAACGGGCGAAACATCTGCTCGATGTCGCGCAGGCGATAGACCAGGAACATCACCTTCGAGCCGGAGGCGCCGATATCGGTCCCGATCGAGGGGCCGTGCCAGAAGATCTGCATGGTCTCCCCGTTGCGCAGGTAGAGCGTGCCGCGGCCGAAACGGAACCCCGCGATCAGGGCGCCGCCGCTCTCGGTGCCGAGGATGTAGCCCGCCGGCCGCCCCGCGCTGGAAAAAGCGTGCTCGACGATGGAGCCGAGCCCCGCCGAGACTTTGCCGAAGAAGCCGTCGCTCGCGAGCTTGATCTCCTCGATCGTGTAGGTCTCGGTCGGCTCGGCGGGCTCGACCGCTACCGTCGTGGTGGTCGACCAGCCGGGGTCCGCCGGGCGCGGCTGTGCAGCCGGAGGCTGAGCCTGCGGCGCCGGAGCGGGCGTGGGGGCGGGGGGCCGAACCTGCGGCTGTTGGGGCACGGCCACGCGCGGCTGCGCAGGTGCCGTCCCGCTCGCTGCCGAGGGCGGAGCAGGTGCGGGCTGCCCCGGCGTGGCCGCGGCCTGGGTTGCAGCTTTTCCACCGGTTTGGGCATCGGCGCGCGCGATCAGGTGTTCGATGCGTGCGCGAACGGTCGCCTGCAGATCCCGTCCCGCGGCCTTGATCTCTTCCACCCGGCGGCATTCGACGATGGCATTGGGCGGAACCACGCCGAGTTGGTCGATCCGCTCGAGTTGCTCGTTGGCCATGCGCTCCAGCAGTGCGAGCTGGTCGTCCTGCATCTCGGCATGGAACTTTTCTTCGGCTTCCTCGTCCGACCAGCCCCGAGCCTGCTTCAGTTTCGCCATGCGCTCGACGACCCGCGGCTGCAGTTCGCCCGTCACCTGTCGCAGCGCCGCCCCAGCGTCGTCCACGGCCGCAGCGACGTCCTCCCGGCTGCAGGACTGGGCCTGTGCATCGTTCAGTGGCGACCCTGCGCATGCGGCGAACGCCAGAAACGCGAGCACGATCCGCGATTGTGTTTTCCGTCTCATCTCGCTCTCCCGCCTTCTGGGACCATGTGGCTCTGCCCGGCTCCGAGCGGCCTCGCGCTCTGTGCGATGACTCCCACGCAACCGTCTGCACCGGGCTCTTCCGGCGCCCTCCGCTGATGAGCGGGCGACAAAGTTGCATTCCGGCCACCCGGTCGCAAGGCCGCGCCACGCTGACGATCCTGTCATCGAGCCGCCGCCCCGCCTCCCGCCACCAGTGGAAAGTAGGCGCCGCCGCTCCACAGGCCGATGTCCTCTCCGCCCCCCGGCCCCGGAACCGCCAGTTCGACGAGGTCGTAGTAGAGCGCCCGCGTGACGAGCGCCTCGAGCCGGCCGCGCACCAGCAGGTAGGGCTTCAGCCCGCCGCTGCCCGGCTCTTCGACGAACCGCAGCGGTCGCTGCGGGCTGAGCCGCGCGCCTCAGGCCTTCGGCGCGCCCCG
>CAYMEB010000066.1:0-21020 GCA_964389095.1 uncultured Hyphomicrobiaceae bacterium
TTCCGCGCAACGCCGCCGCCCCGCCTCCTACACCACGCCCCGGGACGCCGCCGGTAACTTCGGCCCCCCCGTCGATCATCAAGACGTCGAAATCCGATGCGAGCCGGGCGATGCCGACGGCCAGTCGCTGGCGCTGACGCTCGCTGAGCCTAGCCAGGTCCGCCAACGCGATCGGGAGCAATGCAAGGCCCGAATCCGGATCCCTCGAAACGATCTCCGCCAAGTCGTCCTTGTTGTCGAGCACGCAGGGACGCTCCTGCGTGAGGTCCCCTGCGAACGTGGCGGACAGCATGGCGTCGCTCGCATCGGCATCGACCAGAAGCGTGCGCACACCGCGCCGTGCCGAGGCGAGCGCCAGTGCGAAGCTCGCCGTTGTCGTTCCCGCACCCGTATCGACAGATGCCAGCAGAAGGATCGAGGGACGCTCCTCGGTTGCGCGGCGCAGCACTTCCTGGGAGGCGATCTCCACGGAACGCCGGAAGCCCTGGGCCTCGGCTGGCGCTCCGGGCGCGAGCGCCGTGGCGATCCGCAGCAAGTGTGGGTCGCGCGGCGCAGCGTCGGCGGCGCCATCCTGTGGCTGATCGAGAACCGGAAACTCCGGAAGCATGGGAATGTTGCCGACAATTGCTGCCTCCGGCGGCGCGATTTGCGCCCCGCGCCGGCGCACGAGTTCGGGGAACCGATTTCGTTCGCGCGCGGCAGCCAAGACAAGGCTCGCGCCCAGGCCGCCCAGACCGGCCAATGCGAGAATGAGCATCGGCTGCGGAGATGATGGACGCAGCGGCAACGAGGCCGTGGTGATGACCCGGGCGTCGGCGACCGACAGATTCTGCTGCTCCTGGGTTTCCTTCGCCCGCGAGAGGAAGGCGCGCAGGATCGCGCGCGCGGCATCTGCCTCCCGTTCCAATTCGCGCAGGCGGATCTGTGACGTCGTGGTCTCGGTCACTTCACCCTCGATCCGCTTCATCTCCCGGCTGATCTCACGCTCCCGCGCAGCCGCGATCTGGTACTCGCTGTTGGTCGCAGCCGCCACGCGCTGGAGTTCGGCGGTGATCTGGCCACGTGCGGTCGCCAGCTGCGCGCGCACGTCGACCAGCAGGGGATGGCGGGGCTGGAGCTGGCTCGACAGCGCGGCCTCGCGGCGCGCGACGTTGGCGTACTGCTCACGCAACCGCTGAATCGCAGGTGAGTTCATTGCCTCGGGCAGGGATTCGACGCCGGCCCCGCGCTTCACAAGGGCATTGAGCTCCTCGAGCCGTGCCTTGGTCGAGGCTACCTGCGCGCGCACGGCGACGAGTTCCGTGTTGAGGCGCGTGAGCTGCTGCTCGTTGAGCATGCCGCCCTCCGAGGTCACGATCCGGTTCGACCGCTTGAAACTGTCGACGGCCGTTTCGGCCGTGCGCAACTGGCGCCGCAACTCGTCGAGCCGTCCGTCGATCAGCATGTTCACGCGAGCGGCGCCGTCGGCCTTTGCTGCAGCCTGGTCGCGAAGATAGGCATCGGCGACTTCGTTCGCGATGTTCGCCGCCTTGTCCGGTGTCGATGCCGTCGCCTCGATCGTAACGACGTAGGTGTTCTGCGCACGCCGGACACGAACCTGGCGCGACAGCCGCTCGGTCGTCCGCGTCACGAGGTCGGAGATTTCCGGAGGCGGCGTGCCGGCGAGGCGGCTGCGCAAGGTCGCCATGAGCCCGCGTCCGCCGCCGCTGGCGAATTCGGGATCGGACTGGAGCGACATGCGCTCCACCACGCGACGGAGAATGGCGTCCGATCCGATGATCGAAACCTGGCTTTCGAACAGCGCCGTGTCGGTGCCGATACCGCCCTGCACCACATCGTCGCTGACGATCTTCCGCGTTCTGGGATCGATGAACAGACTGCTCGAGGCCGAATAGCGGGGCTCCGCCGGGGCAAGGTAGACGAGCGCAATCACGAGTGCCGCTGCCAGAACCAGCATCAGCCCCAGCACATGGCGCGATAGCAGCTCGGCGATTTCCCTCGCGCCGCCCGCCCGGCTTGAAGGAACACCACTCCCAGCCACGGCGTGGCCCGCGGCCCGTTCAGTCGGGAACGCGGGCAGGCGGGGCTGGCGGCTCGGCATCGCTGTGCTGGGTGCCATATGCGCGGTCATCCGTCCTTGGCGGTCCCCCCTGCAGTTAACCCACCCGAGAGTGGCGGCTGGCTGCGAGGCGGTTACCGGCGGTATCAAATCGGCACGCAGACATGCTGCGGCCGGGCGGCAACGCCCTTCCTCCCGTGCCCGTTGCAAGACGCGTGCCCGCGCCGTTCGCCGCGAGGCCGTTTCTTGCACGCTTCTTGCTGGTGCCGCGATGGCCGGCGTCATGTGCTGCCTCGTCGGGGCAGCGGACGCTCGCGCCGCAGTGTGTTCGCCAAGCCGGACACGGCACCGGAGAGGATTCATCGTGAGCGGATTACAGAGAGCGGCAGCGCGAAGGCCGCTTTTGCGGACGCCGACATTTCATGCCGGCAACATGCTCGTCGGGAGCCTTGCCTTCGGATTGGCAGCGCTCGCCTGCTCGGCCGCGGCCGGGCTCACGGGGGCGGCTTATCATGCGCTCGTTTACGGGGGTGCGGGACCGGTCGCGCATTTTTCCGGCATCGGCTTCGGTATCGCTTGCCTCTATGCCTTCTCGTTCCTCGTGCGCGGGGAATACTCGATCGCATCTTTCCTCGCGGGCGCGCGAAGCCCGCGTCGCATCTTCACGGCCTGGAACATCGCCTTTCTCGCCGCCGTCGTCGTCGTGTTCGTGACGAAGACCAGCGACGGCATTTCGCGCGGTTTCGTCCTGCTCTTCTACGCGGCCGGCCTGCTCGCCATGTTCGCCGTGGAGGCTGGAATTCTTTCGGCGGTCCTGGCCGGATTGCGAAGCGGGCGCATCGCTTCGCGGCGCATCGTCGTAGTCGGCACTTCGGCTGCGACAACCGCATTCATCAAGCGTTTGCACTCCGGCGAAGGCAAGACTTCCGGACTTCATATCGTGGCCATCGCGACCCTTTCCGACTCGAGCAGCGAGCCGCCGAGCCAGACACTTACGCAGGCGGCGTCCACCGCCCGCAAGACCAAGGCGGACGACGTGATCATCGCGGTATCTCTGGAGAACGAACGGCTGATAGATGCGTGCGTGTCGGCTTTCTCGCAACTGCCGGTATCGGTTCATCTCGACGGCACATCGATCGCCGATCATGCCGTCGAACTGCGCGTTCATCGCCTCGGCGGCGCCACGACGATCGCGCTGGCAGAGCAACCCCTGTCTTCGGGCCAAGACTTCGCCAAGCGCATGTTCGATCTGGTGATCGGCGGCGCCGCCTTGATCGCGTTCCTGCCGCTCATGGTACTGATCGCCGTCGTGGTGCGCCTCGACACACCGGGCCCGGCGCTGTTCCGCCAGCGCCGACTCGGCCGCAACCAGCGCCCGTTCACGATCTACAAGTTCCGCAGCATGTCGGTCACGGAGGACGGAGCACTGATCCGGCAAGCCACCCAGGACGACCCGCGCATCACGCGCGTGGGCTACTGGCTGCGGCGGCTCAACCTGGACGAGCTTCCCCAGCTCTGAAACGTCGTGCGCGGAGACATGTCGCTCGTCGGTCCGAGGCCGCACGCGATCGCGCACGACGACGACTACCAGCGGCGCATCGACAGCTACCCGCGACGTCTCAATATGAAACCCGGCATCACCGGTTGGGCCCAGGTGAACGGGCATCGCGGAGAGACCGACACCGACGAGAAGATGCGCCTTCGCGTCGAGCACGACCTCTATTACATCGACAACTGGTCGCTGGCCTTCGATGCCTACATCATGCTGCTCACCGTGCTTTCGCCGAAGTCATATCGAAATGCGCGCTGAGCCCGCCCCCGGAGACTCCGTGATCGCGGGGATGCCCTGTTCGTCGGGATTTTATCGATTTCCTTAAGCTCCTGGTCGCGATCGCCCGCTACTGTTGCAGCCACAGGCGGTGTCACAGGTCCTTCGCTGGATCTCATTCTGGCAGGCGTCAGGACATGCCGCCATTGCAGAGGATCGATCGGTCCGCCCGCGGCACGGCTGTGGAAGGAAGCGGCACATGGAAGTTCAATGCCGGTATCTGCGTCCCCTGGCGGTCGCCT
The DNA here is from genome assembly GCA_964389095.1 of uncultured Hyphomicrobiaceae bacterium. Lineage (GTDB taxonomy): Bacteria > Pseudomonadota > Alphaproteobacteria > Rhizobiales > Hyphomicrobiaceae > JABFRJ01. Next base: position 4,130 of record CAYMEB010000066.1, read on the forward strand.
TCGTGCGCGAGACGGGACCCTATGCGACGAGTTCGCGCGCTGCCTGGCAGCGCATGTTCGCCTGGCTCGACGAAGTCGGAGCGCGCGCCGGCGTCCGGCGCGGCATCGGCTACATCCGGGACAATCCGGCCGAAGTCGGTCCGTTCCTGCGCCGCTATGACGCCTGCGTCGAGCTACCCGCCGGCGTGCGGCCGTCTCCGGCTCACGGCATCGGTCGTATGATGCTGCCCGGCGGCGCCTACGCGGTCTACCGGCACTCTGGTTCGCACGATGGACTGCCGCGCACATTCAGCCTGCTGCACCGGAAGTGGCTGGCCGACCAAGGCTTCGTGATCGACCGCGACCGCGCATTCATGGAGATCTACCTGGACGATCCGGCCGTCACGGCCACTTCCGGCCTGCGCACCGAGTTGTGTGTCCCCGTCATCGTCCAAGGCACGGCCCTGCGCGCGTCGGCCAGCTGATGACGCGGAGCCCCAGACCTGGGATGATGTGCTCTGGTTCGACCACCAGGGAAGCCCGACCATGCCGCGTCTCGACGAGACCCGTCCCTTCATTCCCGTCCGAATTGCAATCGCGACGATTTCGGACACTCGGACACTTGCAGACGACAAGTCCGGGGATACGCTGGCGGGATTGATCACGGCGGATGGGCACGTGCTCGCCGACCGCGCCTTGATCCGCGACGACATCGCCCTGATCCGAGCCCGCGTTCAGGGCTGGATCGCCGATCCGTCCATCGACGTCGTGATCACGACCGGTGGCACCGGCTTCACCGGCCGGGACGTGACGCCCGAAGCGGTGCGGCCACTCTTCGAGAAGGAAATCGACGGCTTCTCGACTGTCTTTCACATCATCTCGTTCGCCAAGATCGAGACGTCGACGATCCAGTCGCGGGCGTGCGGCGGCGTCGCGCAAGGCACCTACATTTTCTGCCTTCCGGGCTCCCCCGGCGCCTGTCGCGACGGCTGGACCGGCATTCTCAAGTGGCAGCTCGACAACCGGCATCGCCCCTGCAATTTCGTCGAGATCATGCCGCGGCTGGAAGAGCATCGCGGCAAGTCGTGACCGGCTATCTCGCCGCGCGGAGTTCAGCCGTCGATGAGCGCCTGAAGATGCTCGCGCAGTGACGGCGTGCACGCGAGGATCCGATTGCCGCGCTCGAGCGCATCGCCTGCGAAGTAATCGCTGGCGAACCCGCCTGCTTCCCTGACGACAAGGGTCGATGCGGCAACGTCCCAGGGATGGATGTAGTCCTCGTAGTATCCGTCGATCTCTCCCGTCGCCACTTGCGCGATGCCGAGCGCGCCCGAACCCAGCCGCCGCGTCTCGATACCAGACGTCATCAGCCGCTCGACGATGCCGAGGTAGGCCGAGAGCGGCCGGCGTGAGGACGAGCCCACCTCGACCAGTGCGTGTGTCGCGTATTGGGAGCCGCTCACCTTCAGAGGACGACCATTGCACGTCGCGCCGCCGCCGCGCCGCGCGACATAGAGGTGATCGAGCGGCGGTGAATAGATCACGCCGATTTCCTGCATCCCGTCACTCATGAAGCCGAGAGAGACGCACCAGCGCGGATTGTCGTGAATGTAGTTGTAGGTTCCGTCGATCGGATCGACCAGCCAGAGCCTCGCGCTCCCGCCGGTCCTGCCCAATTCCTCACCCAGAACATCGTCGCCGAAGGCCGAACGCAATCTCGATACGATCAGTTCTTCGACTTTCCGATCGGCTGCGGTGACGAGGTCGCGGGCGCTCTTCGCCTCGACCCCGAGACGCTCCGGGGCTCGCCGCATCTGCGCCGCGAGCCGGCCGGCCTCGATGGCAAGCTCGATGGCAAGATGCAGACGATCAGCAAGCCCGGACCCGGAAACGGTCGCCGTCATGTCTTCGCTTTCGTCCGGGCCTTGGCCGGCGCGGAGGCAAGCGGCGAAACCGGACGCCGCAAGGCCTTATCGGCTGCGAAGACGATTTCCAGCGCCCTGGCAACTTCGAGGACGAGGCGGTCGCGGCCCTTTGGACCGACCACCTGGATGCCGAACGGCAGGCCCTTGTGGTCGACGCCGCACGGGATCGCCGCCGAACAGCACAGCGCCATCGTCGTCGAATACGTGATCGACAGCCAGCGCATGTAGGTCGGCAGTTTTTCGCCGTTGATCTCGTCGACGAACAGCTGCGAATGAGGAAACGGCGACACGGACGCGGCGGGCGCGATCATGACATCGTGCTCGTCGAAGAAGTCCATCACGCGCCGATAGAGCTTGGTCTGTTCGACAAAGGCACGGCCGATGGCATCTGCCTTGAGCTTCAATCCGCGCTCGGTGTTGTCGATCACGTTACGGTCGAGGAGATCGCGCTGCTTGGCGAGCTTCTCCTGATGCCCCGTCACGAACGCGAGGCCGCGATGGACCTCGAAGATCTCGTGCACCCCGGAGAAATCAGCCGACGTGTCCGCAACCTCGAGGAAGACCTTGGCGAAGCGCTGCGTGCGCTCGGAGAACACGGACCGGATGCCGTCGTCGATCGGACAGACCCCGAGATCCGGCGTGACGGCCGCACGGATGGAGGCAAGATCGACCGGTTCGAGCTGTTCGGGCCAGTCGAGAGAATACGACGACGAGAAAGGATCCGCGCGATCCTCGGCCAATTGGGCGCGCAGCAACAGGTAGGCATCCTCGACGGTCCGCCCCATGGGCCCCAGCACGCCCCAGGGGATCAGGCCCGCAGCCTTCTCCGGGCTCGGCACGAGTCCAGGCGAGGGGCGGAAGCCGACCACACCGCAAAATGCAGCCGGCGTGCGCAAGGAGCCGCCGTAGTCGGAGCCCGTGGCCAGCGGCATCATGTCGAGAGCCAGCCCCACCGCCGCTCCTCCCGACGAGCCCGCGCAGGTGAGCTTGGGATCGAACGGGTTTCCGGTCGCGCCGTAGACGCGATTTCGCGTGTTCCCGCCCGCGCCGAACTCCGGCACGTTCGTCTTGCAGAAGGGCAAGCCGCCGGAGATCCGCACATTGGCGACCATCGGCGCGTCCTGCTCGGGGATGTGGTCCTTGAAGATCAAGGAGCCCCATGTCGAGCGCAAACCCTGAACGGGTTCAAGATCCTTGATGCCCACGGGCAAGCCGTGAAGAATATCGAGGTGCCCCCCGCCCATGACCGTGCGCTCGGCCGCCTTCGCGTCCTCGATCGCCTTGTCGCCGTCGATCGCCACCACGGCATTGACCGTCGGGTTCACGCGCTCGATCTGGGCGAGGCAGCTCTTCATCAGCTCGACGGGCGACAGCGCCTTTCGACCGATCAGCCGGCGCGCCTCGACGGCGCTGAGATGACAAGGTTCAGCCATTGCGGGTTTCCTTTTTCGTGTGCGTCAGCGGGCGGGCGTGCCGCCGGAACCGATGTCCCAGTAGAGACCGGCCATAAGACCCATCGCGCTGCGGGCTACAGGCAACAGGACGTGCTCGTTGGGCGCGTGCTGCGAGCAGCCGGCGTAGGAATGTGGAATCCAGATCGTGGGCAGGCCCAAGGTATCCTGGAAGATGTCGTTGGGAATGCCGCCGCCGGTCGAAGGAATGATCGCTGGCTTGGCCGACGGTTCGGTCCGCTCGAACGACTGTCGCACCCAGACCGCCCAGGGATGATCGGGCTCGGTCCGGGTCGCGTTGAAACGCCCGACGCCTTCGGCCTCGACGACCTCCACCATCGGGAGCCCGCATTGCTCGAGATGCCGGCGCAATGCCGGAAGAACCTCGTCCACATTCGTTCCGACCACGAAACGCAGCTGGCAGCGCGCGCGGGCATACGGCGCGATCGCGTTCACTGGCGCCGCCGGGTTTCCAGACGTCATCGCGAGCACGCAGAAGCTGTTCCAGGCAAACACCCGCTCCGCCGGAGTGAGCTGAGGCTCACCCCACCAGGTATCGATCGAGGGGGCTTCGGGGCCTCCGTCGATCGTCACGTCCGCGAGGGCTGCTCGGATCGTCGGGGAAACCGGCGGCGGCAGCATCGCCTTCAGGCGGATCGCGCCGCGCGGGCCGGCGATGGAGGCGATGGCATGGCTGAGGATGATCGCCGGGTCGGCGATCAGGCCGCCCCAATTTCCGGAATGGTGGCCCCCCTCGCGTAGATTGCAGACCAGGTCGAAGGTCAATCCGCCGCGATTGCCGAGTACGATCGTGGGCCGGTCCGCCACCGCCCTCGGCCCATCCGAGCCGATGAAAACGGTGGCGGCGAACGCGTCTTTGTTCGCGGCGACGACCTCCGCCAATCCTGCCGAGCCGGCTTCCTCGCCGGTCTCGATGATGTATTTGGCATTGAAGCCGAGCTTGCCGCCGCGTTCGGCCATGACCGCCGCCATCGCGGCGAGATTGATGGTGTGCTGACACTTGTTGTCGGCAGTGCCGCGACCATAGAGCTTGTCACCGTCGCGAGCGAGAACCCAAGGTCCCTTGCCTTTCGTCCACTGGGCGTCCTGGCCGCGAATGACGTCGCCGTGACCGTAGCCCAGGACAGTCGGCAGCTTGGGATCCTCGATGCGCGTGGCGAGGAGGACGGGGGCCTGCCCCGGCAGCGGATTTTCGAACTTCGTGCAGGTGAACCCCTGAGCCTCCCAGGACGGCTTCATCTCTGCATCGAGGTAACGATGCAGCTCCGGCAGGCTTCGCGGCAGTTCCTGGCTCTCGGTCCGCACCGCGACCCTGCGGGCCAAGTCGGTCTCGAAGCCCCCGCCGTCGACATAGGACCGCCCCCGAGCGACGGCTCCTTCCCGAGTTCCCGCCATCCGTCTTCCTCCGCAAATCAATTCCGAGCACCGAAACACGCAGGCGCTCACAGCGCAAGGCGGCCGGGCCCCCGTGGTGTTCCTTCCGACAAGGCCGATCACGCGCCGACTTTTCCTGCCACTCACGAGCCACCATACAGCGCGACGGCGGCGCCCGATTGTCCGCAGGCGCAGGGCGGCCATACGGGGGCGCGGCTAGCCACCCGCGCCGACGCGGCATAAGCACCCGAGTTGCACGAGCGAATCAAGTCGCACCACAAAAGGGCGAGCATGGAGGCCGGATGGCATTCGACGGCGAACGCGGGATCCGTCTGATCGCCGACCTCATCGGGCGTTACCGCCATGGCGAAGGCCGCGAGGAGATGATCGGCAAGGGACCTGTCGCGGGCTTCGTATGGGTCACTGCCGCGACCGCGATCTTCGCCGGCTTGGCGACACTCGCCAAGGCGGCCTCCCAGGCGGGGGTGCATCCATTCCAGGTCGTCTTTTTCCGGAACCTGTTTGCAGCAACGATTTTCATGCCGCTGCTGCTGACCCGCGGCACCGCACTGTTCGAAACCGGACAGCTCTCGCTCTACGGCCTGCGCTGCTCGGTGATGCTCGCGTCGATGCTGCTTTGGTTCACGTCGCTCTCGCTCATCCCCATCGGGCAACTTACGGCCATCAGCTATCTCAACCCAATCTTCGGGACGCTGGCGGCCATCGTGTTCCTGGGCGAAGTCGTCCGGGCGCGACGCTGGACGGCCATGGCGATCGGCCTGGTCGGCGCCTTCATCATCCTGCGCCCTACCGTCACGCCTCTGGGAACCGGCCACCTCTGCGCGGTTCTGGCCGCTTGCACCGGAGGCATGGCCGCGGTCTTCATCAAGCAGCTCACGGCACGCGACGACCCCAACAAGATCGTGTTCCTCACACACCTGGTCATGGTGCCGCTGTCGCTGTTCCCAGCGCTCGTGGTGTGGCAATGGCCGCCGCTGTCCGTGCTCCCGCTGCTCGTCGGCATGGGCGTATGCGCGACCCTGGGCCATCTCACCCTGGTCCGCGCGTTCGCGGCGATCGACGCGTCGCTGGTCCTCACATTCGAGTTCACAAAGCTGCCGTTCGCGGCGCTTCTCGCCTATCTCGCCTTCGGCGAAGTCGTGGACATCTGGACCTGGATCGGGGCATTCGTGATCTTCGGTTCCGCGATCTACATCGCGCGCAGGGAAGCGGCGCTCAAGAGCGACAGTGCACGCATGGCGGCGAAGCCGCGCTGATCACTGAGCGGAAAGTTGCCGCAGCCGCTCTGGGGCATCGGGCGAGCCCAGTTCCTGCGCACGCATGTACCACTTCCGCGCGGCTTCGATGTCGGGCTGGATGCCCAGCGCGCGGAGGCGGGCCAGTTCTCCGGGCTCGAACGTGTCCCCCAGCGCGATCGCGGCGGGCGCGGAACCGAGTTCTACGGCACGCTCGAAGAAGCGGCGCGCGGCCGCGATGTTGCCCTGCTTGAGATGCTCGGCACCGCTGGCCAGCATCGACGTCGCGCGGGCACGGTCCGCCGGCGAGATCGCGGGCTGCTGCGGACGAGCCAGTTGCGGCACGGGGGGCTGGATCGGCGCGGGCTGCGCTTGCTGCGCGGCCCCTTGCTGCGGAGCCTGCTCGGCCTTCGCTTCAGGCTCGTTCTTCTTCACGGCCCCGGGTGGGACCACGACCAGCACCGTTCGCACCTCTGCCAGTGTGGTGCCCTCGACATTGACGAGGCTGATGGTCAGGTCGGAACGGCCCTGCGTCCCGCCTGGAAGATTCACGGAGAGTTCGGCCAGACCGAACAACGGGACCGCCCAGACGCCGGTCGCGATCAGGTAGCCTTCCGAGAGCGTCGCCGACGGCGGCAAGCCGCGGATGCGGACGAAGCTTCCTGCCTCCGCGCTTTCCGAAGGTCGCACACGTATGGCGAGCTTCGCGCTTCCTCCCGCCTCGGCGAACAGGATCGGCGCCAGTGCAATCGTCGGCTGGCCCTGCGCGACCGACTGCGCAAACGCGAACCGCGTGAGCGTCTGCCCATGGATGAGGACGAAAGCGAGAAACAGACCGGCGAACGCACGCGCACGCCGGTGCCGGCGGCGCCCTTGTGCCGGCTCGCCGGACCCGGCAGCCGCCGAGATAGATCGTTCGATGCCGTCGCCCCGCTCCATGCCTTCGCCTAGCGCCGCCGCTGCTGCTTCGACCATTCCAGGAACTGCTGAAAGAGCCGCTCCTGCTCGGCCGCGTTGTTCGGGACCGCCCTGGCGGCCTGCGCACGAGCCAGCACCGGATCGATCGCGCCGGTGGTCTGCCGAGTGGATGCCTTCTCGAACATCTCCTGGGCCTTCGGAAAACGGGTCCACCCGGGCACGGTGCCAGCGAGATTCATTTCCCGCCAACCGGGCTGATAGGGCGCGGCCCGGAGCCGGTCGAACCGCTCGAACAGATACTCCACGAACCTCACGCACCGGCGGTAGCGGTCCGAATCGTTCCGCCAATTATAGACCGCGAGCACCGCCGGCACCGAGATGGTCTGCACCGGCTTCCCTTTCTCGATCAGTTGCGGATAGTCGGCGTTGCTCAGCTCGGCGGGGACATAGAAGTCCTTGAAGGTGTCGTTGAACTCGACCGGCAGAAACTTGAAGCCGGGCTGAGGCTTCGCCTTCGCGAAGAGATCGTTCGGCTTGCCGACGACGTGCACGATCGCCGCAATCTCGCCGCGATGGAGCGCCTCCAGCGCGACTGCGTTATTCAGATACAGCCGCTCGACCTGCACCTCCAGGCGATCGAAGACGATCCCACCGGTGTAGTTCGCCGCGCTGCCGAGAGTATTGAAGTTCACCTTCTTGCCGGCGAGATCCTTGATCGACTTGACGTCGTCGCGCGCATGGATGTGCACTTCGCCCTGAAACATCGGGATGATGTAGTTCACGCGCCGCTCGATGTTCGGCACGCGCTCCGTCGTCTTGAAGTGGTTGAGCGCATCAGCGTACGTGATCGCGAGATCGACGCCCTTCATGTAGATGAGGTCACTGATGTTCCCGAAGGCGCCGTAGGTGACGATCGGCAGGACGCGAAGATTGTCGCCGTCGTCGAGTGCCTTGGCCAGGTCGGCCGCATAGCGAATGAACGTGCCTTCGAGCAGGCCGCCGGCGATCCCGATCGTCCAATTGTTGGCACGAACCTCCTTGCTGACTTCGTCGCCCGCAACCGGCTTCGACGGCAGGGACGGCGGGCGGCGCTGCGTGGCTTGTGCGACGACCGTCGCGGGAGCGGCCGATGACTGCGCGTGAGCCGCATCGATGTCGTGAACGAAAATGGCCGCGAGCACAGTGAGCAATAGGACGCGAAACGCTTGCGGCCTCCAGAAGTTTGTCGGTTTCGACAATGTGAGCCCCTTACCGCGCACATAGCCACGAGCAACTGTGGCATCATCTTGGCGCTGACGCCGTTTCATGCATGTTTCGCATAGTCCGACCGATCGCAGGAGGACTTGGCGCGTTCGCGCGGAAAATTTTCTTTGTTTCATTTCGGGACGAGAAGCGGCGGCGGCAATGGCTGAACGACGCGCTGATGCTCGCTTGCTCAGCACGCGGCAATGTCGAGAAAGCCGAGTGTTTTCGCGCTCGTTGCGACGCATTCAGAGCACGGAAAATGAGACGGCGATTGCGCGGAGCCCTGCCCGACGAGATGCACCGCACGCGGTCGCAGCGCATGTCGGACATGCTCGACGCATCTGGACAATCATGCCTTGTTCGTAGGAAATGATGCGCGCAATGCGTGTCGCGGGCCACGTTGTTGCCATCGAGACGGCGAAGTGTTCACGCCGTCCAACGATGTCGGAATGAGTTTGCGTTCGGGGAGCCACGCATGGATGGGTTGAACGATGCGCCGCCACTCGGGCGGCCGGCGTTCCCGTTTCTGTCATCGGGCGGCACGCGGCCGAGCCCGACACGGTCGGCCACGGAAATCAAGCGATATCACGACGCCCTGGTCCGACATGGGGTGCAGTTGATGGCCCTCCACTCCGGAGAGGTGGCCACACTGATCCGCCGGATCATCGACTCGATCTCCAACAGCACGCCGCGCGTCCTGATCGTCGGCCAGCGCGGTGTCGGCAAGACGACCCTGGTCAACAGCCTGATCGGCCGCCCCGGCTTTCTCCCCGCGCGCGCCCGCGGGACGACGAGCGCCGTCGCGCGCCTGAACTTCGCGCTTCCGAACGGCCCGGCGCGGGGAGCAGCGATCACGTCGGGCGCTGGTTCTGCCCCTCGGCAACGGCCGATACTGCGGGACGCGGGAGGCTCGCTCGTCGCCCGTATCCGCCAGGCAGGCGGCGGGGACTTCGCGGAGCCAGGCCCGAGCGGGGCCGCGCATCAGCATCAGTGGCGCGATGCCGTCGCGGACATGCCCTCGATCGCACCGTTCATTCACCGCGAGGAGCACCCCGCGGACGCGGAGCCGCCGACGATCGACCTCTACTTCGATGCGAGCCCGCTCGGCTGTCCGCTCCAGATCGTCGACACGCCGCCGCTCCAGAGCAGCCGCAAGTTCGGTGGCCTCTCGGAGGACACGATCGACGATGTCGACGCCTGCATCATCGTGATCGACAGCTCCTCGCCCGAAAGCGCCTTGGAACCGGCGCTTCTGGACATCGCGTACCGGATCCCGATCGAGAGGCTTGTTGTTTTCCTCAACATCCGGCGCGACGCTGCCGGGCATGCCGCTGGCGAAGGGCGGGTCGGCGCTGTCCGCCGTCTCTTGCGGCAGAGGCTTCAGCACGATGTGCCCGTCCTGTCCTCGGATCTCGGCGGCACGGCTTCGCTGCCGCACCGCTCTTCGGCGCCGTCCTGAAAGACATTCCAGCCGGCGCTCATCCCATGCGCGGTTCGGACGATGCGGCCCGTCCGTTGGTTCCGGCAAGTCGCGGCTCCTCGCTGGCGCTCGACGAACTCGTCGAAGTGCTCGTTCAGAGGGCGTCCAGCGGGCCGCATGTCCGCCGCCTGACGGACGTGGCATCCACATTGTGGGACGTGGCGCAGGTTCGCGAGGAAGCCGCGCGCGCCAGCGCCGTCGCGATCTGCAACCGCATTATCGACATCCACAAGGAGCGCCGCGAGAAGGAAGAGGAACTCGAGCGGATCGAGCGGATGATCGGCGAGATCCGCATCCTGTCGGAAGGCATCGAGCACAGCGTCGAGAAGGCCACGTTGGTCGTCAAATCGGTGCAGGACGAGGGCGCGCGCCTGGTCCGGCAGATGCTGGAATCACTGTTCAACCGGTTTCTCGTCGAACAGAGCAAGGCTCTCGAGGCCGCCGTCGCGGACCAGTCGTTGTCGTCGTGGCGGTGCGATACGTCCCAGTGGCGGAGGGAGTTCGAGGACGAGTCGTCGCGACTTCTGCGCCACCTGCGTCTCAAGCTGTTCGACGCCTTGCGCGCCGCCGTGGAGGATTTCCGTTCGGGCATCTCCGAGGCGCTCCCGGACCTGGGCCACGACCTCCTCCTCAACAGGCCGTCGCCGAACTTCTACCTGCCGTCGCTCGAAATGCCGGTCCGCCCCATCGTGTTTCGCTTCGAGACCGGGGGATGGCTGCGACGGTTCAAGGCAAGGCCGAGCGCCACGGCCGTCGTCGATGACCTCAAGCGCCACCTCATCGAGGAGTTCGACGATGCCGCAAAGGCGACCGTCGAGCAGATGACCCAGGGACTCGCCAAGGATGCCGCGGTGATCCTGTTCCGCCTATCGCAGAAGAGCATATCGCTGATCGACATGATGGTCGACCGGCGGGAACAACTCGCGATGCAGGCGCAGGCGCTGCTTTCCGACCACAATGCCGGGGGCGTCGAGCGAGCCCTGGCGACCCACGCGCTCGAGTAGGCGGAAGCTGAGCGGTTCGTGGCGGCAGCATCGCAAGTGTCGCAGGTCCTGCGCGAGCTGGTCGCCGCCGGTGCCGTACTCGTCGAGCGGCGCGATGCTGCAGCTTGGCACTGACGCCGCCGAAGCCCGTACAGACTCACTCCAGAAGGCAAGAGCCGCAGATGGCCCACCGTTCGGATGATCAGCAGAGACGGAAGAACCTCGATTCGATCCGAGGTGTTCTCGTCCGCCTCGAGACGATGGCCGAGGCGCACAGCGCTGCCGCGCACGGCACCGGCGAGCAGCAGGATCGAGACGGCCGTGACGGCGCCGGTACGGGAAAAGTTCATCCGTTCCGGCCCGATGGCCGCGCACCCACTGGAGGCCCCGTCGCCGTTCGCGACGCCGCTGCCAATGGCGACGGCCGATCGAACGAGACACCGCGCAACCCCGACGACATGGATAGCGCCGGGCGCTTCGACATCGACAGCTACGCTCGGGAGCAGGGCCGCCAGTGGGAATTGTCGATCGGCGCAGATGCCCCTACGGCGGCCGCTCCGCGCGCGACTGCGCCTCGCACCAAGCCGGCCGGCAAAGGACGCGCGCTCGCCGGCGTCGTGCTGGCGAGCGTGGCCGGGATCCTGGTCTGCGTGGCCGGCCTGCTCGCTTTCGACGTGCTGCGCCTGCCTTCGCTGTCCGGCCCGCCCGGAAGCGACCGTTCGGCAATCGAAACCGCAACTCGGACACCGGCCGGGACGCCTGCGTCGGCTGACAACACGCCAGCCCTGCGACGGGAAGCTTCGGCTCCCGCTTCAGCACTCCAGCTTCCTTCGCGCAATGCGGACGCCGAAGCTGCGAACGCGAGCCCGGCTGGCGAGCCCAAGGGAGACCCCGCGCCTGCTGCTGCTGCGGAGCGGGAGTTCACCGTCGCCGTCGAGATTCGCTTGGATCCAGCTCTGATCGCGGGCATCGCAGACTACTACGTTACAATCAGCGGGCTGCCGGCCAAAGCGCGGCTGGACGGCGGTCGCATGGTCTTCCCCGGCTCATATGTCATCGAGGCACGTGATCTGTCCCGACTGCGGCTGGTTCTTCCCGGAGGCGGTCCTCAGCCCGTCGATGTCACCGTCGTGGTCGTCGCGCGGCCGGGGCGCGTGCTCGCGGAGATGCCCGCCCGCGTCGGCGCCGATGCCGGAATCGTGGATGTCCGCGCTCCACGCACTCAGACCGAGGGCGAGGCGAAGAGCCTCTTCACCCGGGCGCTGCAGATGATCGAGCACGGCGATTTCGGAGCGGCACGAGGCCTGCTCGGACAGGCGGCGACAGCTGGCGATGCCGATGCCGCGCTCGTTCTGGCGACATCGTTCGATCCGCGCTTCGCCGCCCATTTCGGCGGCCAAGGATCTACCGGGGATGCGACGACGGCACGTCGCTGGTATGCGTTCGCGGCCGAGCGCGGATCACGAGAAGCGGCGGACCGGCTTCGCCAACTCGGGCCAGAATAGCGACCGTGCGTCGCAAAAGACCCCGCCGAACAATAGGGGGCGAGCAAGTCTCCCAAGAAAGCCGGTGCCCGATAGCCTCCGGGTCAGGCCGGCGTGCCATCTTTTTGCCCGAAGCATTTTCGAGACCCTGATGCACACGGCGCGCCGGGCCGACGCGCCGGGCTGGGGGACACATGGCCTGGTGGCGCAAGAAGAGCGATGGATTCGACTGGCACGCCTACGTGCGCACGACGATCAAGTTGCGTCGTGAGGAGCGGCGCGAGCGCCTAGAGAACATTCGCGGCGCGATGGCCGAACGAGCCGGACAGGCGCGCGATGCCGTAGCCGCTGGTTCGGCTGCTGCCGGCGCATCCGCACTGACCGGCGTGCGCAAGCTCATCGCACTCGTCCTGTCGGCCCTGATCACGTCCTATGTCGCAGTCGAGACCGTGGTCTAGCGCGCCTTGTCGCCGGCTGGCCGCAAGATCAGCTCCGGCTACGATCAGGTCGCGGCGACAGAGAACGGACGCGGCTGGATAGGGATCGCCTTGTTCGTGGGCGCCGTCGTGCTCGCCTCCGTCGCCTGGCGCATCGGCATCATTGGGCTCGATAACAGCGCGGTCTGGGCAATTGTCGTGGTGGCCGGCCTGACGATGCTGGCGCTGCCGATCATCGTCCGCCACCTCGGGCTGCGCCTGCCGCAGAGCATCGCGGATCGCCTCCCGGCCGGACCGCGCCTGCTGATGATGGGCGTCGCGACAGTGCTCGCAGGCGCGGGCTGGCTCTACTACGTTTCCCCGCATTTACCTGGAGATCCGTCCGCCGGAGGCAATCGCACACCGGCGACGGCCGCGATCCGGCCAAATACGCCACCTGCCGCCGCAGCGCTGAGCGGACGCGCGGCGGTGCTGGATGGGCAGACCCTGCGTCTCGACGGCGCGCAGATCCGCCTGGCGGGACTGGAGGCGCCGGAGCGAGCGCAGCGATGCACGCGCGGCGGGCGTCCCTGGCGGTGTGGCGAAGCCGCCAGGACGGCGCTCGAAAAGCTCGTTCGCGGCAAACAGGTCCGCTGCACGGCGGCCTCGCGCGACGACGGAGCGGGCCGGATGCTGGCGACCTGCACCGTCGATTCGATCGATCTCGGCGACCATCTGGTACGCCAGGGCCATGTCTTCTCGACCTCGACGCTCTTCGGCGGCTACGCGTCGGCCGAGCGCGAGGCGCGTTCGGCGGGCCGCGGCTTGTGGTCCGGAGAGGCGGAGCGTCCCTCCGAGTTCCGCGTCAAGAAATGGGACGAGGCTCGTGCCAACGCTCCCGACGGCTGCCCGATCAAGGGGCTCGTCACCGGGTCGGGGCGCAGCTACGTGATGCCGTGGGCATCGGACTATTCGACGCGCAAGGTCAGGGTCAGCCGCGGCGAGCGCTGGTTCTGCAGCGAGCAAGATGCCGCCGCTGCCGGCTTCAAGCCGGCGGGCCGCGGATAGGTAACATCCAGGGATCGGACCGGCGAGCGACCGGCAGTACCGCCGCCCCGACAAGTGCGCTATGGCGCTCCAACGTCGCCGCAACCCGATTCTGTCCGACGAAGGAATGGTATGACCGCGTGACCGCTCGATCCAAAGCTCCTGGAAGTGTCGGCGACATGCCGGCACAGGCGTGGCCCGACGGCATCTCGCCGACCAGCGAGTATGCGGCGGCTCTCAATCACGTACGGGACGGAGAAGGCCACCTGTTCGTGACCGGACGGGCCGGCACGGGCAAATCCACGCTATTGCGAGCCTTGCGCGATCTCGTCAGCGAGGAACTGGTGGTTCTGGCGCCGACCGGGCTCGCGGCGGTCAATGTCGGCGGCCAGACGATCCACTCGTTCTTCGGCCTGCCGCCGAGGCTGATCCGTCCGGACGACATCCGGCGCAGCCGGAACGGAACCATCATGCGGCGGATCAAGCATCTGGTGATCGACGAAGTGTCGATGGTGCGCTCCGATCTCATGTGGGCGATCGACCAATCTCTGCGCGTGAACCGCGGCCGGCCGCGCGAACCTTTCGGCGGCGTGCGGCTGATGCTGTTCGGGGATCTGCACCAACTTCCTCCTGTCGTCCAGGAGGCGGAAGTCGCATCCCACCTCGAGGCGGAACACGGCGGCCCGTTCTTCTTTTCGATCGGAGCGTTGCGCGAGGGCATGGGCATGCGTCTGCTCGAACTCACGCAGGTGTTCCGCCAGAGCGAAGGCCCGTTGCTGACCGTGCTCAACCGTATTCGGGAGGGCGAGGCGGACGAGAACGATCTCGAGGTCCTGAACGATCGCGTGCGCCCGGTACGCACCTTGTCGGAGGGGCAGGCCTACGTGATCCTGACGCCGACCAATGCCGCGGCGCAGAGAATCAATCTGGCCTACCTCGACGCTCTGTCTGGACAGGCCCGTCTCTACGAAGCCGGCGTGACCGGCGAGTTCTCGGGCACCGCACAGCCGACAGATGCCGCATTGACCCTGAAGGTCGGCGCAAAGGTCATCATGCTTCGCAATGATGCCGACCGCCGATGGGTCAACGGTTCGATCGCCAGGATCTCGCGGCTGGAGGAAGATCGTATCTGGATCGAGATCGGCGGTACCGAGTACGAGGTCGAGCAGACCTCGTGGGAGAACCGCCGCTACGCCTTCGATCAAGGTCAAGGCAAGATCGTGGAGACCGTGGCCGGGACGTTCCGTCAGTTTCCGGTTCGACTGGCCTGGGCCCTGACCATCCACAAGAGCCAGGGCCTCACGCTGGACAAGGTCTACATCGACCTGGGGCGGGGCACTTTCGCACACGGGCAGACTTACGTCGCCCTGTCACGCTGCCGTTCCCTCGAAGGGCTGGCGCTGGCGCGGGCGCTGAAGCCGAGCGACATCCTGTTCGATCGTGCTGCAACCGCGTACCGCGACCTATACTCATCCATAAATTGATTTTTTTTCAGAATCTTATGTGGTCAAGCATTTTATGTTGCAATGCACAAGATTTGTGCTATTGTGCTCTGCATCATTCGCGCGCCACGCGCGCACTGGGTTCAAGAGCGGAGACATTCCATGAACGCCGAGATCACGCGCCAGACCGAAGAATTCCTCAAAGCCGCCCGCGAAGTCCGCATTCCCGAGAACGTCCAGTCGATGATCGAGGACGGCGTCGCTCGCGGCCGCAAGGCCGTCGACGGCATCGCCGAGGCGACCAAGAGCAACGTGAAGGTTGCCGAGGACGTGATGTCGGCAGTCCAGGCCGGCGCCAAGGCGATCGGTGAGAAGGTGATCGAGAACACGCGCTGCAACACCGACGCCATGCTCAACGCCACCGCGGAGATCATCCGCGCGAAGTCGCTGCCCGAGGCCGCCCGTCTGCAGGCCGAGTTCGTCCGCTCGCAGCTGACCACGGCCGGGACGCAGACGCAGGAGCTGTTCCAGCTCTATGCGAACGTCACGCGCGCGACGCTGGAGCACATCAACGCCGCGGCCGGTAAGGCTTTCGAGAGCGCACGCAAGGTCGCCTGATCTGCGCACCAGTCCCTGAGTTGATCGAGGCGAGGCCTGCCAACGGGCCTCGCCTGTTCTTTTGGGACAGTGCGATCGAGCGGCGCCGCCTGCGCTTATGCCCGATCGACTCGCGGCACCTTGGGAACACTTGGCACCGCAAGACCGCGCGCCTCCAGCTCCTTCGTCAAAGCGGCCAGGTGCCCGGAACTCGCCGGGCTCGACTGATAGCGCCCTTTGCGCTCACGCGCGATCACGCCCATCTTCACCAGCCGGTCAAGATGTGCCGTGAGCGTGGCGTCGTCGATGGACTTGTCGAACACACGGATTGCGCCGAGCACGGCCGCCGCCTTCAGTTCCGTCGCATTGTCCGTTTCGAGCAGCAGCTTGACGACCACGTACTCACGGCGCAGCACGTCGTCGTCCCGGCCCGAGAAGTCGTTCGTCGGCTTGCGCTGTGGTTTAGACTGCCGTGGCACCGCTTCCGGCTCGCCGAGCTCGGCGAGCATGCTGTCGAGGCGGTTCCGCATGCGGGCGCCGAGCTGCTGGGCCGCCTCTCGATCGAGTTCGGCGACCGCGCGGACCGTGCCGCCGAAATCCAGCTGGAAGCGAGCCGCGATCTCGTTGACCACCCGTTCGGCCGAGACCCCTCCCTTGGCGAACTCGGCTACCAGCCGGCGGGTCTCTTCCTTTTCGCCGAGCAGCTTCGTCACCAGCGCCACGAGGCTGGCCTGGGACTCACGGTCGTTCTCAACTGACATCAGCACACCAAACGCACAGCAAGATTTCCGTATCTTATATTGATTGACGCTTAACGGCAAGTCAACAACCAGCTCCGAACCCGCCGCCCGGCTGGATCCGCCCCAGCGGACTCGGTCAAAATCACAGCAGTTAGCTGGATAGACCGGCTGCCGGTGGACACGGGTGCCTGCACAACGAGACTTGACAGCGTTATTCGTATCTGATGTTTGTTGATATGTCAGTTGCGTACTCGGAGTTCAAGATGCCGGCGCCGGTATCGATCAGATCGCTGAAGTTGCGCCGCCTTCTCGGCCGGAAGCCGGTCTTCTTCTGCTGGCGGCGCGATGATTGCGCCGACATTGCAGGCCGCATCTACGACCGCCTGCTCCTGAAAATCGGCGCCAGACGCGTGATCCGGGACCTGGAATCGATCCCGCTCGGCCACAACTTTCGAACTTACATCAAGGGTGCGGTGCCCTGCTGCAGGGCGGTCGTGGCCGTGATCGGCCCAAACTGGCTCAAAGCCCTGGCC
>CAYMEB010000067.1:0-20781 GCA_964389095.1 uncultured Hyphomicrobiaceae bacterium
CACAAGCCCCGAAAGGTACTCAAGGCGCATCCGCTGCGGCATAAACACGCTGCCGCTGCCGGTTGCAAGCGGCCGCCGGAGCCGCCGATCCCGGCCTCTGCCTGAAAGCAGGCGTCTGCGACATTCCGTTGCCGCAATGCCTGCATTACAAGAGCCAGACCCTCACCGATTCCGGAGCGCCGCGGCCGCGATGCCATCGTTTTCGATCTCCGTCCGTGCGACGCTGGCCCTGGCCACAGCATGCACTCTCCTGTGGACAGCCGCCGTGTCGGCCCAGACCAGCACGCAGCCTCGGGGCCAGGGCGCGCCGCAAGCGCCCGAGGGCGGGGTCGTCAAAGCCCAGCACGGCGATTGGCAGATCGTCTGCCGCCCGCCCCCACCGGGCGCCAAGAACGAGGTCTGTGCGCTCGTCCAGAGCGTGACCGCGGAGGACCGCAACAACATCGGCCTCACGGTCTATTACCAGCGGTTTTCTGACGGAACCCGCGTCCTGAGGGTGTTTGCCCCCTTGGGGGTGCTGCTGCCCCCGGGCCTCGGTCTCAAGATCGACGACCGGGACATCGGGAATGCCCCGTTCATGCGCTGCCAGTCCTTCGCCTGCTTCGCTCAAGTCGTGGTGGACGACGGCCTCGTTAAGCAGCTCAAGGAGGGCAAGCAGGCCGTCTTCATCATCTTCCAGACCGAGGAGGCGGGGATCGGCATCCCGATCTCGCTGCGCGGCTTCGACAAGGCCCTCGCGGCGCTGAACTGAGCCGCCGATGGCTCAGGGCGATGTGGGCCACGCTTGATCCGACCGCGGCCTGTCCCGCCAGGGCAGAGCCAGTGCCCGCCAGCCGTTCAGCGCTTTCTGCGGGGCGTCTCCCTTGGTCGCCTCCACGGTTGTGTCGCCATCGTAACCGTCGACCACGGAATAGACCCGTTCGAACCCGGCTTCGGCCAACAGGTCGCTGGCCTGGGCAGAATGCACGCCGCTGACACAGATGAGCACGATGGTCCGCCGGCGGGCGAGCACCGGGCCGCCGGCGAAGTCCTCGACGGACTGGACGAACCTCTCGTTCTGCCGCACTGCCCCCCGACCCGAGGGTGGGTCGGCGACCAGCAGGGGCACGTTGCGGTGTACCGCTTCGGGAAGCCCCACCCGTTCGACCTCCGCCACCGGCCTGACGTCGATCAACAGCACGTCCGGGAGGCGTACCACCAGGGCGGCGGCCTCCCGTGACGTCAGATAGAGGCTCAACCGCGTGCTCCGGAATGCGCCGATCGCAAGAGGGGCTACCAGTGGAGTCGTGGCGAGTTGACCGCGAAGGCCTTTGCCGGCGTCTCGTTCTCCGACCACGCCATCGCGCCCTTCGACACAGAGACGATCGTGCAAGGGCGAGCGCGCGGAGCGAAGGGGGCGCTCGAGCTCTGGTACAACATCTCCACGTTCGGCTACGTCGCGCTCGACCTTGGACTCGCGCAAGCCCATCGGGCGTACTCGGCCCGCCTTCGTCTGGGAATGCGCGGCAGCCACGGCTGGTCCGCCGGGCCAGAGCTCCAGCGGCTCGGCCATATCGAGGACGACGTCATGCGCATCGGCGCCTTCGTGCGCTACGAGACCGATCGGCACGAGGTTTCGGCCTCGGCGGGCATCCATGAGCCGGACGATTCGCGTGGCGGGGGCTACCTCACCGGCCAGTGGCTGATGCGCTTTTGAGCCTGCGCTCAGTTCGTGCGGCTGTAGGGCGCGAAATGGCGCTCCACCCGCACGCCCTCGGCCCGATGCGCCGCAGAGACCTCGCCCATGACCTATGGCTCACCCTCCGAGCGCACCACAACAGCTTGCGCACCGAGCTGGCGTCCGCTGGCTGGGTGACGCCACGTACGGACCCTGACCCGACCATCCCTGATCGCCGTCAACAGCGACACGAGATCGCGCGGATTGTCGAGAGCGACACCTTCGCAGGCCAGATCGTCGATGCGGCAATCCATTCGACCGTCGGCCCGCACCACGGCCTCGAATGCGCATGCAGCCGGTGACGACGGAGTCACGTCGATGCGCCACTCCTCGCGATCGCTTTCGATCTGTAGCGATACCTCCGGCGCTGAGCCCAGCCGCCGCTCCAGTTCTGCGACGGCTGCGGTCATCGCGCCACGGAAGGCATCGGCACTCAACATCTCCGCATCCTCGCTCGAATCGATCCCACCGGTCGCAGACTACCGCTGTGCCAGCCGGCGTGCACCGGAGCCTTTCGCGTGACCGGCCGACGAAGGCTGGCTACAGTGGCCGCGTGATTTCGGGGGCGCATGGACAGGGAATGCGAACGCGAGGCAGATTGCTTGTGGTGTTGGTGGTGCTGTGCGTCGCCGTGGCGCTCGCCATCGTTCTGCGCCAAGGCTACGTGCCCGCATCGGTGAGCCCGCTGCCCGAACTCGATCTGTCAGTGCCCCGGCCCTGGTTCCTCGACTGGCGATTGGCCGGCTTGCGCAACGACCGCGACAGCTGTCGGCGGGTCCTGAGGGAACCGCACGCCACCGCCCTGCAACTGCCGGAGATCGCACACAAGGACGGCTGCGGCGTCGCGAACGGAGTTCGCGTGATGCGGTTGGGCACGGTCAGGGTCGTCGCCGACAGGCTGTCCTGCGAGATGGCAGCGGCACTCGCACTCTGGCTCGAACACGAAGTGCAACCGATCGCGATCGAGCGGCTGGGCCAGCGCGTCACCGGCATCACGCACCTGGGCACATATGCGTGCCGCAACATCGTGGGCAGCGGCATGATGACGAGCTTCCGCAGCGAGCACGCCACCGCCAACGCGATCGACATCTCCGCATTCGTGCTGGCGGACGGCCGGTCGATCTCGGTCCGGCAACACTGGCGCTCCGGCATCCGCGAGCAGGCGTTCCTGCGGGAAGTGCACGCACGGGCGTGCCGCTACTTCCGGGTCGCACTGGGGCCGGAATTCAACGTCCAGCACGCCGATCACTTCCACCTCGATCGCGGGCCCCTGCTGAGTTGTAAGTAACCCCCGCGGGGCAGCCCTTTGGACCTGCCTGATCGCGGACTTGTCCACATCCTGCTCGTGCCGTTCAGACGCCATTCAGGGCCGGAAGTGTCTCCTGCCATCGTGTGATCGCAATGCTGTGGCTGGGCTGTCGAGGATGGCAGGCCCGCCACGGAGGGGGCGGGATCGAGGCCGTCAGATGGACGCGAGCCGCCGAGGGAACGGGCGAGGGAGAGGGCTATGGGTGCCTTGATCGTACTGTCGCCGGTCGTACGGGGATTGCCGGTCGCGTGCCTGGGGCTGTTCCTCGCTCTGGCAGCGCCCGCCCGGGCCGGTGATGCCGCCGACACACCCCGTCGCGCCGCCCAATCCAGCGCAGACGAGCGCGACATGCAGGAGCGGCTCGGCCGTGACATGGGCGCTAGCACCCCGCACGAAAGCGACCGGCCCGTCTACAACATCGGCACGCCTCACCCGGCCGAACAGAAGGATATGGAAGCTCAGCGTCAGGCAGAAGTCCGCCGTCTGAGCGAGAAACTGCGCAAGGCGAGCGAAGCGCGCCGCGAACGCACGGTCGCCGATGGAGCGGCGACTCAGCCCTGGTCGGCAGAGGTCCTGCCGGCACCTCCGGAGGTGGATACCACCACACGGTCCGCACTCGGCGTCCCCGCGGACCCGGCGGACATCGGCGACAACCGCGTCACCATTCTCCTCACCATGACACCGGGGAACAAGGGGATCCGCCGCTTCGACAAGACCGCCGATCCGATCCTGTGCGTGCAGGACGGCTGCTATGTCTCCGAAGGCGCGGGCGTCGGGGCGACATTCTTGCCTCTGCGCCGGGCGCTCGGTCCCGCCAACACCTACGGCCGGCGTGCCGCAGCATGCTCCGGCAGGCTGGGATGCGTCTTCCGAAGCATCGAATTGTCCGCGGGGACGACGTTGCTGCAGCCCGTCGACATCCGCATGATCAGTCACGACCTGCGCGAGCGCCAGACGATTTCTAGTGCCGACCGGACCTGCGTGCTGGCAGGCGAGACGCTGAGCTGCCTGCGACCGATCCGCGGTTCAAACTACGTGTTGTGGATCGTGCCGGAGGCTCTCGCCAAGCGCGCCGGCGCGGTGGCGCTGCAGGCGGCGGTCGATGCCGGCTTGCCGCCGGACAAGCGCGCCGCCGAGCTGCCCTGGCTGCGCTGATCTGCTCCAGCGTCGCGCTCGAGCCACGCCGACGCCGTTCCGCCGGCACGTGCGTTCGTTTCCGAAGGCCATGACGCGCCGTGACACGCGAGGCCGTGACGCTGCGCGCGCCGAGACCCTGTTGCTTTTCGGCGCCGATTTTGGAACGGTGCCGCTCCTGCCGGCCCTGCGGTCGGCGCGAGCGGGCCGCCTCGGCGGCTGGGAAAGGGTACGATGGGGCGCCTCTCGACGCACGTTCTCGACACTGCGAAAGGCCGGCCGGCCGCCGGGATGCGGATCGAGCTGCACCGGCTCGCCGCCGACGGACAATGGCAGAATGTCAAGGCCGTGGAGACCAACGCCGACGGTCGCACCGACGGTCCGCTGCTGATCGGCGAAAGCTTCGCGGTGGGCACCTACATGCTCACGTTCCACGTCGCAGACTACTTCCACCGCGCGGGTGGCGCGCTGGCCTCCCCGCCGTTCCTCGATGTCGTGCCGCTGCGCTTCACAATGGCCGAGCCGGAAGGACATTATCATGTGCCGCTCCTGGTCTCGCCCTGGAGCTACTCCACCTACCGTGGGAGCTGACCCCCGCCGATGCTGCCTTCCCGACCCGTCGATCGCCTGACCGGCAAGCCCTACCCCCGTGACCTCGTCGGCTACGGCCGCACGCCACCACACGCGCGCTGGCCGGGAGGCGCCCGCATCGCCGTGCAGTTCGTGATCAATTACGAGGAAGGCGGTGAGAACTGCCTCCTGCACGGTGACGGCCAATCCGAAGCATTCCTGTCGGAGATCGTCGGCGCTGCGGCGTGGCCCGGGCAGCGCCACATGAACATGGAGAGCATCTACGAATACGGCTCTCGCGCCGGCTATTGGCGGCTGTGGCGCATGTTCACCGCGCGGCGCATGCCCGTCACCGTCTACGGCGTCGCGACAGCGATGGCCCGTCATCCCGACATCGTGGCGTCCATGAACGAGGCCGGCTGGGAGATCGCGACCCATGGCCTCAAGTGGATCGAGTACAAGGACTTCAAGAAGGCCGACGAAGCCGCCCACATCCACGAGGCGATCCGCCTGCACACCGAGGTGGCCGGCAGCAGGCCTCTCGGCTTCTACCAGGGCCGCTGCTCGGAAAACACGCTCGACATCGTGATGGAAGAGCAGGGTTTCCTGTACTCGGCGGACAGCTATGCCGACGACCTTCCCTACTGGATCGAGGGCCCGCACGGACCGCAGTTGATAGTGCCCTATACACTCGATGCCAACGACATGCGTTTCGCCACGCCGCAGGGCTTCAACAGCGGCGATCAGTTCTTCAGCTATCTCAAGGACAGCTTCGACGTGCTCTACGCCGAAGGGCTCGACACGCCGAAGATGCTCTCAGTCGGCCTGCACTGCCGCCTGATCGGGCGGCCCGGCCGCGCCGCCGCGCTTGCGCGCTTTCTCGATTATGTGCAGAGCCACGAGAAGGTCTGGGTGCCGACCCGGCTCGACATCGCGCGCCACTGGATCCGCACGCATCCCCCGCAGGGGGGCTACCGGCCGAGCCGGATGCCGCGCGCCCTGTTCGTCGAGCGCTTCGGCGACATCTTCGAGCACGCGCCCGCCATTGCCGAGGCCACCCATCGGGCGGGGCTGACGAGCGCCCACGACACCGCCGCCGGGCTCCACGGCGCGATGGTGGCGGCTATGCGCGCCCTTCCGCGGGACGCCAAGCTGCGGCTCATCAAGGGCCACCCAGACCTCGCCGGACGGCTCGCGCTCGCCCGTCAGATGACCGCCGACAGCCTGGCCGAGCAGGGTTCGGCCGGGCTCGACCGGTTGACGGCCCAGGAACTGGCGCGGTTCACGGAGCTGAACGACGCCTATAAGGCCCGCTTCGGCTTCCCGTTCATCCTGGCGGTGAAAGGCCGCACCAAGGCGGACATCCTCGCCGCGTTCGAGACCCGGCTGAAGAACGACGCCGAAGCCGAGTTCGCCACGGCGCTGGCCCAGATCGAACGGATCACCGAACTGCGCCTCGCCGACCGCTTCGGGGCGTGAGGGAGAGAGCGTCGCATTCACCCTCGGGCGGGCAGCCCCCCGCCAAACGCGCAATTGCGGGCTGCGGTGCACTGCGATACAAGCCGTCGTCCATCGCGATCTGAGGGAGAGAAAGCGATATGGCTTCGCCTGCCACGCCCGCCAAAGGGCGGCCACTGTCGCCGCACCTCCAGATCTATCGGCGTTCCGCCAGCATGATGATGTCGATCCTGCATCGCATCACCGGCGCAGCATTGTACTTCGGTACCCTGCTGCTCGCCTGGTGGCTGATCGCCGTGGCGCAGGGGCCGAAGTACTACAGCTTCGTCAACGAGATCCTCGGCCATCCGGTGGGCAAGCTGGTGCTGCTCGGGTATTCCTGGGCCCTGGTCCATCACATGCTGGGCGGCATCCGCCACCTCTATTGGGACACCGGCCGCGGCTTCTCGCTGCAGACCGTGAACCGCCTGTCCTGGTTCACCATCCTGGGCTCGCTGGCGCTGACCGCCGCACTCTGGGCGGTCGGACTTCACCTCCGGGGGGCCTTCTGATGTCCACGCCACTGCGCCCGACGCCGTCGCCGACGCACGCCCGCATCCGCTCGCCCCTCGCCAAGGTTCGCGGCCTGGGCTCGGCCAAGGAAGGCACCGATCATTTCTGGAGGCAGCGCGTCACCGCGGTCGCCAACATCTTCCTGGTGACGGCGACCGTCCTGCTGCTCGCCAAGCTTGCCGGCGCCGATCATGCGACGGTGAAGAAGACCCTGCAGAAGCCGGCCGTCGCGCTCCTGTTCCTCCTGCTGATCCTGTCCGGCGTGCATCACATGCGGCTCGGCATGCAGACGATCATCGAGGACTACGTGCATTCGGAAGGCCGCAAGGTCTGGTTCCTGATGCTCAACTCGTTCTTCGCGATCACGGTCGGCCTCGCCTCGATCTTCGCCGTGATGAAGCTCGCCTTCGGAGCCTGAGCCGGGTCCATTGCATTGCCGGTCATTGTCGCGGCTCCCCGACCGGGGTCGCGACAAGACGCAGACAAACGGCTGACGCGGCGGCGGCTCGCGGCTATGCTGGCGGCCGGATACGGGCTGTCGGCGAAACGCATGGCGATGTCGCAAATCCTCCGAGCCGTTCTTCTCGGCATGGCGCTGCTCGCCGCCGCGCCCGCCCACGCGCAGCAGCAGCCTGCCAAGATCGCGCTGCTGATCGGCAACCAGGGCTACGACCGTTCGGTCGGCGAGCTGACGAACCCGCACAACGACATCGCCGTGATCGGGGCGGCGCTCGCGAAGCAGGGCTTCCGCGTCCGGCCGCCGGTCAAGGAGGCACGGCGCAGCGTGATCCTGGGCGCGGTGCGCGAACTGGTGCGCCAGCTCAATGCGGCCGGCGCGGGCGCGATCGGGTTCCTCTACTATTCCGGCCATGGTGCCGCCGAGAGCGACACCGGCTTCAACTATCTCATCCCGATCGACGCGAAGGAGCCGGGCTCGGCGACGTTCTGGGACGACAGCCTGAAGCTCGACGATGTCTTGAAGCTGCTCGACGGCGCGCGGAGCGCTGCGAAGTTCATCGTTTTCGATGCCTGCAGAAACGAGCTTCGCGTGCCGGCGAAGAGCACCACGAAGGGCCTGATGCCGGTCGCCGAGCAGCAGGGCATGTTCATCGCCTACTCCAGCGCTCCGGGACGCACCGCCTCAGATGCGGGGAGCACAAGTGGCCCCTACGCGGCGGCGCTCGCGACCGAGCTGGGCAAAGGCGGGCAGGATCATCTGAACCTGTTCCAGAACGTGAAGGAGGCCGTGATCGCCTCGACCAACGGCGTGCAGCAGCCGTGGTTTATGGACGGACTGGTGCGGCGGATCTATCCGACCGGGGTGCCGAAGACCGAGCCCGATCAACCTAAGCAGCCGTCGCCACCCTCGGGCGCCGCCGAGGTCGTCCGAATCTGCCGCGAGGTCGAGGGCATGACCAGCCTGTCGATGCTGGCGGTTCTGGAGCGCCAGCACAAAGGCACCCCGGCGGCCGATTGCATATCGGCGCGGATGGGGGAATTGAGGGCGGCGCAATCCGGCGCACCGATCGGCAAGCAAGCATCGGTCGCCGAGCCATCGCAGCCCGCACGATGCACGGGTAGCGAAGTCGACGTCGCCGGCTCGGTCAGGCGCTGCCTCAATCCAAAAGACACCTTCGAGGACTGCTTCACGTCAAGCGGCAGGCGGATCTGTGGACCGAAGATGGCCGTGATCCCGCAGGGGCGGTTCCTGATGGGAACGTCCGACGCCGAGATCGAGGCGCTGATCAAGGAGTACCCAAAGATGCCAGCCGAATTTTTCCGGCGGGAAGCTCCCCAGCGCGAGGTTTCTATCGGGCGCGCTTTCGCGGTCGGGGAGACCCATGTCACACGCGGCCAGTTTGCTGCGTTCGTGACCGCGACGGGCCATAAGACCGACGGCGGCTGCCATGCCTTTGACGGTAAGGAGTGGAAGCTCCAGGCTTACAAGTCCTGGCGTGACCCCGGTTTCGCGCAGGACGACAGCCATCCGGTAGTCTGCGTCAACTGGAACGACGCGCAGGCCTACGTGGCTTGGATCAAGCAGCAGTCCGGCGCCCAGTATCGCTTGCTGAGCGAAGCCGAGGCGGAATACGTCGCGCGTGGCGTGACGGCGGCGACCCGAAGGACCTGTGCCGCCATGGCAATGGCGCCGATCTGAGCATGAACAGCGGTGACGCCGGCGTTGCACAATGCAGGGACGAGTTCGTCTACACGGCGCCGGGAGGCCGCTTCAGCGCAAACCCGTTCGGCCTCAAGGACGTGCACGGCAATGCCTGGAGCTGGACTGAGGATTGTTTTGTCGACTCTTACAAGAATGCTCCCCGCGATGGTTCGGCCGTTACCACAGGCGACTGCATTTTCCGCGTTCTCCGCGGCGGCTCCTGGAACAACAATCAACGGGACCTGCGTTCCGCGTTCCGCAACGTGTACCGACCGGGTGACCGCAACGACGACCTCGGCTTCCGCTTGGCGCGGACGTTAAATCCTTGATCTTCATCTCATTACGTCCTGCGGCCTTGCGCTTTCGTCACGGTTAGACGGGAATTGCGTGGGTCCAGGGTGCGGAGCACCCTGGTCGCCAGGGACGCTTATGACCGGAGTGCGGACTGGTGGTCGCGTCGCGCACGCAGCGCTTATCCGGGGAACATGACCCAGGAATACGAGTAACTGTCGACGATCTCCCCGGTCTGCACCGGACGCGCCCAGCCCTCGCTCCCTCGCCTCGCAGGGAAAGCCACCACGAGAGAGACATCGCCGCGTAGGTTGCCCGGCACTCCTGAAATGAACCTGTTCCCTGTCGCTTCAGTCCGGCTCGGCGGCCGTGTTAAGCTGCCGCACCACGCCTGCCGAGGACGCAGAATGACCGCAGCGACCACACCGCGCCGACCCGACATCTCGGACTCGATCGTCTTCACCTATACCGACGACCTCGCCGCCTCGAGCCGGTTCTTCCGCGAGACGCTGGAGCTGGAATTCGTGGTCGATCAGGGGATGTGCCACATCTTCCGGCTCTCGCCGACGAGCTACATCGGCGTGTGCTCGATCCCGGGCAGGCCGCGCGCCACGGTCGGCGTGACGATCACCATCGTGACCTCGGACGTCGACGGCTGGCACGCCTTCCTGACCTCGAAAGGCCTCGTCTACGATCAGCCGCCGAAGAACTCGGAGCGGTTCAACGTCTATTCGTCGCTGTTCATCGATCCCAACGGGTATCGCATCGAGATCCAGCGCTTCAACGATCCGCAGTGGCGACGCGGCACGGGAGCGGCAACGCGCTGACCATGGCCGAATTCGTCTACGTCATCCGCCCGCGCCGCCGCGACATGCTGGCGACCGGCCTCACGGTAGAGGAGCAGAGCGCGATGGGCGCGCACTTCCGCTACCTGCAGGACGGGCTTGCGGCCGGCCGCGTGCTGCTGGCGGGCCGCACTCAGACGACGGGCCCGGAGAGCTTCGGCATCTGCATCTTCTCCGCCGACGACGAGGCCGCTGCACGTTCATTCACCGCGGCCGATCCGGCCGTGGCGGCGGGCGTGATGGAGGCCGAGGTCCATCCCTACAAGGTGGCGCTGCTCGCGCCGCGCTGGCCGGCAGACTGAGGTTGCCGGCGCGCACTGTGGCTGTGCTCGCCTTCGTCGCTCCGCTTGCCCCACCGCGAAGGCATGTCCTTCGAATGACGACGTGATCAGCGCGGTTCGCGACGGGCAAGCTTGGCGGCGAGGTTGAGACCGACGCCCGGCCGGCTCCATGGGCAGACCGCGATGCAGATGGCGCAGCCGTGCGTCTCGTTGAAGAACGGCAGGCAGCGGTCGAAGTCCACGTACCACTTCTCGACGCCGCGCACCGTCTGCTTGTCGGGCGCGATGGCTTCCGGCGGGCAGGCGTTCTCGCAGACGCGGCAGCGGCTGCAGAAATCGTCGATGCCGTACGCGCGCGCGGCGGTCGGCTCGAAGGGCGCGTCGGTGAGCACCGCGGAGAGGCGGAACGAGGCGCCGTACTGCGGATTGATGATGGAGCCGTGCTTGCCGAGCTCGCCGAAGCCGCAGGCGAGCGCCGGAGTGATGAGCGTGACCTTGGTGGTCATCGGCCCGGTGACCGGCTCGGCCTCCCAGCCCTGCCGGCGCAGCCAGCCGGCGACATCCTTCGCAGCGGCCGCGGCCCGGCCGTACTGACGCACCACCTCGGCCCCGGCCGTCGACTTCGGCGCGGTGGCGATCTCGTCATAGTCGTGAGCGACACCGAGCACCACGATGTGGCGCTGCGCCACACGCTCACCCTCGTAGATCCACTCCGGCCGCATCTCCGCCACGCCCCACATCTCGGCCCGACCACCGGAAAGGTGCTCGGCGAGCGCACGGTTCCAGTCCGCGCCGGTGCGTACGGTGCGCTCGCCCGCGACCTCGGGCATCGGCTCGGCCAGCAGCGCGGCGCGCGCCGCCCGGGCCCTGGCGAGGTGAGGATTGTCGGGATCGACGCGGTAGAACCAGCGCTGCATGGCGCCGTGAGGGATGGTATCGGGGTCGCTCGCCCAGTAGACGACGCGCGGCCGGCGGACGTCGCGCTCGCCGAGGCCGTTGATGGTGTTTCCCGAGACCGGCGGCGCCAACGCCATCTGCTCGGGCGAGGGCGTGAAGGGACGATACGGATTGCGGGCTGCCATGACGCCTCCTGCTCTTCAGATCGATCCTGCGCGACCGGCTGGGCGCGGAAGCGAAGTTGCGCGATGATGAGGCCGCGGCGCGCGGCCGCCGTCAACCATGGACCTGCGAGATGCCTGAACCAGCTTTCGGCCCGGGGCCGGTGATCTCGATCGGAGAGTGCATGGTCGAGCTCGCGCGCGGCGACGACGGCCGTTTCGGCCTCGCCTTCGGCGGCGATACGTTCAACACCGCCGTATATCTCGCCCGTTGCGGTGTACGGGTCGACTATCTCACGCGCCTGGGCACCGATCCCTACAGCGACGGCATCGTGGTGCTGGCGGCGGAGGAAGGCGTCGGCACGCGGCTGGTGAGCCGGGTGGCCGGTCGGATGCCGGGGCTCTACCTGATCGAGACGACCACGGAGGGAGAGCGGACCTTCCACTACTGGCGCGAGCGGGCGCCGGTGCGCGAGCTGTTCGACGCGGGAACGCCGGACGCCCTGACGGCGGCATGCGGCGGCGCGGCGCTGATCTACCTGTCGGGCATCACGCTGTCGCTGTTCGCGCCGCCCGCCCTCGAGCACCTCGCCGGCCTGCTCACGCACGCTCGTGCGAGCGGGGCGCGGGTGGCCTTCGACGGCAACTTCCGGCCGCGCGGCTGGGCCGGCGACCACGACCGCGCGCGTGCCGCGTTCACACGCTTCCTGCGGCTGACCGACATCGCGCTGCCGACCTTCGAGGACGAGGCGGCGCTGTGGGGGGATTCCTCCCCCCAGGCGACGGTGACGCGCCTGCGCGAACTCGGCATCGAGGAAAGCGCCGTCAAGCTCGGCGCCGACGGCGTGCTGCTGTCGTCACAGGGACAGACGCAGAGCGTGCCCGTGCCCGCGCGCGTCAGAGCCGTCGACACCACCGCGGCCGGCGACAGCTTCAATGCCGGGTACCTGGCCAGCCGCCTGCTCGGCCACGCCCCCGCCGCAGCGGCGCTGGCAGGCCACCGGCTCGCCGGCGCGGTAATCGGCCACCGCGGCGCGATCGTGCCGCGCGAGGCGACCGCCCACGCGACTGCGACCCGGCCTTAGGTCCCCCATCGAAAGACGTGGCATGCCGAGCCGGCCGCTTTGGTGGCGTCTCGTGAATCAGGTCTCGCTCCGCGCGAACGCAGGCGAAGGGCCTGCGTATCGGCTGCGGCGTCCCGCGACGTCGCGCCCGCGTGCCGCTTTTCGTCGCCCGGCCGGCGCGCCGTCCGGGCTGCACCCGAAGAATGATCATGAGACTCGTATTCGCGACGGCTGTCGCCATCGCCGCCGGCAGCTTTTCCGCCGCCGCGCAGGACATCGGCGTCCCCGTCTGTGACAATTTCCTGAAGACCTACGAGACCTGCATCGCCAGCAAGGCGCCGGCCGCGCAGCAGGGCCAGATGCGGACAGCGCTGGAAGGCGTCAAGGCCAACTGGCGCGACGTCGCCAAGACCGCGGACGGCAAGAAGAGCCTCGAGCCTGTGTGCAAGCAGACCGCAGACACGTTGAAGCAGCAGCTTGCGGCGTTGAACTGCAACTGGTGAAATGGACCATCGGTCTCCGACCTCTGCCTGCCCAGGCGGCAGAGGCCGGTGCCGGTCGCGGGCTCGCGGACCGCTCCCGCGTGAGATTGCATTCAGGTGATAACCGCAGGGGGACCGCTGCTGCCAAGACGGCGCCCCGAGGGAGGAGATACTGATGTCACGCCCATTTGCCGCCGCCATTCTCGCACTCTCGGCCACCCTCGTTCCCGCTTCGGCAGAAGCTGGAACTTTCTCCGGCATGATCGGAAGCTGGAGCGGCAGCGGACAAGTGCGCCTGGAAGGCGGACGCTCCGAGGCACTCAAGTGCCGCGCCTACTACACCGATCGCGGCGCTGGAAACGCCACCGGCATCTCGCTGCGCTGCGCCAGCGCCTCCAACAAGATCGAGATGCGCGCCAACCTCACATCGTCAGGCAGCGCCGTTTCGGGCAGCTGGGAAGAGCGGCAGTTCAACGCCGCAGGTTCGGTGAGCGGGCAGGCTTCCGCCAACCGCATCAATCTCGCGATCTCCGGCGGCGGTCTGTCGGGTTCGATGTCGGTGACGACCAGCGGCTCGCGCCAGACGGTCAATATCTCGACCGCCGGGACCGCGCTCGAAGGCGTGACGGTCGGCCTCGCGCGCGATTGAGCCGCACGGCTCAGGCGCCTTCGCCGACGAAAGGATTGGACCGGCGCTCGTCGCCGAATGTGCTCGCCGGTCCGTGCCCGCACACGAACACGATGTCGTCTCCGAGCGGAAACAGCTTGGTGCGCACCGCAGCGATGAGCGCCTCGGTGTCCCCGTATGGGAAGTCCGTGCGGCCGATCGAGCCCTGGAAGAGCACGTCGCCGACCAGCGCGACCCGCTGCTCCGCGCTCACGTAGACGACCGAGCCGGGGGAATGCCCCGGGCAGTGATAGACGTCGAAGACGACGCCGGCGACGGTGACGGTGACGCCCTCTTCCAGCCAGGAATCCGGCGTCGCGTTCTCGAGTCCGAACAGACCGTAGGCCCGGGCCTGCGCCGCGATCCCGTCGAGGAGGAACTTGTCCGCCCGATGCGGCCCCGTGATCTTCACGCCGAGCGACGCCTTCAAGGCATCCGCCGCACCTGCATGATCGAGGTGGCCGTGCGTCAGCAGTATGCCTTCCACCGTCATACCGATCTTGCGGATCGCATCCTCGATGACCTGACGATCGCCGCCGGGATCAACAACGACACCGCGCTTGGTGTCCTCGTCGAACAACAAGGTGCAGTTCTGCTGGAACGGGGTGACGGGAACGATTGCGGCCTTCAAGGGCATCGACTGCTCCTGGGAATACGCCCGGCTGATCGCCCGCTACCAAGCAGCCCGCAGCCAGCCGCGCAATCCAATTCTTTCCGCCGCGGCGGGCGCTCGCCTGCGGTTCAGGTCTCGTCCCGCCGCGCCACGACCAGCCGCTCCAGCGGGTTGAGATCCCAGGCCCGCGCGCGCTCCTCATCCGCCTCGAAGGCGTTCCAGAGCATGACCGACAAGCCGGCTTCGCGCAGACGATCGTAATAGTCCCGGGCATACAGGCGGATGTGGTCGCGCTGACCGAAACGGGCGATCCGCGCCTCCTCGTCGACCACAGAGGCATCCTCGTCGGTATGCTCGCGCGCGAGGCTGATCGGCACCTGCAGGAGAGCGCGGCCCGATGGCTTCAGCATTCGGCGGATCTCGCGCATTGCGCGGCGATCGTCGGGAATGTGCTCGAGCACGTGATTGCAGATGATCCAGTCGAAACTGGCATCGGTAAACGGCGCAGACTGCAGATCGAAGGTGTGCAGGTTGGAAAGGTGGCGATAGCGCGCCCTGTCGAGGTCGGCTGGAACGTAGTCGAGGCGCAGCTCCTGGGAGAGAATGTCGGCTAGCCCCGGCTCGGGTGCGATGTGCAGGAGACGGCCGGCGCGCGCCAGAATGTCACTGTGATGGGCGAGATAGAGCCATATCAGGCGGACGCGATCGTTCGAGCGACAAACCGGACACTCGTCTTCCTCCTTGCGCATCCCGCCAACGACCTGCAGCTGCTCCAGCATTGGATAGCCGTAACCCTGCGGGAGGAAGGCCTTCACG
The DNA here is from genome assembly GCA_964389095.1 of uncultured Hyphomicrobiaceae bacterium. Lineage (GTDB taxonomy): Bacteria > Pseudomonadota > Alphaproteobacteria > Rhizobiales > Hyphomicrobiaceae > JABFRJ01. The sequence goes on from CAYMEB010000067.1 coordinate 15,019, forward strand.
TTGGAGCCGCAGACGACGCAGTGGCGCGCGCTGCCCGCGTGAATGATGCGCTTGACGTGCCGAAGCGCGGAATGGGGAACGGCGCCACGCAGGGCGACTTTGATGTTCGTGGCGATGGTCATACTGCCTCCTGTGTCGCGCGCGACTTTGCGATTGCCCCGGTGTGCGCCGGAGAATTGGACAGCACCTGCCGGAGCATCCATCCCGAGCGCGCGATCCTGAGACGCAGGAGCACGCCGAGGGCCGCACACCGGCTGCGCATGTCAGGCAGCGCACGGGAACGCGCGACCCGCAGCCAATGCAACGTCGGCGAGGCCAGCACCGCGACGGCCCGCAGCGCCCAGCCGCTCCGGCTGCCCCCGTCCGCCAGCCAGAGCGCAAACGCTTCGCGATTGGTCCTGCGCCATTTGCGTTCAAGCTCGGACCAGGTCCGCCGTGCGGGATGGGTCACCCTCGCCTCGTGTGCATACGCGAGACGGGCGCCGCGGGCGGTCGCACGCCGGCACCATTCGACGTCCTCGGAGACTTCGCTGCGGAACGGGCCGTCCTGCTCGAAGGTGGACTTGCGCACCATGAGGTTGGCCATCACCGAGAAGCCCAGGCGTTCCACGTAGTCCCGGTTGTCGAACGCGAACACCGCCTCGAAGGCTTCCGACGGCGTCATCGCAGTTCGATCCTCGACTCCGACGTCGATACCGCCGCCGACAACGTCACTCGCGCCGAGCGCCTGCAGACCTCGCTCGAGCCAATCCACGTGCGGCCGGCAATCGCTGTCCGTGAAGGCGAGGACGTCACCGCGCGCGACACGAGCTCCGCCGTTGCGGGCCGGTCCTGCACCGCGTTCGGGGACCGGGACCACGACGGCGCCGGGCGCGGCGCTGCGCACGGCGTCGAGCCCGCACCGCGACCCGTTGTCAGCAATGATGATCTCGTAACGGGAGGGGTCCAGCGTCTGCTTGCGCACGGCGGCGACTGCAGCCGCGAGGTTCGTGAGGTCGTCCAGATGCGGAATGACGACGCTCACCCTCGCGTGCGCCACGCAGGCGCGCCGATCAGCGTCGAAGACCGAAGCGGCCGGCGGATGGCTCATGCGATGCGCCGCTCGGCCTGTCCGTTCTCGCCCAGGCGGGATTTCAGTCCCCAGGGCTGAAGAATGGGAGTTCCTGCGCCCGGTACATGATTGGGCGCGATGCGCGCACGCGATCCGGCACAGGCCGTGAGGACTCTCGTGAGGAATTCGCGCAGCGTCATGCGGAACGGACGCATGGCCGCCCAGTCGCCGACCAGGCACCGCTCCGCTCCCGCGCGCGTGCCCCACACCGGCAGGACCATGCCGCCGTTGTCGGGTGCGGGAAACACGCCGGGACCGCTGTCGCCCTGCAACAGCCAGACGGCCTGCTCCGCCTGCGCATCGGCGACGAAGGCCTCGACAAGTTGCTCGCGGAAGCGCTGCGCCAGATCGTCGGCGGTCACTTCCGGCTCGGCCGGCTCGGCCGACCAATCGGGACCGACGATCGCGCCAGAGCGCGACAGCCACGGCAGGAATTCACCCAGGAGCGTGGCGAGATCGCCTTCCTCGACGACGGGATGCACCGCGAGCAGATCGGCCCACCGCGTCGCCTCGGTGTGAGACGACCACAGCAGGTTCACCGCCGCGCCGGCATGGCGCTGGCTGTCGACTTGAGCGATCGATGTATTGCCGACGACGACCCAGAACGCGTTCGCGCGTACGACGTGACGGACGAAGGCGTCGACCGTCGCCAGCTCTTCTGCGGTCAGGTGTGTCATGACGACCGGGGAGTTGGCTGACGAACATCCTCCTCGTATGGCAGCCAATCCTTAACGGAGATTTACCAATCGTCCCGCAATTAGTCGCATGCGCGCCGCCCCTCGGTACCCGCGCTGGGACGGAGTTTTCCAAGGCTTTCGTGTTGTATCTCCGGGCATCGCCGTTCATTCGCCCGCGACGGGGGCTAAACAATCCGCACGGGGAACCGATTCGCCGCGGAGGTGAGCATGCGCAGCCTTTCCAAGTCCAAGCTCGTCGCTTTCCGGCAATGCGCCAAGCGCGTCTGGCTGGAGGTCCACGAGCCCTCGCTCGCCGTCTACAGCGCCGACACGCAGGCGCGCTTCGAGGCGGGCAACGAGGTCGGCGCCCTGGCGCGGCGTCTCTACGATCCCCAGAACCGCGGCACCACGCTCGACGCCCAGCGCGACGGCTTCTCGGCGACTTTCGAGAGAACCCGCGACCTGCTGAAAGAGCCGCGCCCGATCTTCGAGGCCGGGTTCGCCGCCGAAGGCGCCATGGCCTTCGCCGACGTGATGCTGCCTGCCAGCGATGGGCCTCGTCCGCGCTGGCGGATGGTGGAGGTCAAGTCCGCCACCAGCGTGAAGGATTATCATCACGACGACGCAGCGATCCAATCCTACGTCGCGCGGGCGGCCGGTGCCGACCTCGAAGCGATCGCCGTCGCTCACGTCGACAGCACCTGGGTCTATCCCGGCGGCGGCGACTATCGCGGCCTGATCAAGGAGGAGGATCTCACTGAGGAAACCATCGAGCGCACCACCGAAGTGGCCGGATGGGTCGCCGAGGCACAGCGCGTGGTCGGGGAGAACCAGCCCCCGCAGATCGGTCTCGGCCGGCATTGCCACGACCCGTTCGACTGCCCGTTCCTGGCGCATTGCCGGGCGGCGCTTCCCGCTGTCGAGCATCCGGTGGAGTGGCTGCCGAACCTGCGCGGGCAGGACGTGCGCGACCTGATCGAGACCAAGGGCGTTCGCGATCTGCGTGACATCCCCGACGATCTGCTCAACGAGCAGCAGCTCCGCGTGAAGCGGCACACCCTGTCGGGAGAACCTTACTTCGATGCGGCCGGCGCGCGCGCCGCTCTGGCCAAGCACAAGCTGCCCGCGCTGTTCCTCGACTTCGAAACCGCGCAGCTCGCGGTGCCGATCTGGGCGGGTACACGGCCCTACCAGCAGATCCCATTCCAGTTCAGCCTTCACAGCCTGTCGGCCGACCACGGGCTGAGCCACGCGGCGCACCTGGACCTTACGGGCCAGGATCCATCGGAAAGCTTCGCCCGCGCGCTGATCGAGGCGTGCACCGGCAGCGGGCCGATCTTCGTCTACAATGCCGCCTTCGAGAGCGGCCGGATCAAGGAACTCGCGGAACGCTATCCACGCCTGGCGCCGGCCCTGACCGCGCTTTCTGCACGCATCGTCGACCTGCTGCCGATCACGCGCCGCTTCTATTACCACCCCAGCCAGCACGGGAGCTGGAGCATCAAGGCCGTTCTGCCGGCGATGGCGCCGGATCTGAGCTACGATACGCTCACCGGCGTGAAGGACGGCGGCATGGCGATGATCGCCTACCTCGAAGCGATCCGCGGGGGCACGAGCGCGGCGCGCAAGGCGGAGATCGAGCGGCAATTGCTCGACTACTGCCGCCTCGACACGCTCGCGATGGTCCGCGTCTGGCAGTTTCTCTCGGGCAATACCGGTCCGCTGACGGAGGCCGCCGAGCAGCCCTCTGCGGAGCGGACGGGCTGGGCGACGCGGCTGCTGCGTCGCGTCGTCGGCGGCTGACGGCACGCAATCGAACAGGTGAGGCGAACCGTGGAGGCCAAGCGGATGGCGAAGTCCTTGAACCCGGCGGCGATCGCGGCCCCACTCGCGCGCTACAGCCACGGCGTTCTGGCACCGGCCGGCGCGCGCCTGCTCGTGACGTCGGGCCAGCTCGGCATCGCGCAGGACGGCAGCGTTCCCGCCGATGTCGAGGCGCAGGCCGAGCTGTGCTTCCAGAACCTCGCCGCCATTCTCGCCGACGCCGGCATGACGTTCGCCAACGTGATCCGCTTCAACGCCTTCGTGACCGACCGCGCCTACTTCCCGATCTACGGCGCCGTGCGTGCCCGCTTCGTCACGGGCGACGCCTTCGCCTCGACGCTGGTGATCGTCTCCGGGTTCACCAAGCCGGAGTTCAAGATCGAGGTCGAGGTCACTGCGGCGGGGGTGTAGGGTGACGGCACGTTTGCATGGGGAGAGTGCAAGGTGCCGCTGCTCGTCTTACTCGCCATTGCCGCGTTGGTCTGCGTGCTGCAGCCGTCCGCGGCGTCCGCCCAGCATGTGACCGATCATAATCTGCGCGCATTCCTAACTAGCAAAAGGCTGCACGGAGAGACCTCGCTCGACCGCGAGACCTGGCATGTCGATTTCTCGACTGACGGCTCGTTCTACGAGAAAAACGACCGTGCCCGACTACCCCGCCGGGGCACCTGGAGCGTGTCGGGGCACAGGATCACTCTGACGTATCAGCGCGGGGGGATTGAGTGCCGCAGCTTGCTGCTGACGGCGGAGGGCCGCCAGGTCTGGCAGGACTGCGACAGCGGTCGCGTCTCGTCCTACATCGTGTCTCCGATCTACGATCGTTCCGGCCCAGATCACAACGCGGCTATCGCGCGGTCGATGGCGGCTGCCGGCGTGATGATGCGCGGGTTCACCGAGAGCCTCCCGCCCGGGCATCCCGCGCGTCAGCTGACCAACTTCATGGTGGACGAATTACTCACGCCGGAGGCGCGGCGGTTGCTGAGCGCGCAGGGGCGGTTACGTCATGCGGCAGCCGTGCTGGAAACGTTCGAGAATGGCCGTCCCGCTGCATGGACCCTGCCAGATACCGGCGAGTCGGCGTCCTACCAACCGCTGGGCGATTTCACCAACAGCAAGGGTGAGAAGTGTCAGCGTGTGCGCTCCGACCTCGCGGTAGCCGGAAAAGGTCCGGTCAGCGAGACCGTGACTTATTGCCGGCGTGCCGACGGAAGCACCTACGCAATCGTGTAAGACATCATTCGATAATCGGGACGCGCTGATCGAGTTCAGGCGCACGCGAACTCAGAGGAACTGAACCTGGCATCCCGACCTGCTCCGAACGCCAGATCGTGATGCGGACATGCGAGTGCTGCGTGAGCATTCCGGAGGAAAAGAAGCGCACGATGTGGCGCTCGCTCTCGCACACGGTCGGCACCTGGTTGTTCCAGATATCATCGTACCGAGGGATCTCGAGCCCGAACAATGGGAATGCCATGATGGTCGCCGTATGGGCGTCGACCGCGTGACGCTGGCGGATGAACGCCCCCATCATCAGGTCGATCATCGAGCCCAAGATGAATATCTCCGGACATCCCAGGATGGGCGGCCTCTCGTAACCGGCGTTCGGGAATGCAACGAAGACATCGTCCTCCTCGACAGGTTGCGGTCGCGGCCGTCCTCGGCCCCGCAGTTCGCCCCAGCCCTCGCTCAGTCCACGCACCACTGCTCGCCCCGCGGCCGCGCCCATCTCCTGCCCCATCCCCTTCGCAAAGGCTCGGCCGTAAGTGCTGTAAATGGGTTCACGCGGTGTCACGCCCGGCCGGCGAGCGATCGCGGCAGCGGCCTGGGCCGACCGCGCCTGCGTCGCAGCACCGACGGCTGCGGCCCCAACGCGGGCCGAGCCGGCCCCCGCGGTACGCGCGACGAGACCGAGAATGGAACGTGCGAGCAAGCCAGGCAAAGAGGCCCGTGCCGGGGGGGACGGCGCCAAGATCGTCGCGCCGGCACCGACGATCGCCGCTCGGCGATCGAGCAATACTGACATAGCAAAAAGCCTTCGGTGGTAAAGAACCAAGCACGATCCTAATCCGTGTCGCCGGCACCTTCCAGTAGCAGCATGGCCGACGTGAAACTCGGAATGCAGACGGCTTTTGCGCCGCTCGATGGGTCCTG
>CAYMEB010000068.1:0-20638 GCA_964389095.1 uncultured Hyphomicrobiaceae bacterium
ATGGCCCTTCAAGATGGTATCCCGGCACCATGCGAGGCCCGAGGCGACTCCTCGCAACGGCGGCATCGAGGGCACCCAGCCGCGCCGCCAATTGATCCGGGTTGGCCGAGATGATGGTCGGAAGGCACGCGGTCACGCCAGAGGCCAGCATCGCTTCGAGCGCATGATCGAGCCGGTCGGCGGTGAGCGTCGCGTCGTTGAAATCGACGCCTGCGAAGCCGTTGACCTGGATGTCGAAGAGGCCTGGGGTCAGCACGAGGGCTATCCGTTCCGCACCGCCGGACGCGGCAGTCGCGCTTCTCTAGCATGTTCCCCGCAGGATCGATCCGGTCCGTGCTCACAGGGCGTCGAGGGGGATCTTCAGGTAGCGTACGCCGTTGTCTTCGGGCTGGGGCAACTGCCCGGCACGCATGTTCACCTGGATCGACGGCAGGATCAGCTTGGGCATGCCGAGGGTCTTGTCGCGCGCCGTGCGCATGGCGACGAAGTCGTCTTCGCCGATTCCGTCGCGGACGTGCACGTTGTGAGTGCGCTCTTCCGCGACGGTGGTCTCCCAGCGGTAAGTGTCCCGCCCCGGCGCCTTGTAGTCGTGGCACAGGAACAGCCGGGTCTGCGGCGGCAGCGAGAGCACACGGCGGATCGAGCGATAGAGCGTGCGTGCGTCTCCGCCCGGGAAATCGGCGCGCGCGGTGCCGAAGTCGGGCATGAACAGCGTGTCACCGACGAAAGCGCAGTCGCCGAAGACGTAGGTCATGCACGCCGGCGTGTGTCCGGGCGTGTGCATTGCATACCCGCTGATGCCGCCCACCTCGATACGGTCACCGTCTTCCAGCAAGCGGTCGAACTGCCGACCGTCACGCTGGAACTCCGTGCCGGCGTTGAAAACCTTTCCGAAGGTCTCCTGCACCGTGATGATCTGGGCACCGATGGCGATGCGGCCGCCGAGTTTGTCCTTGAGGTAGGGCGCGGCCGAGAGATGGTCGGCGTGGACGTGCGTCTCGAGATGCCAGTCGATGGCGAGCCCGGCCTTCGCGACGTAGGCGATGACCGCGTCGGCGGACTTCGTCGAGGTCCGCCCGGCCGCCGCGTCGTAGTCGAGCACCGAGTCGATCACGGCGCCACGCAGGGTCCGAGGATCCCATGCGACATACGTGACCGTGTTGGTCGGCTCGTCGAAGAATGCCTCGATCTTCAGGGCCATGGTGGGTGCGCCTCGGGCTGCCTCGGCAATGAGGTAGGCCTTCGTCGGCAAATATTCAAGAGTTTGAATGTTCGACTTGAGTGCGCAGCCCGTCGCGCCGGATACGGGGTTCGAGCCCCGGTCCCGAGCCCCGGTTCCGAGCGCGGCCTCAAGCCATGGGTCGCCAGCGGAAGCCCATGCCCTCGCGCTCGATCCGCCCCAGGCCGCCACCGGGCGCATGGTAGGCGACCACGGCCGCCTTTTCGGCCGCGGCGATGTCCAGGAGCCGCCGTCGCGTTGCGACTGCCCGCTCACCGTCCATGTCCTGCGCCGGGCGCCAGTCCGGGTAAGCGACGGACACCGGATGAAAGAGCGTGTCGGCCGCGATCAAAAGCCGGTCGCTTCCCGAGGTAGCCATCACCGCACACTGGCCGGGGGTATGACCCGCGGCATCGAGATAGGCGAGGCCGGGAACGATCTCGGCGCCTGCCTTGGCCCGGGTCAGCTTGCCTTCGATCCGCTTGAGGACACGCCGCGTACCCGCGGTCAGCCCTTCGGCCGCTCCGGCGGCCTCGGCGACGCCCGGTGACGTCCAAAACGCAAACTCGGCCTCGGGAAACACGTAGCCGGCGGACTTGAAACGCAACGTATCGTCGAAATCGTCGATGACGCCCCACAGATGATCCGCATGGCCGTGGGTGAGGACTACGAGGTCGATCTTGCCCGGGTCGATGCCGAGCGCCTCCAGTGCCTCCGGCAGCTTTCCGGCGGTCTCGACCCAGGTGCCACCCGCCCCCGCATCGACCAGGACCGTCTTTCCGCCGATCGTCAGGAGGGTAATGTTCAACGCGAACCGCAGGCCTTCTCCTGTCACACCGGCCTGGGTCAGGGCCGCCTTGACGTCTCCGGCCTGGTAGCTCGCAACGATCCGGTCGAGCCCCACGGCCATGTGACCGTCCGAGACGACCCGGGCCTTGATCGCGCCGACGCTCAACTCGGTGGCACGGGCAGTCGAGAGCGGCGCGGTCAGTGCGGCGGCGCCTGTGGCGAGAAGCATTGTCCGGCGATCGATCATCGTAAGTCTCCTGACGGCGCATACTCAGTCTTGCGGGGATTTCCGTTACGGGCAATGACCACGTCACGATAACCCGGCAAGAGGACCGCCATGGCCGCGCTGATCGCCATCGACTGGGGCACGACCTCGTTTCGGGCCTGTCTGCTCGCTCGCGACGGCCGCATCCTGGATCGGGTGGAAAGCGCCGATGGCATCCTCGCGGTGTCGGGCGGCGGGTTTGCGGCGTGCCTCGAGCGAAACATCGCGCGCTGGACCGAAGGGGCGCTCGGGTTGCCGGTGGTGATGTCTGGCATGATCGGATCGCGCCAAGGGTGGCGGGAAGCGCCGTATCTGCGCTGCCCGGCCTCGCTGCGAGAGCTCAGTGGAGCCCTGCTCAGGATGGATGTCACCGAGCGGCGGCCGGTCTGGATCGTTCCGGGGCTCGACATCGTCGACGGCGACGGCAGGCCGGATGTGATGCGCGGGGAGGAAACGCAGGTCTTCGGAGCCATGGCGTCCTCGGTGGCATCGCCGCAGCGTTTCGTTCTGCCGGGAACCCACTCGAAATGGGTGACGGCCGACGCAAGCCACATCCTGTACTTCAAGACCTATATGACCGGCGAGGCCTACGCCGCCCTGCGCGGTCACACGATCCTGGGCAAGTTGATGAGCGCGCAGGCCGGCACCGGGGAAGGCTTCGCGGCGGGCGTGCGCGCCGGTATTGCGGCCGGGTCTGCCGGCGCGTTGCTCAATCGGATGTTTGCCGCACGCACACTGGGTCTCACCGGCCGGCTGGCGGAAAGCGAACTCGCGGATTACCTCTCCGGGCTGTTGATCGGCGCTGAACTCGCCGACGCCACGCAGCCCGGCCAATCGTTCACGATCGTCGCCGGAGAAGCGCTGGCCGATCGCTATGTTCGAGCCAGTGAGATCGCCGGCAGGTCGGCGCGGCGCGCACAGGCGGATTGCGCGGCCGCTGGCGTCTGGAAGATCTCTCTGGCCGCAGGCATCCTGGAGGCAGGCACATGAGCGACTTCAGCGATGCACTCGCCACCTGCCCACTGATCGCGATCCTGCGCGGCATAACTCCGGCCGAGGTCACCCCCGTTTGCGATGCTCTCATCGAAGCCGGTTATCGTGCCATCGAGATCCCGCTGAATTCTCCCACGCCGTTCGAAAGCATCCGCATGGCCGTGGCGCACTGCCGACATCGGGCCGTGATCGGCGCCGGGACGGTAATGACGGTCGACGACGTCGAGCGCCTGCGGGCGGTGGGTGGACGTCTCGCGGTCTCGCCGCATTTCGACGCGGCTGTCGTGCGCGCTGCGAAAGCTGCGGGCATGACTGCGGTGCCGGGTATCGCAACGCCGACGGAGGCGTTCGCGGCATTGTCGGCCGGCGCCGATGCCTTGAAGCTCTTCCCTGCCGAGATGATCTCGCCCGTCGTGGTCAAGGCGATGCGCGCCGTACTTCCGCCGCAGGTTCTGCTGATCCCCGTCGGGGGCATCTCCGTCGCGAACATCCCCGGCTATCGCGCAGCCGGCGCCGGCGCTTTCGGCATCGGCTCGAGCCTCTACAGCCCGGGCAAGGCCGTGGCCGATGTCGCGCGTGATGCGGTCGCGTTGCGCCGCGCGATCGCCTGAACCCGACGATGTCGTCTTTCGGAACGCCAGGAAGGACTTTGTTTACACCTGCGCGCTAGGCTCCCGATCACACATTCGACGCAAAACGACGTTAGCGGCAACGCCTGCCGACTACGTCGCGGGGCGTAGCGCGTAACTCGGTTCCTGGTGGGTAAGGTCATGGCGTTGTTTTCTGTTCAGCGTCGCGTTTCTGCGGCCATCGTCGCTCTCGGCGCGGTCGCCGCATCGATGCAGTGGACCCTTCCCGCGCGAGCGGACCAGCTACCCGCGAAAGTGCGTGCCGTCTTCGACGTGAACTTCAACGGAATCAACGTCGGCGCACTCGATTTCACCGCCACCGCCGACGGCTCGACCTACTCGGTCGCGAGCACCACGCGTCTGTCGCTCCTGCTCGGCGCGGTCTCCTGGAACGGCAACTCGAATGCTTCCGGCCGCCTGGTCAACGGAAACGCCCGCCCGGCCGGCTTCACGTTCGATTTCGCCGGGGCCGGAAAATCCGGCTCCACACGCATGGGATTCACCGACGACAGCGTCACCAGCGTGGTTAATCTGCCCAAGCAACCCCCGCGCGACGGCGTGGTTCCGATCCTGCCGCAGCACCTGCGCGGCGTGCTGGATCCGATGTCGGCCGTGCTGGCGATGTCGCGCGGCTCCGCCGACGGCCCGTGCGGGCGTCGGCTTCCCGTCTTCGACGGGCAGATGCGCTTCGATCTCGTGCTGATCCAGCGCGGAACCGTCCAGTTGCGCGAGCAACGGCCGAGCGGCCAGCCGGGGACGGGTTATGTCTGCAAAGTCAAGTTTGTTCTGATCGCGGGCCACCGTATGGACGACGAGGCGAAGTTCATGGAGGCCACCGACGGCATCGAGGTGGTTTTGCGCCCGATCCCCTCGGCCAACGTCTACATTCCCTACAAGATTACGGTCCCGACTATCGCAGGATCGGCCACGCTGGTGTCCCGGAATGTCGAGATCGTGACCTCGGCCCATCAGCAGATAGCTCTGGTGCATTGACCGCAGTCGTGTGGTGCTCTGCGTCACGCAGGTCCCGAGGCGGCCCTTTTGCCCTTGAATTTGCCGGGTCGCTCTGCGATGCCTGCGGCTTCCCGACCAGGAGCAGCGGCAGAGAATGACCGTCAACATGGAACACCGCATCCGTAACGTCACGGCGGTGCTCGGCCCCACGAACACGGGCAAGACCCACCTCGCCATCGAGCGCATGCTCGGCCACGAGACCGGCCTCATCGGGCTGCCTCTGCGGCTGCTGGCGCGCGAGGTCTACGACAAGATCGTGGCGCGTGTCGGCGCCGGTGCGGTCGCGCTGATAACGGGCGAGGAGAAGATCAAGCCCGAGGGGGCCCGATACTGGGTCTGCACCGTCGAGGCGATGCCGCACGAGATCGAGGCGGACTTCCTCGCCATCGACGAGGTTCAGCTCTGCGCCGACCCCGAGCGCGGCCACGTATTCACCGACCGCTTGCTCAATACGCGCGGCAAGCTCGAGACCCTGCTGCTCGGCGCCGCCACCATGCGCGATGCCATCGACGAACTGATCCCCGGCGCGAACTTCATTTCCCGCCCGCGGTTGTCGAAGTTGAGCTATGCGGGAGAAAAGAAACTCACCCGCCTCCCCGCGCGCTCCGCCGTGGTCGCCTTCTCGGCGGCCGACGTCTATTCGATCGCGGAGCTGATCCGCCGCCAGCGCGGCGGCGCAGCCGTCGTGCTGGGGGCGTTGTCGCCGCGGACCCGCAACGCCCAGGTCGCGCTCTATCAGTCGGGCGACGTCGACTATCTGGTCGCGACCGACGCGATCGGCATGGGCCTCAATCTCGACGTGGACCATGTGGCGCTGGCCGCGACCCGCAAGTTCGACGGTCAGGTTTTTCGAGAGTTGACCCCGGCCGAACTGGGGCAGATCGCCGGCCGCGCAGGCCGTCACATGAACGACGGTACGTTCGGCGTCACAGGCGGCGTCGAGAGCCTGTCGGCCGATTTGATCGAGCGGCTCGAGAACCACACCTTCGATCCCGTGAAGATGCTCCAGTGGCGCAGCCGTCAGCTCGATTTCTCCAATCTCGAGCTGTTGCGCGAGTCGCTGCGCGCCCTGCCGCGAGAGACGCGTCTGCAGCGCGCGCGCATGGCCGACGACGTCATGGCGCTCGAGACTGTCGCCGGCGATCGCGAGATTGTCGATCTGGCGCGTGGGCGGACTGCGGTCGAGCGGCTCTGGGACGTCTGTCAGGTTCCGGATTATCGCAAGATCTCGAGCCAGAACCACGCCGAGCTGGTCGCCCAGCTCTACAAGTTTCTCATGGCCGCGCCCGGGCGCATTCCCGAGGACTGGTTCGCCAAGCAGGTGGCGTTTGCCGACAAGACCGATGGCGACATCGACACGCTGTCCAATCGCCTCGCTCACATCCGCACCTGGACCTTCGTCTCCAACCGTGCGGACTGGCTGGCCGATCCGTTGGCCTGGCAGGAACGCACCCGCTCGATCGAGGATACGCTGTCCGATGCGCTCCACGAACAGTTGACGCAGCGTTTCGTGGATCGGCGGACAAGCGCGCTGATGCGTGGAATGCGCGACAAGGACGAACTCGCCGCCGACATCGGCGCCGACGGCGCGGTTCACGTCGAGAAGCATTTCGTCGGCCGTTTGCGCGGCTTCCGCTTCGTCCCCGAAACCCATGCCGAGGACGTTCACGGCAAGGCGACGCGCGCGGCGGCCGCGCACGTGGTCGGCAAGGAACTGGCGATGCGCGCCCGTCGCGTCGCCGCAGCTAAGGCCGACGCGTTCAAGGTCGCCGCATCGGGGACGATCCTGTGGCGGGACGAGCCGATCGCGACGCTGCAGGCCGGCGACGACCCGCTCAAGCCGCAGGTCCAGATCGACGCTGACGAGCATCTTGCGGCGGGGGACCGCGAGAAGGTCCAGGAGCGCCTGAATGCATGGATCGTCGAGGTCGTCGCAGAACGGCTTAAGCCGCTGGCGGACATCGCGAAGGCCGAAGACATCGCTGGCCTCGCGCGCGGCATAGCCTTCCGCCTGGTGGAGAACCTCGGTGTGCTGCGGCGTGACACCGTGGCCGATGAAATCAAGTCGCTCGATCAGGCCTCGCGCGCGCAGTTGCGCAAGTACGGTGTGCGTTTCGGGGCGTTCAACATCTTCTTTCCCGCCCTGTTGAAGCCGGCCGCCGTGGAGCTGAGCCTCGCTCTGTGGAGGCTCAAACATGCGGCGGCCCTCGGGCTCTCCAGCGACGCGCTGCCCGAACGCCCGCGCGCGGGATTGACGTCCGTGGCGACCGATCCGGCCGTGCCCGAAGCCTTCTATCGTGCCGTCGGCTTTCACTCGTGCGGGCCGCGGGCCGTGCGCATCGACATGCTGGAACGGCTCGCCGATCAGATCCGCCCGCTGCTGGCCTGGCGCAACGACCAGATCAAGCCGGGAGTTGCGCCGCCGGCGGGCGCCAGCGGTGATGGTGGCTTCATCGTAATCCCCGGCATGATGTCGATCCTGGGCTGCTCGGGAGAAGAGCTTTCGCACGTGCTGAAGGCGCTCGGCTTCCGCCTGGACCGCAAGCCGAAGGCGCAGTGGCTGGCGCAGCGCGCGGGAGCGTTGGCGCGCGCGGAGGCCGCGGCTGCCGCAGAAAAGGCCGCGGCAGAAGCAGCGCAGGTCGCGGCGGCGGCTGCTGCGGCGGCGGCCGATGCCGAGGCGGTTGCTGCCGTACCCGCGCCGGCGTCGGTCGCGCCCGAAACTGAGGCCGCGCCGTCGGGTGCCGATCAGGAAGTATCACCCGCTCTCGAAGCGCCCGCGCCTCGAACGCAACAGGCCCCTGTACCGGCCGTGGCCGCGCAGGCCGCATCGGTCGAACCGTCTGCTGCCGAAGAGCCCGCGTCCACGCAAGCAGCCGAGGCCGCGCCGGCGGCCGCTGCCGCAGGCGAGCCGGAGTCGGATGCGGTGCCGGCCGCGGTCGAGCCCGAGTTCATCGAGATATGGCGCCCCCGCCGTCACCGCGAGGAAGGCCGGCGGCATCACCGTCAGGGTGATCGGCGCCCCGACTTCCGCCGTGGCCGGCAGGGCAACCGCTCACCCGAGGCCCAGCCCGCCCAGGGCGCGAACGAGGCGGGCGCGACCCCGCCGGCTCAGCCCGGGGGGGGAGAGAAGCAGGATCGCAAGCCGTGGCGGGATCGCCGCGAGCAGCGCGGCGATGGGCAGGGGCGCGATCGCGATCGCGAGGCTCGTCCCGGTGGCAAGCGCGACGAGCGACAGCCCCATCGCGATCGTGATCATTCCGGCAAGGGCGAGCGCGGCCGGGATGGGCCGCGCCATGGCCGGGGCGACGACCGCCGAAGGGGTGGCGAACGTCCCCCGCAGCAATTCAAGTCCTCCCCGCCCAAATCGCGGGGGCCGGACCCGGATTCTCCGTTCGCGGCACTGGGCGCACTCAAGGCGGCTCTCGAAAAGGGTGAGAAAGGCGGCTGACCGCGATGCCGGCGGACGAGGTAACGGCGCCCGGCGGGGCTGCGACGCTCCGCATCGACAAGTGGCTCTGGCACGTTCGCGTCGTGAAGAGCCGGACCTCCGCCGCCGCTCTCGTGACGGAAGGCCGTGTCCGCCTCAACCGCGAGCGAGTGACGAAGCCGAGCCACGGCGTGCGGGCCGGCGACGTCGTCACTGTCGCGGTCGGGCCGCGGATCAGGGTTCTGGAAGTGGTCTCTCTGGGGGAGCGACGCGGCCCGCCGAGTGAGGCGCAGCAACTCTATCGGGATCTGACGCCGCCGCCTCGAGCTGAGACGGCCAAGGCTCCCATCGGGCCCGAACGCACGCCGGGCAGTGGCCGGCCGACCAAGCGTGACCGCCGCCTGATCGACCGGCTGACCGACCAGGACGACTGATGTGGGCTGCTTGCAGCCGGAGGAGATGCCTGCGACAACCTGACCATGTGCTAGGCTCGGCGGCACCTCATAAGTAGGATCGAGTAGCTCACGAATTGCTTCGCCGCGCCAATCGACACTCGCAAGCCCGGACCATCGCTATGACGTTCATCGTCAATGAGAACTGCATCAAGTGCAAATTCACCGACTGCGTCGAGGTTTGTCCGGTCGATTGCTTCTACGAAGGCGAGAACATGCTCGTCATCCATCCCGACGAGTGCATCGACTGCGGCGTGTGCGAGCCCGAGTGCCCTGTCGAGGCGATCAAGCCCGACACCGAACCCGGCCTCGAGAAGTGGTTGGAACTCAACCGTGTCTACGCCGAGAAATGGCCCAACATTGCTTCGAAGAAAGCAGCCCCTGCTGACGCCGATGCTTACAGGGACGAGAAGGGTAAATTTGACAAATACTTCTCCGATAAGCCCGGCGAGGGTGGTTGATCTGTGAAATTGTGCGCGGAGATTTCAGATCGCCGTTTGGCGAGCTGAGAAATTAAGTTCAGTTTGAGGTCGCCCCGCGAATTGACGCGCGGACTTAAACACTTTGTATGCCAGCGCAACGGTTTGGTGGTCGCAACCGCTTCAAAAACCGTCAACGATGTGTTATGGTCACACCATCGTCGGTGTGGCGTGAACAATTTTGGAACCTTGGCCGCTCATGCAACGGATATCCCGGAACACGCGGTCTCGTAAGGTGCGGGCTCCTGCCGAATTCGAGGCGAGCCTGCTCATGCCACGCTGGCGGCAACCAGATCTGAGCCTTCCGGTACCACGCGCTGCGTGGAGGGGCAATCGATAGAGCTCGGGTAATCGACCATCGGCGGCACACAGTCGTCGGCGGGCGTGTAGTCGTGTCCGCGCGTAGGGAGGGGTCTCACGCGCGGAAGTTGTGGTCGGGTGCTCAACCCGGAAACGATTGAGTGTGGAACTGCGTAGGAGTGGGACGAGCACATGGTTCAGAAGAAGAAGATCGCCGGCAAGCCCGAGGTCGCGAAGGTGCAGAAGTCCAAAAAGCCGGCACCAGCCAAAGTCGCCGTCAAACGGCCCGTCCTCGCCAAATCGGTCCCCGCTCCGTCGGCGAAGAAGCCCGTCGCTGCGGCCAAGCCGGCCGCCGTCGCCGCCAGGGCTGCGAGCGCGCCGGCCAAGAAGGCCGTAGCGCCGGTCGCGAAAGTTGCAGCTAAGCCGACGCAGCCCGTGGCCAAGGTCGCGGCCAAGCCGGTGGCCGTGGCGAAGGCACCCGCCCGCGCCGAAGCGCCCAAGGTGCCCGCCGCCGCGAAGGCTCCCGGCAAGCCGCTCGTCTCCGCTCAGCCCGTGAAGCCAGCTGCACAGGCCCCGAAGCCTATGGCGGAGGCTGTGAAGCCTGCCGCCCCGGTCGTGAAGCCTGCCGCAGCTTCGCCGTTGAACGGAAGCGCTTCGCTCAAGCCGCAGGTTGCAGCCTTCCAGGCCGCCCGTGCCGCCAACGTGCAGCATTTGCCCAAAGCCATGCCTGCCTTGAACGCCGGCAAGTCTGTGGTCGCGCCGAAGATCGCCGGCCCGATGGCCGCGGCTCCCGCGACGCCCAAGGACATTGCCCAGAAGACCGCCGCGCAGGCGCAGCGGGTGGCGGTACCGGAAGGCCCCAAGAAGCCGGTGAGCCAGCGGCACGGCTTCAAGACCAACGAATGGATCGTGTACCCCTCGCACGGCGTCGGGCGCATCATCGCGATCGAGGAGCAGGAGATCGCCGGCATGGCGCTCGAGCTTTTCGTGATCCAGTTCGAGAAGGACAAGATGACCCTGCGCGTGCCCACCGGCAAGTCGCAGTCGGTCGGCATGCGCAAGCTCGCGGAGGACGGGATTGTCAAGCGCGCCATGGAAACTCTCAAAGGCAAGGCGCGCATCAAGCGTACGATGTGGAGCCGCCGCGCCCAGGAGTTCGAGGCCAAGATCAACTCCGGTGATCTCGTCGCGATCGCCGAGGTCGTGCGCGATCTCTATCGCGCCGAGAACCAGCCCGAGCAGTCCTACTCGGAGCGGCAGCTCTACGAGGCGGCGCTCGATCGCATGGCGCGGGAGATCGCGGCGGTCGACAAGCTCGACGAGCGGGGCGCCGTGCAGCGCATCACCGAGGTGCTGTCCAAGAGCGCCAAGAGCCGCCGCCCGGCGGGAGAGGAATCCGCACCCGCGGCGGCGGAAGGCGACGAAGAGATCAAGGCCGCTTGAGCGCGGCCGTCTCGCCCGTAGACGCTCCAGATCGAGACCGCCGCCGCAGGCACTGCGGCGGCGGTTCGCGTTCGTGCATTCGGGCCCGGTGATGCCTCGGCGGCTATTCGCGGCGGGTGGCGCTCACCACGACGGCCGAGCGACGGCGACGGAAGCAGGACGGCGGCAGATCCCCCGATCCCGCCGCCGCCCCGTACTCCGCGGCACGGCAAAGCCGGCGCTGGAGTCGCAATTCTCTGGCACATCTCCAGTCTCATTTCCATACGTCACGGGCAATCGAGACGACCAGTTCCAGTTTGCGCCACTGCTCGTCTTCCGCGATCGCGTTCCCTTCTTCCGTCGAGGAGAAGCCGCATTGCGGCGACAGGCAGAGCTGGTCGAGCGGTACGAACGCAGCGGCCTGCGCGATGCGCCGCTTGATCGCGGCGGGGTTTTCCAAGACGCCGACTTTCGTGGTGACGAGGCCGAGTACCACCCGCTTGCCTTTCGGCAGCAGGCGCAACGGCTCGAACCCGCCGGAGCGATCGTCGTCCCATTCCATGAAGTAGGCGTCGACGTCGATCTCGTTGAAGATGCGGTCCGCGAGCGGCGCGTAGCCGCCCGAGGCCACGAACGTCGAGCGGAAATTCCCCCGGCAGGTGTGCGTGGCGAGGGTCATGTCGGCCGGTCTGCCGGAAAGTGCGGTCTTCAGCGTCGCGACGTACTGGTCGATCACGGCGTCGGGATCTTCGCCGCGCTCGCTGAGCATGCGGCGCTGCGCGGGATCGCAAAGGTATGCGAGCGACGTGTCGTCGAGCTGCAGGTAGCGGCACCCGGCGGCATGGAAAGCCGCGATGGCTGCGCGATAGGCCGCGCCGAGATCGGCGAAGTATTCGGCGAGATCCGGGTAGGCCGTTGCGCTCACCGCGGCGCGCCCGCCGCGATAGTGCATCATGCTCGGGCTGGGGATCGTCATCTTTGGAACCGTTCCGGCGGGCGCCTGCGCAGCGAGCCTCCGGAAATGTTCCAGGTGGGGATGTCGCGGCGAGAAGCCGAGCCTGCCGTGGACGCGAACGCCGTGGGCTTTGGTCTGGACGCCCGCGAACTGGATCCCCTGTTGCGGCGAGTAGCCTTCCGCGCCATCGAGATTCTCCAGGAAGTCGTAGTGCCACCAGGCCCGCCGGATTTCACCGTCGATGACCGCGGTGAGCCCGACGTCGCGCTGGCGCCGGACGAGGTGCGCGATCGCGTCGTCCTCGATCGCGGCGAGTTCGCCCGCGTCGAGCTTGCCCTGTGCGAGTTTCTCGCGCGCGGCCTTCACGGATGCCGGTCGCAGGAGCGAGCCCACGGCATCTGCTCTGAATGGTCCGGGCTTGTTCATTCGTGTGTCCTTTCCGAGTTTGCCGTGAGGCCTGCCGCTTCGCCTCGAGGTGCCGATGTCGCGGCTGCATGGCTCATCGCCAGCACCTGGGCGACGTGAAGCGGACGCCGGCCGGTGCCGTCGGCGATCTGGTGGCGGCATGAGGTCCCGTCGGCGACGACGATGGCGGCGGAATCCGCCCGGCGCACTGCGGGAAGCAGCGACAGCTCGGCCATCTCGATCGAAGCCTCGTGCGTCTCTGCCTGATAACCGAAGGCTCCGGCCATGCCGCAGCAACTCGTTTCGATCGTGTCGACCCGTAACTCGGGAACGAGGCGCAAGGTCGCCTCGGTCGGCGCCAGTCCCCCGAACGACTTCTGGTGGCAATGGCCGTGCAGCAGTGCCGCCGGTGCGATCGGCGCAAGCGGCAACGCGAAGCGGCCCTGCGCGCGCTCGCCGGCGATGAACTCTTCCAGCATCATCGCGCGTCGCGCGACGGAGTCCGCCACGCCGCCCGGCAGCAATGCGGGGATCTCGTCGCGGAACGAGTACAGGCAGCTCGGCTCCAGCCCGACGACCGCTATGCCGCGCTCCGCGAAGGGTGCCAGCGCGTTCAGCGCACGCTGTGCCTCGCGTTTCGCCTCCACGACATTGCCGACGGACAGGAACGTGCGTCCGCAACACAACGGTCGCTGCGACTCTTCATCCGCCCTCGGCAGGTGAACGCGATAGCCGGCGCCGCGCAGGATCGTGATCGTCGCGTCGACGCGCTCACGTTCGAAATAGCGTGCGAACGTATCGACGAGCAGAACGACCTCGCCGGCAACTGCGCCCGCGCGCTCGGGCTCGATGCAGGCGTCCGGCTCTTCGAAGATGTCCCACCGCCAGCGGGGCAGCGAGCGCGCAGCCGATAGCCTCGCGATGCGCTCGCTGACCCAGGCCAGTCCCGGGATACGGTCGCGCAGGTTCATGAGCGACGGCATTCGCGAGGCATAGGGTGCATACCGAGGCAGCCACCCCACGAGCCGATCGCGCAAACTGTAGCCGGTTGCCTGCGCGCGGGCAGCGAGCACCTCGATCTTCATGCGGGCCATGTCGACCCCGGTTGGACATTCGCGGCGGCAGGCCTTGCACGAAACGCAAAGACTCATGGCCTCGGCGATCTCGTCGCTGGCGAAGGCGTCCTTGCCGAGCTGGCCCGAGAGCGCGAGGCGCAGGACGTTCGCGCGTCCGCGCGTGACATGGCGCTCGTCGTGCGTTGCCCGATAGCTCGGGCACATCACGCCGCCGTCGAGCTTCCGGCAGGTGCCGTTGTTGTTGCACATCTCGACCGCGCCCTGCAGTCCCGACGCCCCGCCGGGCCAGGCCGACCAGTCCAGCGCCGGCTTTTGGTCGGAGCTGCGATACTCGCTCGAGTAGCGCAGGACCGTTCGATCGTCGAAGCGGGGCGCTCGCACGATCTTGCCCGGATTGAACCGAGCCTCGGGGTCGAACCGGTCCTTGACCTGCTCGAACGCTCGCACGATCCGCTCGCCGAACATCGGCAGGTGGAACTCGGACCTGACGATGCCGTCGCCGTGTTCGCCAGAGTGCGATCCCTTGAATGCGCGCACCAGGGCGAACGCCTCCTCGGCGATGGCGCGCATCGCCGCGAGATCCTTGTCCTGCTTGAGGTTGAGGACGGGGCGCACGTGCAGGCACCCTTCCGAGGCGTGCGCGTACCAGGTGCCTCTCGTGCCATGCCTCGCGAAGACCGCGGTGAGCTTTTCGGTGTATTCCGCCAGGTGCTGCAGCGGGACGGCGCAGTCCTCCACGAACGAGACCGGCTTGCGCTCCTCCTTCATGCTCATAATGATGTTGAGGCCGGAGGTCCGCAGTTCGGCGATGGCGGCCTGCAGCCGCGCGTCCCAGACTTCGACGACGCCGCCCTGCTGCCCGCCGGCCTTGTCCCAGGCGAAGCCCAAGTCGCCCATGAGCTGGACGAGATCGCCCATATGGCGGCGGTTCGCCTCCTCGCCGTCGTCGAACTCGACCAGCAGCAGCGCCGCCGGCTTCCCCTGCACGAACGCTTCGAGGGTCGGCCTGAACATGGCGATCTCGCGCGCCAGAGCGATCATGGTCTCGTCGACCAGCTCGACGGCGATTGGTTTGAGTTTCACGAGGTGCTGCGCCGCATCCATAGCGGCGAAGAACGATCCGAAATGACAGACCCCGAGCGCTCGCTTCCCGAGCACTGGCCACAGCTTGAGTTCGATGGCCGTCGAGTATCCGAGCGTGCCTTCGCTGCCGACCAGCAGGTGGGCGAGATTGATCCGGTTCTTGCCCGGCACAAGCGCATCGAGATTGTACCCGCCGACGCGCCGCTGGACCTTCGGGAAACCGTCTTGGATCTCGCGCGCGACGTCAGCGGCGATTGCCAGGGCGTCGGCGAACAGACCGCGTCGGGGATCGTTGCGACCCAGATCGGAGAGATCCGGCGCGACGTCGTCGAACCTGGCGTGGCTGCCGTCGGGCAGAATGGCCTCGATGGCGATCACGTTGTCGCGCATCGTGCCGTAGCGCAGCGAGCGCCCGCCGCAGGAATTGTTCCCGGCCATACCGCCGATGGTGGCGCGCGACGCCGTCGACACGTCGACGGGAAACCAGAGTCCGTGAGGGCGCAGTTGGCGATTGAGCTCATCCAGCACGATGCCAGGCTCGACCCGGCACCGGCGTCCCGCGACGTCGAGATCGAGCAGCCTGTTGAGATGTTTCGAACCGTCGATGATCAGCCCGGAATTGATGGTCTGCCCGCATTGCGAGGTGCCGCCGCCGCGAGCCGTGACGCTCAACCCCTCCCGGCGGGCGGCATGCAGCGCCGCCTCTGCCGCCTGCATGGTGCGTGGCACGACGACGCCCGCCGGCATCATCTGGTAGGACGAGGCATCCGTGGCGTAGCGCCCGCGACTGAAGGCGTCGAACAGCACATCCGCGTCGCCGCCGATCCGCTGCCTGATCCGTTCCGCCGTCGATGGCATCGTCGCCACGGCCATGCATTCGCCCTCGTCCAGCGCACCTTGCGCACGTCGTCTCCGAATGGCCGTGGCTTGCCAGCTTTCGGCGGCGCTGAGAAGAGGCGGCGATCCCGGGCCTTACCGCCCCTCGATCACACCGTGCCGTCCGCGAAGCTCTTGATCAGGGCGCGGGCGATCGCCTGCTTGCCCGGGACCCACCAGCGCTGGGGGTGCTTGCCCTCCATCATGGTGCGCACTTCCGTCCGGTCGAACCAGCGCGCTTCCTCGATTTCCGTCGGATCGATCTTGATCTCGGTGGTCTCGGCGTAGCCGACGCAACCGATCATGAGCGAGTGCGGGAAGGGCCACGGCTGGGTGGAGTGGAAATGCACGTCCCCGACCCGGATGCCCGCTTCCTCCCAGACCTCGCGGCGCACCGCATGCTCGATGTCCTCGCCCGGCTCGATGAAACCGGCCAGCGTCGAGTACATCTTCGGATCCTTGGCGAACCGGCCCTCGTGGCCGAGCAGGCAACGTCCGCTCGATTTGTCGACGACCAGCATGATCACCACCGGGTCGGTGCGCGGGAAATGCTCCAGGCCGCAGGCCCAGCACTTGCGCTTCCAGCCGCCGTCCTTGAACAGGGTGACGCCGCCGCAGTGGCCGCAGCAGCGTGCGTTCTCGTGCCAATGAGCCAGCGCCTTCGCCTGTCCGATCAGTGACAGTTCCTCCGGGTCCATGACGCCTTGCATGGCGAGCGTGCGCAGGTCGACGATTGGCCGCAGCAGTTCCAGCGCCAGCGGCGAATGTCGCGTCCGATGCTCGGTGTAGGCGAACGCGAAATGTCCCGCGCCGGTCTTCCGATCGACACCGAGGAAGAAGGGATCCTCGAGTGGCATGGCGGCCCGCTCCAGATCGGCCCGGCTCAGCCAGCGGATGTGGGCTTCGGTCCGCTCCGCATTCGAGCGGATCACCGGCTTCTGGTCGGCGAGTATGAGGAAACGGGCGTCCTCGCGCTCGGCGAGATCCTTGAGGTAGGCGGCGTCCGGCCGCCGCGTGCTCTGGCGGTCGAGGACGGACGTTGTACCCAAGGTCGGCTTCATGTCGTTCTCCCGCTTGCGGACTTGCCCGGCTCCCGCGGCACTCGGAGCACGCTCGGCACCTGGCCGCAATCCACGCAGTGTGCACCTGCTAACGCGCCGATGCGAGCAGCCTTGTTGTCCGCGCGGCTCGCGTCAATGGGGACGGCGATCACGTGTTGTTTCGCCATGCCGATCTGCGGAGCGCGCGGCCGTCTTCAGTGTTCGACGCGTTGCAGCATCCTCAGCGACGGGAACAGCGCCATCCACAAAGCCGCGACGAGGATTGTGGCGCCGCCGCCGAGCACGACGGCAGGAACGGCTCCGATTGCGGCTGCCGCGACGCCGGCCCGGAAGTCCCCGAGCTGGTTCGAGGCGGAAATGAACATGGCGTTCACGGCGCCGACGCGGCCGCGCATATCGTCGGGCGTGCGCAACTGCACGAGGGACTGGCGCACGACGACGCTGACGACGTCGGCTGCACCCATCACGGCGAGTGCGAGCAATGACAGCCCGAGCGAGGTCGAAAGACCAAACACCACTGTCGCTGCACCGAAGACGGCTACGCCGGCGAACATCAATGGACCGGCTTGCCGGCGGATCGGATTATAGGCGAGCCAGACCGCGGTTGACAGTGCGCCGACCGCCGGAGCTGCGCGCAGCAGGCCCAGCCCCCACGGTCCGGTCAGGAGTATGTCGCGCGCGAAGATCGGCAGCAGCGCGGTGGCCGCGCCGACCACGACGGCGCACAGATCGAGTGTCATTGAGCCGAGCAACTCCGGGGTCCGGCGAATGTATCCTGCGCCCGCGAAGATCGTGGCGAGGGCGATCGGCTCGCGCCTGCGCTCGACACGCGCGATCGCGATGCTCGAAACCGCTGTCGCACTAATGACGAACAGTCCCGCGGCGCACAAGTATGGCGCTACCGGGCTCACCATGTAGAGCAAGCCGCCGATCGCCGGACCGACGATCACCGCGGTCTGGTTTGCCGACGAATAGAGCGCCGTCGCGCGTTGTAGTTCGTGGCGGGGCGCCGTCAGCGGCACCAGCGCCGACATCGTGGGAAACTCGAACGCGCGTGCCACGCTCACGGCCGCGACCAGCGCGAAGATACTGTTACGGCCGAGCCAGCCGGCATAGGTACCGAAGGCGATGCAGATCATCGCCGTCATGGCGAGCACTTGGCAGAGCGCCGCGACACGGCGGCGGTCGAACGTATCTGCCGCATGGCCCGCCAGCGGCGTCGACAGGAACATGGGGATGAACTGGACGAGGCCGACGAGCCCGAGATCGAGCGGATTGCGCGTCAGATCGTAGAGTTGCCAGCCGATCGCGACCGCCTGCATCTGGAAGGCGATGCCGGACAGACCGCGCGACAGCCACAGCCGGAAGAAGGCCGGGTGGCTCGTCAACGAGAAATCGCGAGCGAGCTCGGGATGAGGAAGCGTCGTCATTCCGCGGCGATCCGGCCGGATCCGGCGCCGCCGTAGGCCTGTTCCGCCCGTTCTCGGGAGACGTACGCCTCCGTCACGTCCTCGGCTACGGACTCCCGCTTCCGCCGTCCCGGATCGCCGTAGCCGGATCCGCCGGCGAGAACGATCTCCACGATTTCGTTGACCGTCGAAATCTCCACCAGCTCGCCAGTTCCGCAGTCGCGGATGACCTCGCCGCCGGGTGTCTGCACGCTGCCGCGCGCCTCGCCGCCCGCGCGCCCGGTGAAAAGGCCCGCCGTCGGATTGCGCACGCCTTCGGGATAGACGGAAACCAGCGTCGACTGTCCATCCTGCATCAGACGGCGGATGCGCACGCGCTGGCCCAGACCGCCGCGGAACTCGCCTTCGCCGCCGCTGTCGGTGATGTAGACCTTCTCGATGACCAGCACCGGCACGCGGGCCTCGAACATCTCGATGGATGTGTTGGCGGCCGAGGTCGGCCACAGCAGCCCGGATTTGCCGTCGCGTCCCGCCGAAGCGCCTTGTCCGCCGCCCATGAAGAGCAGATCGGAATAGATCGTCCCATCGGGCAGACGCCCGTAGACGTTGGCGGCCACCGGCAGCCCCGTGAAGGCCTGAACCTGACGCGGCGCGGCCTCGGCGAGGGCCTGAAAGATGTTGGGTGCGATGTACCAGCCGGTGCGTGTCCGCAGGTTGACCGCCATCGGCTTCGTACAGTTCAGGATCGAGCCTTCCGGCGCCTTGACGGTGAATGGCCGGTAGCATCCGGCATTGCCGCGGACCGCCGGGGTGAGCATGCACTTGAGCGGATAGGTCGCGTGGGCGGCGGTGTAGTTCAGCGTCGAGTTCAGGCCGCCCTGGGGAAGCTGTGCGGGCGCGCCGTCGAAATCGATCGTCATTTCACCGCCAGCGACGGTCAGCGCCACCGGGTAGCGCATCACCTGTCCGAGCGGATTGTTCGTGATCTCGCTGCGGTAGACGCCGTCCGGGATCGCCGCGATGGCCGCCCGCATCGCCTGTTCGGAGCGCCGCTGCACGACTTCTGCGAGCGCCTTGAGGTCGCCGAGGCCGTAGTCGCGCATGAAGGCGAGCAGGCGCTCCGCCCCGAGCGCGTTGGCCGCCACGAACGAGCCGACGTCGCCGAGCACCTGATGACTATTGCGCACGTTCTCCGCGAGCAGCCGCATCAGCGTCTCGTTCGGCTTGCCCGCCTCGTAGAGCTTCATCGGCGGGATCTGGAGACCTTCCTCGTAGATCTCCCGCGCGCGCAAACTGTCCTTGGTGCCGCCGATGTCGGACACGTGCCCGACCGTGCCCATCAGGCCGACCAGTGTGCCGTCCCGGAACACCGGCGTCACGATGGCGATGTCGAACAGATGTCCCGCGCATAGCCACGGATCGTTGGTGATCAGGACGTCGCCGGGCTTCAGTGTGTTCGGCGGATAGGCCGCGAGGAGCGCTTTCACCGCTCGGGGCAGCGTCAGGTTGAAGACGGGCATAGCGCGCGGAGAGTGCGCCAGCGTCTCGCCTTCCGGATCGAGCAACTCGCAGGCGAAGTCCTGCGCCTCCGAGATCACCAGCGAGAATGCGGTCCGGCAGACCGTGAGCCACATTTCCTCGACCACGGTGACGAGGCGGCTCCACATGATCTCGAGCGAGATCGGGTCGGTTTGGATGAGCCGGATCGCTTCGTGCGCCGGTGTCGACTGAGAAATGCGCATCGCCGGGGCCTCCGGCACGCGCACGCTGATGCGGATGTTGAGGCCTTCGTCGATGGAAACGCGATCTCCAGGTGGGACGACCGTGGTCGATTCGCGTTCTTCGATGATCGCGGGCCCATCGATGGCGTCTCCCGGCCGCAAGGCATAGCGATCGTACACGATCGCTTCTGCCCAGCCGCTCTCGAACCAGGCGCGGCGGCGTCCCTTGACGCGTTCCGTCTTGTCCGTCGCGGAGACGGCGCCTGCCAGCGTCGGCGGATCGGCCGGACCACTGACGCGGACCCGGACGTTGAGCGCCTCGAAGCGCGCGTTCGACGGTACGATCGTGTAGCGCGACTGGTAGACCTGCTCGAATGCCGCGCGCACCTGCGCCAGGCCGGTCGCGGCCAGAGGCGTGGAGGGCAGCGGTACGTTGATGTCGTGCATCTGTCCGACGATGCGCATGTCGGCGGAGCGTTCGACCGTGATGTCCGTTTCGGCGACGCCCGAAGCGACGAGGCGCTCGCGTCCTTCGCGGGCGAGTTCGGCAAGGGCCTCTTCGAGCACGGCGAGCTGGTCGTCGGCCCCGAGCTGGACGATGCGCGAACGCACGAGGTCGAACGAGAGCGGTGCGGCGAGGAAGCCCAGCGCGGAGGCAGCGCCGGACGCGGGCGGTACGATCACTTCGCGGACGCCGAGAATGCGCGCCACCTCGACGGCGTGCGCCGGCCCCGCCCCCCCGAAGCCGACCATCGCGTAGCTTCTGGGGTCCTTGCCCTTCTCGACGAGATGGACGCGAGCGGCGGCCGCCATCCCTTCCACCACCACGCGGTGGATACCCGCCGCCGCCTCCTCGACGTCGAGGCCGAGCCGGGCCCCGACTCTTGCGACTGCGGTTCTGGCTGCCGCGAGATCGAGACGCATCCGTCCACCGAGGAAAAAGGCCGGATCGTAGTAGCCGAGCACGAGGTTGGCGTCCGTGACGGTCGGCTCGGTTCCACCGTTCCCGTAGCACGCGGGTCCTGGCGCTGATCCCGCCGAATGGGGACCAACGCGGAGCAGG
>CAYMEB010000069.1:0-20638 GCA_964389095.1 uncultured Hyphomicrobiaceae bacterium
AGCACGGGCCGCTTGTCGGCGGAGAAGGCCTCCCAGAGCTTGCCGCGCTTGATGTAGTTGGCGATATCCTTGACCCGCGCGTCGCCGAGTTGGCTGTCGCGCAGGCGCGAAACGGCGTCGTACTCGTAAAGACCCTGCTGCGCCTTCGTCGTCGACTTGACGTGCCACTCGAGCAGGGGTGCGCCGAGCGACTTGGCCACCTCGATGGCGAGGACGGTCTTGCCGGTTCCCGGCTCCCCCTTGACGAGAAGCGGGCGCTCCAGCGTCACGGCGGCATTGACGGCGACTTTGAGGTCGTCGGTGGCGACGTAGTTCTTCGTACCCGTGAACTTCATGATCGGCTCGGCCTTCGGCGACGTGGTGGTTCAATAGGGAATGGGCGATCCGTCCCATAGCAGGAACGCCCCGCTCGACGCGAGCGAAAGGTTGTCGATGCGGGCCACGAGCCCCGCGGCCGACGTCTGGGCATCGATGTCCGCCACCGGCCCGTTCAGGCGCGACGCCACGCGGCCCGGATGCAGGGCGACGATGGGCACGCCACGCCCCTCGAGCTCCAGTGAAAGATTGAGGACGAAGTTGTTCGTGGCCGCCTTCGAGGCCCTGTAGGCATAGGTGTCTCCGCCGGTTCGAGCGGAGGAACCCATCCGGGAGGAGATCACGGCGATCTTCCCGCCCGCCCTGGTCACGTTGGGCAGGAAGGCGCGGATCGTCTGGACGACGCCGATCACGTTGACCGCGAACACGTCCGCCCAGGCGCGCGCATCGTTGCTCGGGTCCTCGATGCCACTGCGGCCGATCAGGATCCGGCATTCGCGACCAGCACGTCGAGCCCGCGCCCCCCGAGGCCGGCGGACAGCGCCGCAAGGCTCTGGGCACTCGTGACGTCGAGAGCGCGCGGCTCGAAGGTCGCACTCAGATCGCCGAATGCTTCCGCGGCGCCGCTCCGCGAGGTGCCGATCACGCGATCACCGCGCGCGAGGAAGGCTCTCGCCAGCGCCAGGCCCACTCCGCTGCTGGCGCCGGTGATGAGAACCCGTGCCATGGCGTTCGCCCGCGGAAATCAGCCTCGAGCGCCACGCAGGAAGTTGATGATTCCAGAGAAGTCCTCTCCGGCGTGGCCGTTTGCGGCGAAGAGCTGGTAGAGCTGCGCTGCCTCTGCGCCCATCGGGGTGGTTGCCCCCGAGGCGCGGGCCGCTTCGTGCGCGAGCATCATGTCCTTGACCATCAGCGCCGCGGCAAAACCCGGCTTGTAGCCATTGTTCGAGGGAGCTGTCGGCACCGGGCCGGGAACCGGGCAGTAGCTCGTGAGGCTCCAGCACTGGCCCGACGACGTGGAGGCGACATCGAAGAGCGCCTGCGCGGAAAGGCCGAGCTTTTCCGCCAGGACGAACCCCTCGCAGACCGCGATCATGGAGATGCCGAGGATCATGTTGTTGCAGATCTTGGCTGCCTGTCCGGCGCCCGCGTCTCCACAGTGAACCACGCGCTTGCCCACGCCTTCGAGAAAGGGCCGCGCCTTCTCGAAGGCGGCCTTCGCGCCTCCGGCCATCAAGGTCAACGTCGCAGCCTCGGCCCCGCTCACACCGCCGGAGACCGGGCTGTCCAGCGATAGCATGCCCTTGGCGGCGGCCAACTCGTGGGCCTTGCGCGCGCTCGCGACGTCGATGGTGGAGCAGTCAACGAAGACCGCGCCTTTGGGCGCAGCCTCGAGCACTCCCGCCTTCTCGTAGACCGCGATGGTGTCCTTGCCGGCCGGCAGCATCGTGATCACCGCGTCGCTGCCCTTGGCCGCATCGGCAGCCGAGCCGGCTGCCGTCACCCCGCGCTTGACCGCGGCGTCGAGATTGGCCTTGACCAGATCGAAACCGATCACCTGATGGCCTTTCTTGACGAGGTTTCCGGCCATGGGACCGCCCATGTTGCCCAGGCCGATGAATGCGATGCGTGCCATGACGTCCACTCCGGGATTTCAATCGTAAACTGGATGAAGCGGCGGGCTCAGGTGCCCGTCCATTTCGGCTTGCGCTTGGACAGGAAAGCCTCCAGGCCCTCGCGGAAATCGTTGCTGCCGTAGGCCTGAGCGATCAGATCCTCGTCCTGCATCTTGGGCCCCGCGGTACGCATGCGCCGCAGCATCTCCTTGGTGACGCGCAAAGTAATCGGGGCGAGTTCCGCGATCTGGGCGGCCAATTCGCGGGCGCGAGCCATCACGGCGTCATACCCGTCGTGGACCTCGCTGATGAGCCCGATCGCCTTGGCCTCCTCGGCCTCGATCAGACGAGCGGTGAAGATCATCTCGGTAACGCGCGAGGGGCCCACCAGAGACACCATCTTGGCCAACGATCCCGACGAGAGGCAGTTGCCGAGTGTCCGTGCGATCGGGAAACCGAAGCGCATGTCGTGCGTACCGATGCGCACGTCGCAGCACCCCGCGACAGCCGCGCCGCCGCCCGTGCAAGCCCCCGAGATCGCCGCGATCATCGGAATTGGGCACGCTTCGATGCGCGCGATCCGCTGAGACATGCGGCGTTCGTAGTCCAAGCCGCTCTCTGCGCCCTTGAAGTCCCGGAACAGCGAGATGTCGGTCCCAGCGCCGAAGGCCTTGCCGCCGGCACCGGAGAGGATGAGAACGCGAAGGGATCCGTCTTTCGGCACCGAGGAACAAATCTCCGCAAGACGATCGTACATCTCGAAGGTCAAGGCATTGCGCGCCTGGGGACGGTTCAAGACAGCGTGACCGATGCCATTCTCTATGGAGAAGAGGATCTCGTCGTTTCCTGCCATACTGGCCTTCCTTCTGCCGTTGTCGGCCGGGACAGTATGTCGTCTCTTGCCCTGCGACCAGCCCCGGCGGCATCATGGCTCGCCTTCGGCCGGGCGAACGCAGACCATCGTCGCTCCTTTCCCCTCGCGCTCGAGTGAAACCATGAGCATGGACGCATCGCAGGCTGCAGGCGCGCCCCCGGGCGCCGGCAGCCCCCCCGGCTGGAGAGAGAGACTTCGCGATGCGGTGGTGACGCCCGTGCGCGCCTTCCGATCGGCCTACCTGCCACCGATCATGGTCTATTTCTCGTACGGCGTTCTGGGCCTGACCTCGATCGCTCAGCAGTTCTGGGTCAAGAATGCCCTCACCATGCTCTCGCCGGCGGACCTCGTCTCGATTGGGATCTGGCTCACGCTGCCGTGGTCGATCAAGATGGTCTTCGGCGAACTGGTCGACTCGGTGCCGATCTTCGGCTCCCAGCGCCGTGCCTACATCTTCATCGGGGCAGGCCTGATCACGGCGTCGCTTCTGCTCCTGGCCGGCACGGCCAGCCAGACCCTCACGTTTGCGAGCCCAGACAAGCTCTTCGTCGCCGCCTCGCTCCTGTCCGTTCTCGGCGTCGTCCTGCAGGACGTGGCGGCCGACGCGATGTCCACCGAGGTCGTCGAGCGCAAGAACCCCGACGGCTCGCCGCGAGACCTGGCGGACGTGAACCACGACCTCGCCATGGTGCAGGTGCTGGGCCGCCTCGCCATGTCCGTCGGGCTGTTTCTCGTCACGGGACTCGGCGGCATCCTGGCCAGCCGCTTTTCGCCCGCCGCCGTGTTCCTGATGGGACTGATCGTACCGGTGATCTCGGTGAGCGGCGCGCTCATGGTCAAGATCGATACCGCAGAGACCCGGCCGATCGACTGGCAGGTCCTGGGCGGCGGCCTGGCGTTCGGTACCTTCGTCGTCACGATGGGGTTGCTCGGCGTACCGGGCGCCCAGGAGATCATCTTCCTGGTTTCCGTCGGCGTCATCGCGTGGATGCTGACGCGGCTGACGCGCACGATGGCGCACGACCTCAAGATGGCGATCCTGTTCGCCTCGATATTCATCTTCATGTATCGGGTCGCGCCGACGTTCGGCGAGGGCTATTTCTGGTACGAGGTGGAGGTGCTCGGCTTCGACGAGACCTTCAAAGGCGTGCTCGGCCAGATAGGCACGGGCGTGGCGCTGATCTCGGCCTGGCTGGTCGCGGACGCGATCACCAGGATGCGCATGACCAGCGTGCTCCTGTGGCTGACCGTGCTCGGCACGATCCTGTCGCTCCCCACACTGTTCCTCATCTTCGGCGGGCATCTTTGGACCGAGCAGGTCTTCGGCTTCGGGGCGCGGAGCATCGCGGTGGTGGACGCGGCGGCCACCTCGCCGCTGGCCGCCGTCGGCATGATCCCGCTGCTGACGCTGGTCGCCCGCTACGCGCCCCCGAACAACCGCGCGTTGTGGTTTGCGCTGATGAGTTCGTTCATGAACCTCGCCCTGGTGGGTGCCGAACTGCTCACGAAGTACCTCAATCAGATCTTCGTCGTCACTCGGACCGACTTCAGCCAGCTCCCAGTCCTATCCGTGATCGTCGTCGTCCTGGGCTTTCTGATCCCGTTCTGCACGATCGTATCTCTGCGCAGCCGGGTGGATTGAGGGGGCCGCTCGGCATCGCGGCAACAGATCACGAAAATGTTCGCCCCTCGAACCGGAGACAGGTTCAGTTGTGGCCTGACTGTGGCCTGCGCTGCCTTGACCGCGCCGCATCCGCGAGATCATTTGTTAACTATTCATTGACCACGTTCGTGAGAGCCCTGGGAACGTGAACAACTGATTCATCTACCTGCTCGCTTCCGCATCATCAGCCGTCGATGCATGTGGGCAGCCGACAGACCATCCGACGAGACGCTTGAGGTGACTAAAGTGAGTGCTACATCGACGCGTGCGCCCACACTTTCAGCCGCTCCCGCTCTGCGGTCCTTGGGCTGGGTGATGCGCCGTGCGCTGTTCGGCCTGACGCTGCTCGTGACGCTCGCGTTTGCCGGCGCCTGGCTCCTTCATGCCAGCATCGATCCCGCCATCGAGGCTGCACAGGGCACCGCCGACGAGTGACGCCTCTCGGCGGTACGTCGTTCTCTTATTGTTCTTGACGCAAAGGCGCCGCCCGCCTAGACCATCTCTGGTTGTATCGGAGATGGTCCGCGGTGTACGGTCAAGTCGCGACAGTTGCTTTCGTCGGGGTCGAAGCTAGGCCCGTAGACGTCCAGTGCCGGCTTTCGCCCGGCAAGTTCCATTTCGCCGTGGTCGGCCTCCCCGACAAGGCAGTGGCGGAAAGCCGGGAGCGGGTGCGCAACGCACTGCACGCCGTCGGGCTGGGATTTCCCTACAAGCGCATCACCGTCAACCTCTCACCGGCCGACCTCACGAAGGAGGGAAGCCACTACGACCTGCCGATCGCCCTTGCGCTGATGATCGCGATCGACGCCATCCCGCCCTCGGCGGTGGAAGATCTGGCGGCGGTCGGGGAGTTGGCACTCGACGGCGCCATCAGGGCCGTACCCGGCGTCCTGCCGGCCGCGATCGGCGCCAATGGGATGGGAAAGGGGCTGATCTGTCCCGCAGCCAACGGCAGCGAGGCAGCCTGGGCGGGAGAGGACTTCAAGGTCCTCGCCGCACCGCATTTGCTGGCCCTCGTCAACCACTTCAAGGGCGTGCAGACTTTACGCCGCCCCCTACCGGGCGTCGATCCGCCGGTGCCGGGCCTGCCCGACCTCGCGGACGTCAAGGGACAGGAGGCGGCCAAACGGGCGATGGAAGTCGCGGCGGCCGGGGGCCACAACCTGCTGATGATCGGACCGCCCGGATCCGGCAAGTCCATGCTCGCATCGCGCCTGCCCTCGATCCTGCCGCCATTGTCGGCTGAGGAAATGCTGGAGGTTTCGATGGTCCATTCCCTCGCCGGGGAACTCGCCGGCGGACGCATCGCCACGGCACGGCCATTCCGCGCTCCGCACCACTCGGCCAGCATGGCTGCGCTCGTTGGCGGCGGCAGTCGCCCGCGCCCGGGCGAGGTCTCGCTCGCGCATCTTGGCGTTCTGTTTCTCGACGAGTTGCCGGAGTTCCAGCCCAATACGCTCGACGCCCTTCGCCAGCCGCTGGAGAGCGGCGAGACAGTGATCGCGCGCGCCAATCACAGGATCACCTATCCCTCCCGGTTTCAGCTCGTGGCCGCGATGAACCCATGCAAGTGCGGCGGCGGTGCCGCGGGGCTCGCCTGCAAGCGCGGGCCCCGATGTGCGGCCGACTACCAAGCGCGTATCTCCGGGCCATTCCTCGATCGGATCGACCTCCAGATCGAGCTGCCGGCAGTTTCCGCAGCCGACCTCGTGCTGCCGACACCATCCGAGGGAAGCGCCGCCGTGCGCAGCCGCGTGGTCGAGGCGCGCGAGCGCCAGCGGCGGCGCTTTCTCGAGCTGGGGATCGGCCATGTGAGGATGAATGCCCACGCGGGTGGCGAAGTGCTCGACAAGATCGCAACGCCGAGCGAAACGGCCCAGAAACTCCTCAGGGACGCCGCTCAGTCGCTGGGGCTTTCCGCGCGCGGCTTTCACCGGACTTTGCGGGTCGCGCGCACTCTCGCCGACCTCGATGCCTCGGAAAGTGTCGAGTGGTCGCACGTGGCCGAGGCCCTGAGCTACCGGGGAGAGGTGCTGCGCAACAAGTCGTTGAACTGATGGCGCCAGTCGGAAGCGCTTTGCAGCCATCCTAGCGCCAGGCCCGGGCGCTACGGCGGTGCCCCGCCCCGCTCGCCTCCAGGTCCGGCCGTGGCGATGTACTTGTCGGGCGAGCCACCAGGACCGAAAGCTGCACGTCGACCACAGGCCGCGGCGGCGCAGCTCTACTGCCGGCTGCGGTACAGCGTGAACTCACCCCGTTCGAGCCGTGGCTTCAGGCCCTCGACGAGCCGCACGACTTCGCCTTCGCCGAAGGACGCCACCAGATCCGTCAACGCGGTATAGAGCGCCGCGTAAGCCATCATCGCGGGCGCGATCCCGGTCTCGGTCCCCTCTTCCCACGCCTCGATGATGAGATTGAGCGCCTTGAGGCTCTCCTCGTCACTCTCTTTAAGGCCGAGGCCTTGCATGTCGATTCCTCGCTCGGTCACAGCCACGCGAACCCCCTGAACCCGCGCCAGCGCGGCACCCGCGTCGCACATCGCCGAGCAATGCGCAAGCATGCCCGACTGCGCTTCATCGTCATCGGTTAGCACGAGACGGCCCACACCGGCGGTTTGACCGAGGTTAAGCGTAAACTCGCGGCCGGTCAGAGCTGGCAAACGCGGCTGCGCCCGGCTCACCGGTTCGCTTTGGAAAGTCCGTCGGCGATATCGGCGCCCTCCTTGAGGAACCGGCTGATCGCCATCTGGGCCGAGGGCGTGCAGGCCGTGTAGGTCCGACTGTAGTTGCGATAGCCGTTGTTGAATGAGCGCGTCAGGCGGGCACGGCGAAGGGCAGAAGAGCCGTCCGCATCCATGAGTTCGCGCATGCGATCGCGCCACAACATGCCGTCGCCGGAGCCGCACAGCTCGCGCAGGAAATGCATCGCGCCGAGGATCTCGGAGAGCTGGACGAGTTTCTCGTCATAGGGGCGGCTGTCCGGCAGTCCCGCCTGCGCACGGACTTCTCGGGGAACGCCGCAGAGCAGCGCGGCAGCGACGAGCAGGAGCGGCACCGCGCCCTTCGCGCTTCTGTTGGTCAGGCCAGGGATTCGCATGGCCGGACTATGGTCGAGGCCGATGGCGGCGACAAGGCGGCGATGATCGCCATGCTCACATCCGGCGAGCGTGCCCAGCCCTCATTCACACCGCACGCAAGCGGCATGGACTGCCGGCTCACGGCCACAAGTGGCCGGGGACGTCGCAGAGGCTGGCCACCACTATGGCCGGGGCGGCCTGCGGCGTCGGCGCGATGGTCTTGTGGATGCGGGTCGCCTGCTCGTGCGGGCGTTGGACCATCACGGTCGTCCAGCCGAGTGCATTCGGCGCGATGAAGTCCTTGGCAGGATTATCTCCGACGTAGACGAAACGGTCACCGGCGCCGCCCATCGCCTGCTGGATCATCTGGAAGGCGCGCGGATGAGGCTTGTGAAACTCGCGCCCCGGCCCGAGTTGACCGGTGTAGACGATGTGATCGAAGCGGGACCCGATCCCCAGCGCTTCGACCTTTCGCGCCTGAGTGGGATGATGGCCATCCGTGATCAGGCCGGCAGGGCAGCCGCGCCGTGCGATTTCGTCGAGCAGAACGACGGCGTCGTCGAACAGCGTCAATTCAGGGCTGTGGCTCGCATAGGCCGCAAGGAGGTCCGCCATCTCCTGCTTGGAATGCGCCGGGCGAAGCCGCTCCAATACGATGCGGAAGAGCTGGCCCAGATGCCCCTCGTCCAGCAGCCGCTCCATCTCCGCGCTGGTGTCGGGGGCGCCATAGACCTGCTCGAGATGGCGGCTCGCCGCCCGGAAGCCGCCGAGGGCGTAGTCGCGCTCCCGATAGAGCGTGTCATCGAGGTCCAGAACGACGCGCAGCACCATCGGATTGCGTCAGCTGTTGGAGATCGCGTGACGATGCCAGATGGCGAGGCCCAGCACCAGCACAGCGCCTGCCTGATGAACGAGGCCGAGCCAGAGCGGCACGAGCGCCAGCAGCGTCCATACACCGGCGGCCGCCTGAAGCACGATCGCGACCGCGAACAAAACGGCACTGGTGCGAACCCTCTCGTCGTCGGCGGTCCTGACGATCCGAACGGCGTGCCAGACCGCGACGGCCAAGAGCAGGTAAGCGCCCAAGCGATGGTTGAACTGGATGGTTGTGACGTTCTCGAAGCCGTTGAGCCACCAGGGCTGCATCGCCAGGAGCCCGCCGGGCACCAGCTTCCCATCCATCAAGGGCCACGTGTTGTAGGACAATCCAGCCTTGGTTCCGGCCACCAAGGCACCCAGGAACGTTTGTAGAAGCACGAGAAGGATCAGCGCCGTGGCGGCCGTGGCGGCGCCGGACGGCAGAGTCTTCAAGCGGATGCGCCTGCGTTCGTCGGGACCCATCGACAGAAACAGCCAGACCACCGCGGCGAATATCAGCATCGCGAGCGACAGATGCGCAGCCAGGCGATACTGGCTGACCTCGGTGCGATCGACGAGGCCGGACTGCACCATGTACCACCCTAGCGCCCCCTGCGCCGCGCCGAGGGCGAGCACGCCCAGCAGCGGCCCCTTCGACCACTTCGGCAGCTGCCCACGCCACCAGAACACCGCGAGCGGCACAGCGAAGGCCAGACCGATGAAGCGCGCCAGCTGCCGGTGAGCCCACTCCCACCAGAAAATGGTCTTGAATGCATCCAGGCTCATGCCTCTGTTAATCAGCTTGTACTGGAGGATCTGGCGGTACTGGTCGAAAGCCGTCTGCCAGGCCGCGTCCGAGAGCGGCGGAATGGCCCCCATGATCGGGCGCCACTCGGTGATCGACAGGCCGGAGCCGGTGAGCCGCGTCGCCCCGCCGACCGTGACGATCGCCGCGACGAGCAGCGCGACACAGGCGAGCCAGGCGCGCACGCCGGCGCGGCCCGCGGCGGACCCGGTCATCGCGGTGCCAAGATTGTCCATCGCCATAATCCGCAGGATCGCTTATCTATCAGCCACCTAATACCTTTGCCGCGGCGCAGCAATGCGCCCAAGCAGCGCGGTCGCCGACCGGAAGGAAGCCGATGCCCGTTCGCCTGCGCAAGCTGATTGCGACCTTAGCGCTGCTCATTCTGATCGCAGCCTATTCGCTGACGGGCATGGTCATTGCCGAGCGGGTCCTGCCGAAGGCTGGTCCGCTGCTGCAACTGGCCTTCTATGCGGTGGCCGGCCTCGCCTGGGTGCCGTTTGCCGCCGTGATCATCTGGTGGATGTACCGCGAAGGCGAGTGACCCCCGGGAGCGGCCACGACCGGCCCCCGTCGTCTCCTCGCGCTTTGACGCCAGGGGGCGAATCCGGCCAGGGTTTCCTGGATGGCGGCCGACACCGCCGAGGTGAAAGTCATGAAGGCGACCTTCGAACTCGAAAGCAACGAATTGCGCCTCGGACACGGCCCCGTGGCAGGCGTCGACGAGGCCGGCAGGGGCCCGTGGGCCGGCCCTGTGGTGGCGGCGGCGGTGATTCTCGATCCCGACCGCATCCCGGACGGCATCGCCGATTCGAAGGCCCTCGATGCGGAGCGCCGCGCCCATCTCTATCCGCGGATCATGGATGCGGCCGAGACGTCCGTGGGGATCGCGGACGTGGACCGTATCGACCGTGACAACATCCTCAACGCCACGATGTGGGCGATGGCCGAGGCCGTCGCCGGCCTGAAGCGCAGCCCCGGCCTCGTGCTGGTGGATGGCAATCGCGCGCCGCGGCTCGCGATGCCGGCACGTACGCTGGTCAAGGGCGACGCCCGTTGCCTCTCGATCGCCGCCGCCTCCATCATCGCCAAAGTCACGCGCGACAGGCTGATGGAAGAAATGGGCCGCCTCTATCCCGGCTACGGGTTCGAGCGCCACAAGGGCTACGGCACGCCCGAGCATCAGCAGGCGATCGAGCGGCTCGGTGTAAGCCCGATCCATCGTCGCTCGTTCAGGCCGGTCCAGCTCGCCCTGGTCTGAGCGGGCGGGCACGAGACCGTCTCCAGCGCGGGAGCGCCAATCACCCGATCCTTTCAAGCCTCCTGCGCCAGCCGATCGAGGCGCAAGCGGTGCCGGTCGTCGGTCAACAGCCGCGCCGCGGCGAATGCCGCAACCGCTGCCGCGAGGCCGGCAGCGCCCGAGATCACGAACAGGATCATGGTCTGGTACATGGCCGCCTCGGCCGGAGGCGCGCCTGCCAGGATCTGGCCGGTCATCATGCCCGGCAAGGTCACGAGCCCGGCAACGCTCATCGCATTGATGGTCGGTATCATCGCCGTCTTCAGCGCTCCGCGGATCGGCGGCGCCAGGGCTTCCAGCCACGTCGCCCCGAGCGCGAGCCGGATTTCGATCGCTGCCCGGTCACGCCGGGCGCTGTCGATCAGACCGGAGAGCGCAAGGCTCACGGCGGTCAGCGTATTGCCAAGGATCATGCCGAGAATCGGAATGATGTAGCGCGGGGTCATGGCGGCATCGACGCCGATCACTGTCGTCGCCGTGTAGAGCGTGGCCAGACCTGCGACGAGCGTGAGCGTCACGACGCCGAGGCCGTGTGTGAGAAGGCCGTGAAACCGTGGCTGCTGGCGCGCTGCGACTTCGAGGGCGGCGACGAGGATCATCACGGCCGCGACGACGAGAGCCCACCAGGCCGACGTCTGCTCGAACACCAGCTGAAGCACAACTCCGACCGCCATCAACTGCACGACCATGCGCACCGCGGCGACCAGGAGCGTCCGCTCCAGGCCGAGCCGCAGTGCGATAGACACCGCGCCGTTGATCAGGAGCAGCAGCGCGGCGAGCAGGAGCGAACCGAAGCTGAGCGGAACGATCGAAGTCATCACACAGGCCCCCGTTCCGGCTCGCGCGCGAGCTGAAGCCGTCGCCGCGACAGCCGCGAGATCAAGCCGCCGTCGTGGCTGACCAATAGTACCGCGCGCCCCTGCAGCAGCAGGAAGCGTAGGTGCTCCTCCACCAGCCCGGCAGCGGCCGCATCGAGTGCGGACGTCGGTTCGTCGAGCAGCAGCACCTGGGGATCGTCCGCGAGAGCGCGCGCCAATGCCAGGCGCTGGCGCTCGCCGGTGGAGAGCGTCGCCACCTCGCGATCGAGCGCGGCTTCCGTCAGAGCGAGCGCGCGGAGCAGCCGGTCTGCGACGTTCGCGCCGCCGAACTGCTCACGAGGCGTTGTGGCCCACCAGACGGGTTCGGCCACGACGTAGCGGATTTCGCGCCGCCACCGTGGCGCCGGCACCGCGGCACGTTCGCGCCCGGCAAGAAATATGTTGCCGTCAGGGGCATCGAGATCGGCGATCGCTCGCAGCAGCAGCGTCTTGCCGCTGCCGGAGGGTCCTTCTACGGACAGGCATTCGCCGGCGTCGACGTCGAAACTCAACGCCGGCAAGCCACGAATCTTCAGGTTCTCAACCCGCAACAGAGCCATTGGTCACCCCGCCCGCAGCGGGAATAGGTGGCCGCGAGCGCTATTGCAAGGCTGCCGGGGGAGACCGACAATGATTGAAAACCGGGAGATCGACACGTGACCACGACGTTCTCGACCCACGAGGTCTTCAATCAGAGCCCGAGCTTCGAGGACGTGAACCTCTTTGCGCTGGACCCCGTTGCGCTGTCGGCGGCGGCGGCGCAGCCCGCAGCGTTCGCATCGCTGAGCGAATTCGGCCGCGTCTGCGGCTCCGCCCACGCGCTCGAGCTGGGGCGGATCGCCAACGAGAGCACGCCCCGGCTGAAGGCCTTCGACCAGAAGGGCCGGCGCCTCGACATCGTCGAGTTCCATCCGGCCTATCACGAGCTGATGGCGATCAGCATGGCGCAGGGCCTGCACTGTTCCGCCTTCGAGCACGTCCTGGAACCCGGAGCCGCGCCCCGGTCCGGCGCCAACCTCGTCAGAGCGATCGGCGTCTATCTCGCCGCCCAGATGGAAGCCGGGCACGGCTGCCCCATCACCATGACCGACGCGGCGGTGCCGACGCTGCTGACGCAACGCGACGTGACGGAGCCGTGGCTGGCCAAGATCATGTCCCGTTCCTACGACAAGCGCTTCGTACCGATGGAGCAGAAAACATCGGTGACGATCGGCATGGGCATGACCGAGAAGCAGGGGGGAACCGACGTGCGGGCGAACACCACCCGCGCGACCGCGATCGGTAGGGAAGGCGGCGGCGCGGCCTACCGCATCGTTGGGCACAAATGGTTCATGTCGGCGCCGATGTGCGACGCATTTCTGATCCTCGCACAGACCGAGCGCTGACCGACGTGCTTCCTGGTCCCGCGGCTGCTGCCCGGAGGCGCCGTCAACGAGCTGCGCTTCCAGCGCCTGAAGGAGAAGCTCGGCAACCGCTCGAATGCCTCCTCCGAGGTCGAGTTCCAGGGTGCGACAGGATGGGCCATCGGAGAGCCTGGACGCGGCGTCGCGACCATCATCGAGATGGTCACCTGCACGCGGCTCGATTGCGCCGTCGCTTCGGCGGGCCACATGCGGATGGCGCTGGCGGCTGCCCTTCACCACGCCCGCCATCGTACCGTCTTCCAGCGCAAGCTCGTCGACCAGCCCCTGATGACGCGCGTGCTCGCAGACCTCGCGGTGGAGTGGGAAGCGGCGGCGCGGCTGGCGTTCCGCCTGGCGCGCAGCTTCGACGCCGGCAGTGGCGAACCGGGTGCGGCCTGGCGACGCGTCATGACCCCGGTGGTCAAGTACTGGATCTGCAAATCCGCTCCGGCGTTCGTTTACGAAGCGATGGAGTGCCTGGGCGGCAATGGTTACGTCGAAGATGGCGTTCTCGCGCGGCTCTACCGCGAGGCCCCGCTCAATGCGATCTGGGAAGGCTCCGGAAACGTCATGGCGCTCGACCTGCTGAGGGTCGTGCAGCGCGAGCCCGAGGCGATCCGCGCCGTCATGGAGGACATCGCGCGCGAAATCGCTGGCGAACTCCGGCTCGAGAGCATGCTCGATGATCTGCTGGGGATGCTGAAGACACCGTCCGACCTCGAAGCCAACGCGCGGGCCGTCGCCGAAGATCTCGCCGTTCTTGCCGCAAGCGCCACCTTGCGCGCAGAAGCGCCCGGGGAGGTGACAGAAGCCTTCGTCCGGGCGCGCGTCGCAGGTCGCGGGCGCCGATTGCTCGGATCGGCAACCGCCCCCGACAGGGCCGATGCGATCCTCGAGCGCGCCCTGGCCGCTTGACCAGCCTGCAGGCAACACGCCGGAGAGACATTCGATCCCGCCTCGACAGGCGGAATCGCGGCGCTATTGTGCGGCCGGGCGCCGTCGCGGCGCTCTCTTCGCCTCTCGGGGCAGCCATCTCCGCGGCTGTGCCTCCAGCGCCAGGGACGACACATGTTGCCGAAGGAAATCACAGCGGTCTTCACCTCCCTCGATCTGGCGGCATTCGCGTACTTCATGATCGTGATGCTCGGCTACCGCATGATCGAGCGCTGGTCGTTCCACGGCCGCCGGAGCCTGGTCGGCGCCATCCAGCAGCAGCGCGTGCAATGGATGCTCAACATGTCGTCGCGCGGCGATCAGCGCACCATGGACGTGATCCTGCTCAACAATCTCGCACAGGGGAACGCGTTCTTCGCCTCCACGACGGCGATCGCAATCGGCGGCATCGCGGCGCTCATGGGCTCGGGCGAGCGCGCTCAAGCGATGAT
Organism: uncultured Hyphomicrobiaceae bacterium; assembly: GCA_964389095.1. Lineage (GTDB taxonomy): Bacteria > Pseudomonadota > Alphaproteobacteria > Rhizobiales > Hyphomicrobiaceae > JABFRJ01. Next base: position 14,153 of record CAYMEB010000069.1, read on the forward strand.
CGAGCGCCTGCCCTTCGCCGCGCCGTCCTCGGCGCTGCTGTGGGAAGTGAAGCTGATGCTGATCATGGCGATCTTCGTGTTCGCCTTCTTCAAGTTCGCCTGGGCGTTCCGGCTCGGCCACTATACGGCGATCATGATCGGAGCGACGCCGCGACGCGCGCCCGACAGCGAGGCCGCCTGCGACCAGCACGCGACGAGGACCGCGCGGCTTGCGGGCCTTTCCGCCGAGCACTCCAACGGCGGCCTGCGCTCGTTCTACTATGCGATCGCGGCCCTGACCTGGTTCTATCATCCCCTCGCGATGGTCATCGCAACGACATGGGTGCTGGCGATCCTCGTGCGGCGCGACTTCTTCTCCCGGTCGCGAAGCCTGATCGCGGAAGGTCTCTAAGGCCCGCCGGTCAAGCGCCCAGCAATTGTCCGCCGTCGACGCTGATGGTCTGGCCGGTGACCCAGCCCGCCATCGGCGAGGCCAAGAAGAGCGCAACCTCCGCCACCTCCTCCGGCCGGCCCATGCGGCCGAAGGGAATGGATTTCAGCGTCGCGTTGTAGACTTCCGGTGCAGCGGTCTTGCGCTGCTCCCACAAGCCGCCGGGAAACTCGATCGAGCCCGGCGCGATGCAGTTCACCCTAACGCCCTTGCGCGCCAGCAGAGCCGCCTGCGACGCGGTGTAGTGGATGATCGCGGCCTTCACCGCGGCATAGGCCGGCGTCCGCGTCGACGGCCGGAAGCCCGAAATCGAGGAGATGTTGACGATCGACGCACCCGGACGCGCGAGGAGGTGGGGCTCGGCGGCACGAGAGGCCCGCACCGTCGCCATAACGTCGACATCGAGACCCGATTCCCAGGCGCGCTCGTCGTTTCCCAGGCCAAATCCCGAGGCGTTGTTGACGAGAACATCGATGCCACCGAGCGAATCGGCCGCATCGGCGATGTAACGTGTGATCGCGTCCGCGTCGGAGAGGTCACAGACGGCGGCATGGACGGGCCGGCCGAACTTTCCGAGGGCGGCCGCCACGTCATCGAGCCCGGAACGGCCTCGCGCGCAGACCGACACGGCGGCCCCAGCTTGCGCGAAGGCCAGAGCGATCGCTCGCCCGATCCCGCGTGAACCGCCGCAAACAACTACCTTTTTGTCCTTGAAGTTCATGGCGGGTCCCTCGACGTGCCGTGTGTTGCGCCGACCGTAGCGGCCAGAACTGCCCGGGGCAACCGCAACCCGCGCCTGCGCGGGAAGACCCCTGCAAGCGATTCGCACACAGTTTCCTCCGTGGCGGAATTCTGGATCGGTCCACCCGTGCTATGCAGGCGGCCTGGGAATGGCGCCCAGGATGACGCGGCGCCCTGCCCATGGGCAGCCCGAGGGAGTTGCACATGTCGAAGAGCCTGATGGTCGAGCGGAGGTTCGCCCCGCTGTTCTGGTGCCAGTTCTGTTCGGCGTTGAACGACAACTTCCTGAAGAACGCGCTCGGCATGCTCGTACTGTTCGGGCTCGGCGGCATTCTGGCCCCGCAAGAGCCCGCGACCGCAAGCCTGCTGATCACGCTGTCCGGGGTGGTGTTCATCTCGCCGTTCTTCTTCCTGTCCGCGCTCGGCGGCGAACTCGCCGACAAATACGACAAGGCGTTGATGGCTGAACGCGTCAAACTCGCCGAGTTGCCGGTGGCCGCGCTGGCGGCGACCGGCTTCTATCTCCACTCGATCCCGATCCTTTTCGTGGCGCTGTTCGGGTTCGGCGTGATCGGCGCACTCTTCGGACCGGTGAAGTACGGCATCCTGCCGGAGAAACTGGAGACCAGCGAGCTGTCCGCCGGCAACGCCCTGGTGGAAGGCGCGACGTTTCTCGCGATCCTGCTCGGCACGATCGGCGGGGCTGTCGCGGTCACGCAGACGGGAAGCGCGGAGGTGATCTTCTCCATCATCGTGGTCCTCGCGGTCGCCTGCTGGCTGTTCGCCCGGGCGATCCCCCGGCACGGCCCGGCCGCGCCGGACCTGATACTGACGCGCAATCCCTTCGCCTCGACGGCGGCGCTTCTGCGCGAGCTGAAATCGGATCCGCGAATTCGCGCCGGCGCCCACGTCACCTCGTGGTTCTGGCTGGTCGGCGTCCTGGTGCTGTCGCTACTGCCGGGCATGGTCAAGACGGTGATCGGCGGCAGCGAGCACGTCTACACCGCCAGTCTGACGACGTTCGTCATCGGCATCGCGATCGGCTCGGCACTCGCAGCAGGGGCGAGCCACGGCAAACCGAACCTCGCGCTCGTGCCGCTCGGCGCCCTCGGCATGGCGCTGTCGGCCGGCGCGCTGGCGGCGATCGCCTATCTGACGGTGCCCCCGAGCGAGACGCTGGGGCTTCTGCAGATCGGCACTTCCTGGAGAGGCGCGGCTCTGGTCGCGGCTCTCCTCGGCCTCTCGATCTGCGGCGGCCTCTACATCGTGCCCTCATTCGCCGCGGTGCAGAGTTGGGCACCACCCGACAGCCGCGCGCGCGTGATCGCGTCCGTGAACGTGCTCAACGCGGCATACATGACCGCAGGAGGCGGCGTGCTTGCCGCCCTCCAGGCCGCGGGGCTCACGTTGTGGATGCTGTTCGCACTGCTGACGATCGCATCGGTGATCGTGTTCGCCCTGGTCTGCCGCTCATGGGGAAAGGAGGGCGTCCGTGCTGTCGGGCGCGGTACCTTTCGCCTCATCTACGGACTGAAGGTCGAAGGACTGCACAACCTGCCGCCGACCGGGCAGCGCGTGGTGATCGCGCCCAATCACGTGAGCCTACTGGATGCGGCGATCCTGAACTGCATCCTGCCCGAACACGCCGAATTCGCCGTCAATACGGAAATCTCCGAAGTTCGCTGGATCAAGCCGTTCCTGCGGTTCGCCACCTGCCACGTGATCGATCCACGCCGGCCGCTGGGGACACGCGGATTGCTGAATGCGGTTCGCGCTGGCCATTCGATCGTGATCTTCCCCGAAGGCCGCGTCAGCACCACAGGCAGCCTGATGAAGGTCTACGACGGCACCGGCATGATCGCGGACAAGGCCGATGCCTGGATCGTGCCGGTGCGCATCCGCGGCGCTGAGCGGGCACGCGTCTGGAGCTACCTCAGGGCGAGCCATATTCGGCTCGCCTGGCGGCCGCGGATCACCGTCACGATCCTGCCGCCCGTCAAGCTGGCCATCGCTCCCGCGCTCAAGGGCCGGGCGAGACGGCAGTCCGCAGCACGCGCACTGCACGACGTCATGGTCGATACGGCGGTGCGGACGACTCCGATCGAACGCACGGTGTTCGAGGCCGTCTGCGAGGGCAGCCGCAATCTGTGTCCGGCCAAGATTGCGGTGCGCGACGCCCAAGGCACGCAACTGTCGTCCCGCAAGCTCATCCTCGCGGCGCAGGCGCTCGGGGGACGGCTGGAGGAGATCACCACGACAGGGGAGGCCGTGGGCGTCATGCTCCCGACCTCGGCGGGCGCCGCGGTCGTCATCCTTGCGCTTTCCGGGCTCGGACGCGTCCCGGCGATGCTCAATTTCACCGCGGGGGCGGCATCGATCAAGACGGCGTGCACGGCGGCCGAGGTGCGCACGATCCTCACGTCGCGGGCCTTCGTGGAAAAAGCGCGTCTGCAGGGGCTCGTGCGGGAGATCGAGGAGATCGCTTCCGTCGTGTTCCTCGAGGACATCCGCGCGTCAATCGGGATCAGCGACAGGATTGCCGCCGTGCTGCGCGGCCGACGGCCGCTGGTCGCGCGACGGGCCGACGACCCGGCAGTCATCCTCTTCACCTCCGGGTCGGAAGGCGTACCGAAAGGCGTCGTTCTCTCCCATCGCAACATCCTCGCCAACGTGGCGCAGTGCCTCTCGCGGGTGGATGCGAACGGAGAGGACAAGGTCTTCAATGCGCTACCGGTGTTCCACGCGTTCGGCCTGACGGCGGGGATGATCATGCCTCTCGTGGGCGGCATTCCCGTGTTCATGTACCCGACGCCGCTGCACTACAGGCTCATTCCGGAACTCGTCTACGACGTCGAGGCGACCATCCTGTTCGGGACGGACACTTTCCTGTCGGGCTATGCCCGGGTCGCCCACCCTTACGATTTCCACTGTGTCCGCTTCATCGTGTCCGGAGCCGAGGCCCTCAAGCAACGCACGCGCCAGATCTATGCGGAACGCTACGGCGTGCGCATCCTGGAAGGCTACGGGGTCACCGAGGCGGCGCCCGTACTCGCGATGAACTCTCCGCTCGCGAGCAAGCCCGGCAGCGTCGGCCGGCTATCGCCGCTGGTCGAGCATCGGCTGGAGCGCGTCGAAGGCATGGCGGAGCACGATGGCGATCTCACCATCGGCAGGCTTCACGTGCGGGGACCGAACATCATGCTGGGCTATCTGAGCGCCGACGCGCCTGGCGTGATCGAAGCGCCGCCGGCGGGCTGGCACGATACGGGCGACGTCGTCGCAGTCGACACGGAGGGCTTCGTCTCGATCATCGGGCGCGCGCGGCGCTTCGCGAAGGTCGGCGGTGAGATGGTGCCCCTCGCGGTGGCCGAGCGGCTGGCGGCCGACCTCTGGCCAGCGGCGATCTCGGTCGCGGTGGCCAGGCCGGACGCGCGCAAGGGTGAGCGCATCGTGCTGCTGACCACGGAACCGCGGGCGAACCGCGCCCGACTGATCGCCGCGGCGCGTGCGGCGGGCGTCGGAGAACTCGCCGTTCCCGCCGATGTCAGCCACGTCGAGCGGTTGCCGCTGCTGGGGTCCGGCAAGCCCGATTATCCGGCCGCGGACCGCCTCGCGGAAGAGCTCGAGCGGCGTTCTGCCGGCGTCGGGACGGCTGCAGCCGCCAACGCAGCCGGTTGACCGCCGGGACCGCAGATAACCGATCGTGAAGCGCGGCACCGGTCCAGGCGCTGCCGCGTCACGGCTTGATCGGCCGTCCGATTGCCGCCATAAGCCATCGTCATCCTACCGGGCCGTTCGGCCATGCATGCAATGCGGGAGACTGCCTCGTGCTCAGACTGATCGCCGCCTCGTTCATCGCGCTCGCGCTCGTCGCGCCTGCAGCAGCACAAGCGCCCAGCGCGGCGGTTCCGGCCGCCGGAGCCAAGCAACAAGATCCGGCCAATACGTTGGTCATCGAGCTGAAAACAGGGCGCGTGCTGATCCAGCTGCGCCCCGACCTCGCGCCGCTGCATGTCGCGCGCATCAAGCAGCTCGCCAAGGAAGGCTTCTACAACGGCCTTAAATGGCACCGTGTGATCAACGGCTTCATGGCGCAGACGGGTGATCCGCGCGGTGTCGGCATCGGCGGCTCCAAGTACCCCAACCTGAAGGCCGAGTTCTCGCAGGAGCCCTACCGCCGCGGCACCGTGGGCGCCGCGCGCACGCAGGATCCCAACACGGCCAACAGCCAGTTCTTCATCTGCTTCACCGACATGGGCTGCCGCCCGCTGACCGGACAGTACACCGTGTGGGGACAGGTCGTTCAGGGCATGGAGCACGTCGACCAGATCGCGCGCGGGGAGCCCCCGGCCAATCCGGACGTGATGCAGCGCGTCTACCTGTTGTCGGATCAGGGCGCGCAGAAGAAGTAAGAGATCGGGTTGATCGTGACGCTCACTCTCTCCGGCCTGGCGGTCTTCACCGGCGTTTACCTCACAGCGGTCGCGGCGCCGGGACCGGGCGTAGCCGCCACCGTCGCCCGCGCGCTCGGCGGCAACTCGCGCGGCGCCGTGAGCTGGGTGACGGGGTTCGTCATCGGTGATCTCATCTGGTTCTGGGCCGCCGTGGCGGGGCTGTCGGTCATCGCCAAGACACATGCAGCGGTTCTGGACGTGCTTCGCTACTGCGGCGCGGCGTATCTGCTCTACGTGGCCTGGAAGCTGTGGTCCGCCCCGGCCGGCCCGCTCGAGGGGCTCGCCACCGCCGATGACGAGGCGTTCTGGAAACCCTGCGTAGCTTCCCTGTCGCTGACGATCGGAAATCCCAAGGTGATCGTTTTCTTCATGGCGGTCCTGCCGAACGTGGTCGACCTCGCCCGCCTTACAATCGCGGATATCGCGGTGCTGTCCGCGGTGATCGTGGTCGTGCTCGGCGGCATCATGGCCGCCTACAGCCTCGCGGGCCTGCGCGCGCGACGCCTCTTCGCCCGTCCCAGTGCCATTCGCATACTCAACCGCATCACCGGCGGCGTGATCGCCGGCGCCGCAGTGGCAATTGCCCGCAACTGATCTTCAATTCGAAGCCGCCAACCATACCCGTGACGAGGAAGGACCCACCATGGCCGCCATCAAAGATCCCGAGAACACTCTGATCATCGAGACGACCAAGGGCCGCGTCGTCATCGCGCTGCGCCCCGATCTCGCCCCCAAGCACGTCGAGCGGATCAAGACGCTCGCGCGTGAAGGCTTCTACGATGGAATCGTCTTCCACCGCGTGATCGAAGGCTTCATGGCCCAGACGGGGTGTCCCAAGGGTGTAGGCACGGGCGGCTCGAA
>CAYMEB010000070.1:0-20544 GCA_964389095.1 uncultured Hyphomicrobiaceae bacterium
GGTTCGCCGTCGCTCAGGCAACGCCGGCCTGAACTAAGGGGACAGGCATGCCCTAGCACGGTCGGGCATGCTGCCCAATTATGTTGCACTGCGCTCACGGCCTGCGCGACTTCAGGGTTTCCCGGCCAGGCACATTCGAAAAAGCGACCGGACGACGTCTGTCCGTCCAACCGCACCCTGTTATGCTTGCATCGGACCGGTGGCGCGTATAGGACCGCGCGAAGGACCGCTTCGATCTGGGGGAGTGTGAGAACGGGCCCATGGAATACTTCATTCAACAAGTGATCAACGGGGTTACCCTCGGTTCGATCTACGGGCTCATCGCCATCGGATACACGATGGTGTTCGGCATCATCGGCATGGTCAACTTCGCCCACGGCGACGTGTTCATGCTGTCCACCTTCATCGCGCTGATCTTTCTGCTTCTGCTGGCGCCGTTGGTCACCGGCGGGACCGCGCTGCTGATCGTCGCGCTCATCATCGTCCTGATCTTCGGGATGCTCCTCACGTCTCTTTGGAATTGGGCCATCGAGAAGATCGCTTACCGCCCATTGCGCGGCTCGTTCCGCCTCGCGCCTCTGATTTCGGCGATCGGGGTCTCGATCTTCCTGGTCAACTTCGTGCAGGTGGTCCAGGGACCGCGCAACAAGGCCGTGCCGCCGCTGATCGACGGCGGCTTCTGTCTGGCTGGACAGAGCACCGCAGCCAAGTCCTGCCTGTTCGAGACCACCGGTGTCGGCGTCAACCTCGCCTACAAGCAGATCGTGATCATTCTGGTCACAGCGGTCCTGTTGGCCGCATTCTGGTATCTCGTCCAGAAGACGCCGCTCGGTCGCGCCCAGCGAGCGTGCGAGCAGGACGGCAAGATGGCTGCGCTCCTCGGCGTGGACGTCGACAAGACCGTCTCGATCACATTCGTCATCGGCGCCGCGCTCGCCGCCGTGGCGGGCGTAATGTACATCCTCCAGTACGGCGTCGTGAATTTCGCCGATGGCTTCGTACCCGGTGTCAAGGCCTTTACCGCGGCCGTGCTCGGCGGCATCGGATCCTTGCCGGGAGCCGTTCTGGGCGGGTTGATCATCGGCCTGATCGAAGCCCTTTGGTCGGCGTATTTCACCATCGACTATAAGGACGTCGCAGCCTTCTCGATCCTTGCCGTCACGCTGATCTTCCTGCCGTCAGGCATCCTCGGTAAACCCGAAGTCGAGAAAGTCTAAAACATGACGGTTGACGCGATCGGGTCGACGGACCAGGTGAAAAGTCGCATCGGAACTGCCTTCAAGGAGGCCGGTCAGGCGAGCCTGTTGATGCTTGGCCTGGCCGTTCCAATCCTCCTTCTGCGTACCGAACAGAACATGGAGAACAAGCTGGTCCTGGCCCAGCGATGGTATCTGGTGTTCGTCGCTGTGCTGTGCGCGTTTGCTGTCTCTCTGATGCGCTTCGTTGCATCCAAGCGCAACCCCGCAGCAACGATCGGCTACCTCGTTCTGGGCTGCCTCGTGATCTACGCGGTCGCCGCCCCCTCGTTCGGCATCCAGGCCGATACGTTCGCCGACATGATCGCTGGTCCGGGATCGCTCGGCAGAGCACTCGTCGGCGCTGGTGTCCTCGCACTGGTTGCGGTTGCGCTCGACAGGCTGCCGCAAGCGCCGCCCCCAGCCAGATCGAGCCAGAAGGCACGCGTCGAAGTTACGGGGAAGACCGCCAATTTCGCTTCCGCCGCGGGACTTCTGTTCCTGCTGCTCTATCCGCTGATCGCGCTGGCATTCGTTGGACAGGCCGGTTCGATCAAGTGGATCGACAACTTCGGCATCCAGATCCTCATCTACATCATGCTCGGCTGGGGCCTCAACATCGTCGTCGGCCTCGCGGGACTGCTCGATCTGGGTTACGTGGCCTTCTATGCCGTAGGCGCCTATTCCTATGCCTTGCTCGCCCAGCACTTCGGCTTTTCGTTCTGGATCTGCCTACCCCTAGCCGGCATTCTCGCGGCATTCTGGGGTGTTCTGCTCGGTTTCCCCGTGCTGCGGCTACGTGGCGACTATCTCGCCATCGTGACGCTGGCCTTCGGCGAAATCATCCGCCTGGTCATCGTGAACTGGATTGACCTGACGAACGGCTATGCCGGAATTTCGGGCATTCCGCGCCCGACCTTTTTTGGCATCCCGTTCAATGCCACCGAGGAAGGCTTTGCTGCGCGCTTCGGTCTCGAATTCTCACCGCTCTACCGCACGCTCTTTCTCTTCTACGTCATTCTCGCCCTCTCGCTGCTCACCAACTGGGTCACGCTGCGCCTTCGGAAACTGCCGGTCGGCCGGGCCTGGGAGGCGCTGCGCGAGGACGAGATCGCCTGCCGCTCGCTCGGTATCAACACCACCAACACAAAGCTCACGGCTTTCGCGATCGGCGCCGGTTTCGGTGGAATTGCCGGCTCGTTCTTCGCCGCGCGCCAGGGATTCATCTCGCCCGAAAGCTTTACCTTCATGGAAAGCGCGGTGATCCTAGCAATCGTCGTTCTGGGCGGAATGGGCAGCCAGCTCGGTGTCGCCATCGCCGCCATTGTGATGATCGGCGGGACCGAGATTCTGCGTGAACTCGATTGGTTGAAACAGATCTTCGGCAAGGATTTCGATCCGACCCTGTACCGCATGCTGCTGTTCGGATTGGCGATGGTCGTCCTTATGATCTGGAAGCCGCGCGGCCTGATCTCGACACGCGTACCAACGGCGTTTCTGAAAGAGCGCCGAGCCGTCTCGGGCGACCACGTCAAGGAAGGGCACGGCTGATGACCAGTTCAAAAGCCCCGCTCCTCGTCGTGGAGCACATGACCATGCGGTTCGGCGGCCTGGTTGCCGTCAACGACCTGAGCTTCTCGGCCAGTCGCGGCGAGATCACCGCATTGATCGGACCAAACGGCGCCGGCAAGACCACGGTGTTCAACTGCATCACAGGATTCTACAAGCCGACCACCGGGCGCATCGCACTCTTGGGCGGCGCCAACTCGGCGGCCCAAGTCGACACCGTGACCAGATCGGGTGCCCGCTTCGCGGGCAAAGACGACGACAGGGTGTATCTACTCGAGCGCATGCCCGATTTCGAGATCGCGCAAAAAGCGCACGTGGCCCGCACGTTCCAGAACATCCGCCTCTTTACCGGCATGACGGCGCTCGAGAACCTCGTCGTCGCGCAGCATAACGCGCTGATGAAGGCTTCGGGGTGGACAATTCTGGGTCTATTCGGTTCGCGCAACTACCACGCAGCGGAACGCAAGTCGATCGAGCGTGCAAAGTATTGGCTCGAGCGCATCGGTCTCATTGATCGCGCCGACGATCCCGCGGGCGATCTGCCGTACGGTGCGCAACGCCGGTTGGAGATCGCACGTGCGATGTGCACAGATCCTGTTCTGCTCTGTCTCGACGAACCTGCGGCCGGCCTCAATCCGCGTGAGAGCGCGGAATTGAACGATTTGCTGCGCATGATCCGCCTGGAACACGGCACGTCGATCCTTCTGATCGAGCACGACATGTCGGTCGTGATGGAGATTTCCGACCACGTGGTGGTGCTGGAATATGGCACCAAGATTTCGGATGGGACGCCCGATCACGTGAAGAATGATCCCAAGGTTATCGCGGCCTATCTCGGGGTCGAAGACGACGAAGTGGCGGCGGCCGAGGCCGAAGCGGGAGTTCGGCCATGACGACCCAGCCTCTTCTCGACATCAAGGGCGTGAAATCGTCCTATGGCAGCATCGTTGCGCTCAAGGGGGTCGACGTAACCGTCAACGAAGGTGAGATTGTGACGTTGATAGGCGCCAACGGCGCCGGCAAGTCGACACTCATGATGACGGTATTCGGCAAGCCCCGCGCCCACGACGGACGCATAGTGTATGCAGGGCGGGATATCACCCACTTGGCTACACATGAGATCGCGCGGCTGCGCATAGCGCAGTCGCCGGAAGGTCGACGGATCTTCCCGCGCATGACCGTCCTTGAGAACCTTCAAATGGGCGCTGAAGTCGACGGCGGTCGCCACTTCGAGGAAGACCTCGCCAAGGTCACCACGCTGTTTCCCCGTCTGAAGGAACGACTGATGCAGCGAGGCGGCACGCTCTCGGGCGGCGAGCAGCAAATGCTGGCGATCGCGCGCGCGCTGATGACGCGCCCGAGGCTGTTGATGCTCGACGAGCCCTCGCTCGGTCTCGCGCCGCTGATCGTGAAGCAGATCTTCGACGTGATCCGAGACCTGAATGCCCGCGAGAAGATGACCATCTTCCTGGTCGAGCAGAATGCCTTTCACGCCCTCAAACTTGCCCACCGGGCCTACGTGATGGTCAATGGCCAAATCACCATGTCGGGATCGGGACGCGAGCTACTGGCCAGGCCGGAGGTTCAAGCAGCCTACCTCGAGGGCGGGCGCCACTGACGGCCGGGATCGCAAAATTGCTGCATCGCAGCTTGACATGAGAGGTCGATGACGACATGCCCGAGTGGCTCTACGACGCCGGCCCGAACGGCCATTGGGTGTTCTTGCTGTGTACCGTGCTGCTCGGCGCGGGCGGCGCATTCATTACCGGCAGGGCGATCGCTGAGACTTGGCGCCCGTTTTGGCAGGTCGTCGTCTACGCGCTGATGCTGACGCTGGTCGTCAGGTTCATGCACTTTGCGCTGTTCGAGGAAGTCCTTGTGTCGGCAAAGAATTATCTCGTCGACGCATCGATCTTGCTGGTCGCCTGCATCGCTGGGTATGCCACCGCCCGTCAGCGGCAGATGCGCGAGCGTTACGGCTGGCTGTTTTCGTGACACGGTAACGGCGTCTCTGGTGTACCACGGAGCGTTTCAAAGCCCACCCACAGATGCGTCGGCTTACTAAGTGACAACGCCCAAATTTGGCGCAATATGGCGCCACGGCGGGTGTCCGCCCAGCCTGACGTCCCGTGCGGCGGCGGGTGAATTCACAAAGGGAGTGCCTTTATGAAGAAGGTTGTGTGGTCGGGCGTCGCGGTTGCCGCGCTGCTCGCGTTTACGGGCGCGGCGAGCGCCCAGGGGAAGATCAAGATCGGTGTCGCGGGTCCGCTGACTGGACCGAACGCGGCGTTTGGCGCGCAGCTCAAGAATGGCGCCGAGATGATCGCTAAGAACCTGAATGCCAAGGGTGGCATGAATGGTCAGCAGATCGAACTCGTGTTCGGTGACGACGTCTCCGACCCCAAGCAGGGCGTCTCGGTCGCGAACAAGATGATCGGTGACGGCGTGCGCTTCGTCGTCGGCCACTTCAACTCCGGCGTCACCATGCCGGCGTCGGAAGTCTACGCCGAGAACGGCGCTCTGGTTATCACGCCTTCGGCGACGAACCCGAAGATCACCGAGCGCGGCCTCTGGAACGTGTTCCGCACCTGCGGTCGCGACGACCAGCAGGGTGAGGTCGCCGGCCAGTACCTGGCCAAGCAGGAGAAGGGCAAGAAGGTCGCGATCGTCCACGACAAGACCACCTATGGTAAGGGTCTTGCCGACGAGACGCAGAAGGCGATGAACAAGCTCGGCGTCAAGGAAGTCCTGTACGAAGGCGTGAATACCGGCGAGAAGGACTTCTCGGCGCTGGTCGCCAAGATCAAGTCCTCGGGCGCGGAAATCGTCTACTGGGGCGGCCTCCACACCGAAGGCGGCCTGATCGTCCGTCAGATGCGCGACGCAGGCGTCAAGGCGACGATGATGTCGGGCGACGGCATCACCTCCGACGAGTTCGCCTCGATCGGTGGTCCCGGCGTCGAAGGCACGCTGATGACCTTCCCGCCGGATCCGCGCAAGCGTCCCGAAGCTGCTGCCGTCGTGAAGCAGTTCGAGGCCATCAAGTTCAATCCGGAAGCCTATACGCTCTACAGCTACGCTGCCCTCGAGGTGATCGTTCAGGCCGCCAACGCCATCAAGTCGAACGATGCCAAGAAGGTCGCAGCCGAGATGCGCACGGGCAAGACCTACAAGACCGTCATCGGCGACCTGAAGTTCGACAAGAAGGGCGACATCACGCGTCCTGACTATGTCATGTACACCTGGAAGAAGGTCGGCGATAAGATCACCTACGTGCAGAATTGAGCACGTCGAGTGATCGACCGATCGCATCGACTACGGGAGGCAGCCGCGAGGCTGCCTCTTCGTTTTTCTGCAGTGTCGCCGCGTTGTCTCGTAGCGAGCCTCGCTCTCACGCTCTTTCTGCAGCAGATTGCCGGAACTGCCGCCCACGCCACGGACGTCACCCAGATCGTGATTGCCGCACCGATGACCGGCTCGCGCACCAGGATCGAAACGGACATCCGTAATGCGCTGGCGCTCACGGAAAACTCTGCCGCCCCTCCAACTCGCCCTTACAAGATCGATATTCGCGATGATGGGTGCTCCGCCCAGAGCGCCCGCGAGTTGGCCACCCAGCTCGCCGATGCAGCCGGGCACGGCAGCCATACGATCGTAATCGGACACCCCTGCCAGAGCGCCGCCGCTGCAGCCGCCCCGATCTATCGATCAGCAGGCATTTGGTTCATCGCGACAGGACTTCCATCGCCAAACACAGGCGGAGGCGGTGCGGGAGAACGCACACTGGCATTGGTCCCCGAGGAACCGAGCGAGGGGACACTGCTCGGCAGATTGGCCGCACACCACGCAGCAACTCGTCCCGCTGGCAAAATCGCCATCGTCAGCGATGCCACGGCCGCAATGCGGTCCATCGCGGCAGACGCCGCGCGCGCAATCCGCGTCCTCCACAAGGGCGACCCCTTGATCGAGACACTCCCTGCTGGAGCGCGCGAGCTGTCCGTTTCGACCGACAGGCTCGGCACGCAGGACGTCGCAGCCGTCGTTCTTGCGGCCTTTCCCGCCGAAGCCTGGATCTTCGTCGCGGAGCTTTGGCGCCGGGGCCAGACGCCCCGCATCTTCGCCGCTGCACCTCTTGCCGCGGAGACACCTCCACCCGAGATACGCGTCGCATCGCAATTGCGGGACGTGCGTGTCCTTCTGCGACCTTCCTTCCTCAACTCCGTGGGCGGACGACGGTTCAGCTCTCGAGCGACCGTCCGCCTGGGCCTGCCACCGTCACGGTCGACGACACTGCTGCTGACGGCCTTGGAGGTTGCTCGGCAGCTTCCCGACAACGATGGCCCTCCGCCGCCGCAGACGACACAAGGGCCCCCGTCGATGGCGAGCTCGTCCAAGGCCGAACGCAGGTTTCAAACATCGATCGGCCCGATCAAGTTCGATACTGCCGGACATTCCGATCTGCCTCGATGGGCCGCGCATCGCTTCGCGGAAGACGGCCTCGTCGAGGACTGAGTCTCAGCGCCCCTGGCTTTCGAAACAGCAGGCTTCGATGAGATTTCTCTCCAGCGTCGCCAGCGCGACAGGAATTCCGTGCTCCTGAGAGCCGCAGCGCTTCAATTGGTTCTGCAGCAATTGGTACGCCGCGCGCGGCCCCTCGGCTTCCTCGAGAATCGCGACCTGCCTCGCGATGGCATCGACCGGAAGCGCTTCGTTTCCGGTGGTGTTACCGATCGAACGACGTTTGGGACCGCCTGTCGAAGTACCGATGTTCCGTGCAAAAGATGCCATGACTTGTGCTCCTCTGTCTTCGACGGTGAGTTTCCCGCAATGAACCGCCGTTGCTGCCGACATCCGCCCGTCGACACCAGCGGTCGTTTCCACTCGAACATGGGCACCAAGATGGCGGCAAAGTGCTATCACCTTCCACGCAGCGCCGTGTTCCGATCGGAAATCGACCGATAGCATCCCTTCTGAATGCCAAAGTTCGCCGACACGGCACAAGCGACGCTCTGCGTGCTTGAAGCCCCGAAAATCGCCATGCAAGATGCGCCGTACAATCTTCAGAGAACCAACCGACATGGCCGTAAGCAGAGACGAGTGCATCGCGCTCGACCGGAACGACAGCATCGCGTTTGTGCGTGACCGCTTCCGATTGCCGCCAGGCATCGTCTATCTCGATGGCAATTCACTGGGCGCGTTGCCGGCGTCCGTGCCGCAACGGGTTTCGAGTGCGGTCGAGCAGGAGTGGGGCACGGGCCTGATTCGTTCCTGGAATCAGGCCGGCTGGTACGACTCGCCCGGCCGGCTTGGCCGAAAGCTCGCGCCACTGCTCGGAGCTGCACCGCACCAGGTAACGGTCACCGACACGATTACGATAAATCTGTTCAAGGTACTCACGGTGGCGATACGCATGCGGCCGGGACGCAAGACGATCGTCTGCGAAAAGGGCAATTTCCCCTCGGACAACCACATCGTCGACAGTGTCGCACGCATGAACGGTTTGGTGGTTCGCCGCTGCGAGACGTCCGAGATCGTCGGCGCCATCGATGCTGACACCGCTGTCGTCGAGTTGTCACATGTCAACTATCGCACGGCGGAGATCCAGGACATGGCGGCCATCAATCGCGCCGCACACGAAATCGGCGCCTTGGTCGTCTGGGATCTGGCGCACTCGTCAGGTGCGGTGGAATTGCGTCTCGATGCCGACAGATGCGACTTCGCCGTCGGGTGCGGCTACAAATTTCTCAACGGCGGCCCCGGCGCCCCTTCGCATGTTTACGTCGCCGAGCGGCATCTCGACGCGATCGACCAGCCGCTCTGCGGTTGGTTCGCGCACGCTTCTCCATTCGCCTTCGCTGAGGATTTCGCGCGCGCCCCGGGGATTCGCGCATTACTCTGCTCCACGCCCCAGGTGCTGTCGAGCATTGCGCTTGAAGCCGCACTCGACGCTTTCGCCGGTGTCGACATGCGGCGCGTCCAAGCCAAAGGCAGATCTCTCGGCGACCTCATGATACGGATCTTGGACGGCCGTCTGGCGCGGCATGGATTTGGGCTGGCCGTCTCCCGTGACGGAGCACGGCGAGGCAATCACATCTCGCTCACCCACGGGGAAGGCTACCGCATCATGCAGGCGCTGATCGAACGCGGCGTCATCGGCGATTTTCGCGCTCCCGATGTCCTGCGCTTCGGCTTCGGCCCGCTCTACGTCCGACACGTCGACATCTGGGACGCCATGGCCATACTCGATGACGTGATGACATCGCAGAGTTGGCGGGCCCTGGCGCCGGCTCCCACCGGATCCGTAACCTGAGGCGCGCACATGACCAATGAAAACAGCGGGCCGAGCGAAGCGGGCTGGCACTCTGCCAAACTCGACTTCGCAACAGACATGTCCTACGGAGACTATCTTCAGCTAGACCCGATCCTCGCCGCTCAGCGACCGCTCTCTCCGGACCGGAACGAGCTTCTTTTCATCATCCAGCATCAGACCAGCGAGCTGTGGATGAAGCTCATCCTCCACGAATTGGGGGGAGCGATCGCCTCGATCCGTGACGACAAACTTCCGCCGGCCTTCAAGATGCTGGCACGGGTCTCACGGATCATGCAGCAGCTTGTGCAAGCCTGGGACGTCCTTGCGACGATGACACCCCCGGAGTATAGCGCGATCCGGCCTTACCTCGGGCGTTCATCCGGCTTCCAATCGTTCCAGTATCGCGCCATCGAGTTTCGGCTCGGCAACAAGAACCGCGCGATGCTGGCCCCACACCGTCACAACCCGTCCCGTTTCGCGGAAGTCGAGGCGGCTTTGGCGGCGCCCTCGATTTACGACGAGGCCATCGCCCTGCTCGCCCGTCGCGGCTTGGAGATTCCCGCTGAAGTCCTCCAGCGCGACCGCACGATCGCTACGCAGCATCATCCAGCCGTCGAGGCGGCATGGGCCAGGATCTACAAGGCGCCGGAGACCCATTGGGATCTCTATGAACTCGCCGAAGAACTGGTCGACCTCGAAGATGCGTTCCGTCTTTGGCGCTTCAGGCACCTGACGACGGTCGAACGGGTGATCGGCTTCAAGCGAGGGACAGGCGGCACCGACGGTGTCGGCTATCTGCGCAAGATGCTCGACGTTGTGCTGTTCCCGGAACTCTGGCGCGTCAGGACGGCGATGTAGGAGCAAGGTGAGGAATGCGACCCGAGTACGATGACCCCGCCTGGTGCGAGCGCGAGTACAATCCGCGCACCACGGTAGCCGACCCCGGCGCGATCATGCAGCGGTGGATTCCCGCTGCGGCGGCGACCCGAGCGCGCCTCGCGCATGACGCCGACGTTTCCTACGGACCGCACCCGCGGCAAGTCATGGACATTTTCCGGGCGAAGAACCCGCGCGGCGCGTTCGTGTTCATCCACGGCGGGTACTGGCGCGCCCTCTCCAAGAACGAGTTCTCCTGGGTCGCCGACGCTCTCGTCCCGCGCGGGGTCACAGTCGCGGTTCTGAACTATCCCTTGTGCCCCGAGGTAACCGTCGGCCGGATCGCCGAAGGCTGTCGGGCCGCAGTCGTAGAACTCTGGGCCCGGCTCGGCGAGAAGGAGCGCGGGCGCCTGGTTATCGGCGGCCATTCTGCCGGCGGCTATCTGACTGCGGACCTGTGCTGCACCGATTGGTCCGCGCGTGGCTTACCTCGTGATCCGTTCGTCGGCGCAGTTCCGATCTCGGGCGTCTTTGAACTCGCGCCGCTGCTGTGCACATCGATGAACGCGGAGATCCGCATGACTGCCGGCGAGGCCCGCCAATGGAGTCTTCACGAGAAGCTTCCACTCGTGAAATGCCCGGTCGACTTCGTCGTTGGCGCCGACGAATCGAACGAGTTCCACCGCCAGAGCCGCCGCCAGCATGAGCTGTGGCGCGCGATCTCACGTTCTATCGTCTCGGTGCCGGGCAGGAATCACTACGATGTCGTCGAAGGCTTGAGAGAGCCAGGAACGGAACTCTTTTCGGCCATCGACGATCGAATCGGAAACTCAGCTTCGCAGTAGCGTTTCAGAACGCATCCACCGTCGCGCGCATCGGCATCGAGGCTGCGGCACCCTCGCGCGTTACGCTGAGCGCTGCCGCGCGATTGGCGAACTCAGCGGCTGATGCGAGCTGGTGTCCCTCGAGCAACGCTGCCGCCACGGCCCCCACGAAACAGTCCCCTGCCCCGGTCGTATCGATCGCACGAACCGTGCGGCCGGGGATCCGTTGGGCGCGGCGGTCGGTCTCGACAACGAGGGCACCTGCACGCCCCAGCGTCACGATCACAGCCTTCGGTCCCCGCGCGATCAAACCGCGCACGATCGATGGCAGAATCTTGTCGTCGATCTGCTCGACAGGCTCGCCGGTCAGCCCGGACAGCCCAATTTCGTTGAGCACGAGAAGACCGGTGAGGGGCAACAGACGATCTGGGAGCTGGCGATAGGGCGCCGGGTTGAGCACAGTCGTCGCCCGCACCGCGCGCGCCGCCTCGAAGGCCCCTGTCACCACTTCGAGCGGCACCTCGAGCTGGCACACCACGATGTCGGCCGCGGTCGGAGCGAATGGCGGACATCCGGCGGGCCAATCCTCGTTTGCACCAGGCACGACCGCGATCGTGTTCTGTGAGGCGCCGTCGACGGTGATCAGCGCGATCCCGGTCGCCTCGGTCGATCGCGACACACCTGCGACGTCGATCCCTTCGCCCGAGAGGAAGCGCAGCATCTCATCCCCAAGCGGGTCGGAGCCGACCCGCCCGGTCAGTCCAACGGGGCCCCCCAGCCGGCACGCAGAAACGGCCTGATTGGCGCCCTTGCCACCCGGAAAGCTCGCCGAACGCCGGCCCAGCACGGTTTCACCCGGCCGCGGCAGGTGATCGACGTAGGCGACGATGTCGCGGTTGATCGACCCGACGACATGGACCTTCGGCATGGTCTTTCTCCCTCGCAGCACGTGTCATCGATCCTGATACCCCGGCGCTTTTGCGACCACAGGCGTTCAGTGGGCCGCCATTTTGTCACATTGGAAGGGGATTGCTGAAGATTACGGAGGGAGATCCGTAGCGCATCTGGCGGGATGGGCCATCGACTGGCATCTGAGAGGTGCCGGGTGGCCTGATTCGGCCGAACGCAAAGAGTGCCACCGGCTTTGGGCCGGTGCCGCAAGATGACGGACGAGGCGATGAATCCGCAGGATCTGCTGAAAGGCAACATCACACTGGCGACGGGGCAGGGCTTCTCGTTCGTCGAGCTGTTTGTCCAGGCCCACATCATTGTGAAAATCGTGATGATCGGCCTGCTCCTGGCCTCGATCTGGTCGTGGGCGATCATCATCGAGAAGCATTTCGCGTTTCGCCGGGCGCATCGCGAAGCCGATCGCTTCGAGGCCCTGTTCTGGTCGGGCCAGTCACTGGACGATCTTTACAACAACCTTGCGCGAGCCAAGACGATCACGATCGCGGCGCTATTCGTCGCGGCGATGCGCGAATGGAAAAGATCGGTCGAAGGCAACATCCGCGCGCTCGGCGGCATCCAGCTGCGCGTAGAGAAGGTGATGGATGTCACCATCAACCGCGAGATGGAGCAGCTCGACCGCCGCCTGCTGTTCCTGGCCACGGTTGCTTCGTCGGCCCCGTTCATCGGCCTCTTCGGCACGGTGGTCGGCATCATGACGACGTTCCAGGCCATCGCGACTTCGAAGAATACCTCCCTCGCGGTGGTGGCACCCGGCATCTCGGAAGCGCTGTTCGCTACGGCTATCGGCCTGCTCGCGGCAATCCCGGCGCAGATATTCTACAATCACTATGCCGCAAAGAGCGCACAGATATCGCAGCGCCTGGAAGCCTTCGCCGACGAGTTCTCCGCCATCGTTTCCCGACAGATCGACGTGCGGACGTAGAGAGGCCCCACATGGGCGCGAGCATAAAGCAACAGCACGTGAGAGCTTCGGGCGGGCGGCGCGGTCGCGCACGCCGTCATGCCCCGATGGCCGAGATCAACGTTACGCCGTTCGTCGACGTGATGCTGGTTCTGCTCGTGATCTTCATGGTCGCCGCTCCTCTGATGACGGCCGGCGTCCCGCTCGAACTTCCCCAGGCCAAGGGTAAGTCCCTGGATTCGCAAAACAAGGAACCGATCGTCATATCTGTGACCCGGGAGGGCAAAATTTTCCTCGGGCAGGAAGACAAGACGCCGCTGACACTGGACGAAATCGGCCCCAAGCTTCAGGCAATCGCGAAAAGCCGGGGCGGCACGGACGAGCCGATCTTCGTGCGCGGCGACAAGCAGGCCGTGTATGGCCTCGCGACCCAGGTCATGGCCCGCATCCAGCAGGCCGGCTTCAAGAAGCTGTCCCTGGTGCTCGAAGGCGAATCGGGAGGCTAGAGGCGGCCGTGAACATCGGCCTCGCAGTATCGTTTCTGCTGCATGCCTCGCTCCTGGCGTGGGCGGTGCTTACGATTCGTGCGACCCCGCCGCTGAAGCTGCCCGAGCCCATCCCGGTCGAGGTCGCGATCATTTCGGCGGATGAACTTGTGCGTCTGCGCCAGGGCAACAGGGACTCCAAGAACCTCGATGCGGAGGGGCAGGAGGGCGCAGGCAAGCAGCCTCCGAAGAAGGAGCCGCCCAAGACGGCCGCTCCGCCACCCGCTCCACCCCCGCCTCCGCCGCCACAGGCCGAGCCCGCCAAGCCGCAGGAAGACGAGATTGCCAAGAAGCTCGCGGCTTTGCCGCCGCCGGTAAAGAAAGAGCCGCCGCCCGAGCCGGCGCTCACACCGGGGCCGACCCCGGAAGATCAGAAGAAGCTCGTGGACAAGGTCGAGGAGGATCGCAAGCGTGCTGAGGCCGAGGCCAAGGCGAAAGCCGACGCCGAGGCCAAACGCAAGGCCGCGGAAGAAAAGAAGAAGCGTGACGAGCAACTTAAGAAGCTCGCCGAACAGAAGAAGAAGCGCGAGGAAGAGCAGAAGAAGCGCGTCGCCAGCCTCGAAGACCGCCTGAAGAACCTGCCCGACGACTCGACGCCGAAGGCACTGGTCAGCCAACAGGTGAAGGCCGCCGCACCCGCCGGCGCGAAGTCCGATGTTCCGACAAAGTCCAAGGGACCCGTGGCCGGAGCGCCAGAAGGGAAAGACAAGCAGCTGACGGCAAGCCAGGCGTCGATGCTGGGATCCCTGATGAAGCAGCAGGTATCGCGCTGCTGGAACATCAATTCCGGCCTCGAAGGCATCGACAAGATCGTCGTCCAAGTCGAGGTGAAACTGAAGCAGGACGGGACTCTGGCGCAGCCACCGAAGGTCGTCGCGGCTCAGAATACACCGATCTTCAAGGACGCCGCCGACAGCGCCGTTCGGGCGCTGGTGAAGTGCGAGCCGTATGAACTGCCCGCGGACCTTTATCAGGGCGGCTGGGACTACATGGTCGTGACATTCGACCCGAAGCGAATGTTCTGATAAGCGATGGCCAAATTCCGTCACTCTTGACGGCCAGATGTCTCAGGCGCCCACGAGACCAGACGCCCCATGTCCCAACGCCGAATTCCCGCGCTCACAATGTCCCGCCGCCGCGCGCTGGCGTATGGCGCAAGCACCGCAGCGCTTGCCTGGACCCGAGCCGTGTCGGCTCAGCGGGCGCCAACGCAGGTTACGGTCGATGAAGCGACCCTGCGTCCGCGGCCGATCGCGATTACCGACTTCACCGGCGATGATCCTCAGCTCTCAGCGGAATTGGCTTCTGTCGTCGCCGCCGACCTCGAGCGCTCCGGCTTGTTCCGGCCGCTCGACCGCGCCGCGTTCATCGAACGGATTGGCGACATCAACCAGACACCTCGCTTTGCAGATTGGCGCGCCGTGGGTGCGGAAGCACTCGTCGTCGGTCGGGTCTATCGCGTGCCCGACGGCCGTGTTCGAACCGATTTTCGCCTTTGGGACACGGTGCTTGGCAAAGCATTGGACGGCCAGGGCCTGTTGATCCAGCCCGCGCTTTGGCGCCGGCTGTCGCACCAGATCGCCGACCGTGTGTACGAAAAGCTGACTCTGGAGAAGGGCTACTTCGACACCCAGATCGTCTTCGTCGACGAGACCGGCCCAAAAGCCCGTCGTCTCAAGCGCTTAGCCATCATGGACCAGGATGGGCAAAATGTCCGTACCCTTTCCGACGGGCGCGAGCTGACCTTGACCCCCCGCTTCAATCCGGTGGCCCAGGAAATCACCTTTACTCAGTACATCGATGGAAAACCTCGTGTTTTCCTGATGAGCATCGAGAGCGGCCAGCGCGAGCTGATCGGCAATTTCCCGTCCCTGGCCTTCGCACCGCGCTTCTCGCCCGACGGCCAGCGGCTGGTGCTCAGCGTCGTTGAGGAAGGCGGTGCGACGAACCTCGTCGAAATGGATCTTCGGTCCAAGCAGATGCGCCGCTTCACCCAGGGCGCCGGCATCAATACGGGCCCGTGCTACTCCCCCGATGGCCGATCGCTTTGCTTCGAGAGCGATCGGGAGGGTTTCCAGCAGATCTACGTCATGAACCTCGGCAATGGCGGGGTCCAACGCATAAGCCGTGGCGATGGCCGCTATTCTACCCCGGTCTGGTCCCCGCGCGGCGACTACATCGCGTTCACAAAGCAGTCCGGCGGCCAGTTCCTCATCGGCGTCATGAAGGTCGACGGCACCGGGGAACGCATTCTGTCCTCCGGGTTCCACAACGAGGGCCCGACCTGGGCGCCGAACGGCCGCGTCCTGATGTTCTTTCGGGAGAGCCAGGGCGCCAGTGGCGGACCCAAGCTGTTCTCTGTCGACATCACCGGCTACAACGAACGCGCTGTTCCGACCCCGGCATTCGCTTCCGATCCTGCCTGGTCGCCGCTGCGGAGCTGATCTCCGGGTTGTAGCGATGCTGGCCGGGATGCCACACTTCGCGAGACCCGACAGCATGCAGCCGCGTTGGTAAGATTTCGATAAGATTTGCCGATAGGTCCTTGGCGTCGCAGGTTGATTCGATCACCGCCTCTGCAGGCTCGCGTTGCATTTCGGCACCAATTCATTTGGAAAGCTGCCGCTTCCGGGCCGCAGTTCTTGATCTACCCGGCCACCACAAGTACCCCAGTAGGTGCGATTGCCGATGATTGAGTCAGTAGGAGAGTGCATTGAAGTCAGTGAAAGGCGCGATCGTCCTGACGGCGATCATCGCAACGGCAGCGCTCGGCGCTTGCCGAAAGGAAGTGCCGCACAAGCCGATGAAGCTTGGCGCGGACGTACCGGCTACTGAGCAGGTGAAGCGTTAATCGCTCGAGCCAACTGGACTGGGACCTATAGGACCTGATTAGGAGAGACCAAATGAAGAAGATCATCGTTCTCGCTGCTGTCGTTTCGGCTGTCGCTCTCGGCGCTTGCCGCAAGGAAGTCGCTCACAAGCCGATGAAGCTCGGCGCCGACGTCACGGTGCAGAAGGCGCAGTAACGCGCTTTCGCCGTTTCCCGGAGTCTTCCGGGTAGGCTGACAGGGGGCCGTCCTGCCATCGGTGGGTCGGCCCCCGGTCTTTTGGGGGAGGGGATACCGACCCGAATCGCTGAAAATGTGGGATAAAGCGGCAGCGTCGCTTGCAGCTGCCTTCACCTGCGGTCATTACCGAACATTGGTCACATTTTCGGACGAACAGTGCTTTATCGCGTCGTCTGGAACACGCGCCGCGCTGCGCCGAGTGTGACGAGGCAGCACAGAATACACGCAGCCCGAGGCGCGTGAACGAAGGGATCCGGTCAATGTCCATCGCTCTGCTCGGCGGATCGCGCGGCCTGCGGCTTGCCGTGGCGTGTGCCGCCGCTCTGCTGCTCGCGGCGTGCTCGAATACGCCCAAGCCGGAGAACGAACTTGCCGGCGGCGCAGCCGGTGCCGGTGGACGGGGTGCTCCCGCCACACCTGGATCTGCCCGGGACTTCAGCGTCAATGTCGGCGACATCGTCTACTTCTCGACCGACAGCACCGATCTCACCCCCGAAGCCCAACAGACCCTGTCCAACCAGGCGCGCTGGCTCCAGCAGTACGCACAGTACACGATTACGATCGAAGGCCATGCCGACGAGCGCGGCACCCGCGAGTACAACATCGCCCTCGGTCAGAAGCGGGCAGAAACCGTTCGCGCCTTCCTCGCGCGCAATGGGATCGCGGGCGCACGGATCCGCACCACGTCCTACGGCAAGGAGCGGCCGGTGGCCGTCTGCAACGACATTTCCTGCTGGTCGCAGAACCGCCGCGCACAGACCGTGCTGAACAATCGCGGTGTTGCTCAGAACTGAAGGCGGCTAGGCGCCGTGGGCATGGACGTCAGGTGCTGGAACTGCCCCTTGGCGCGATGTCTAGAACGGATCCGACGAGGTCGATACTCGATATGCACCTCCTTCTCCGACGCCGGCTCGGCAGACGTCAGTGGAATGCGTCTTCAGCGGGCATCGTCACCTTGGTGGGGCTCATGAGCTTGGCCGCCGCGGCGCAGGCACAGCAGGTGCAGACTGCGCCGCTTACGCCCCCGCCGGCAGCCCAGCAGCGCCCAGTTCAGCCCAAGCAGGCAAACCCCGCCCCGCAGCCGAAAACCCAGCCGGCGCCGAAACAGGACGGGGCTGAAGCGGCGCAGCCGCGCGGAGAGACCGCACTGCGCCAGAGGATCGAGCAACTCGAGGAGCAGCTCACCGATCTCCAGGTTTCGGTTGGCACGTTGGAATCGCTCGGCAAGGGCGGAGGCGGCGGTGCTGCGCCCGGAACCCGTCTCTCTCCGGCGGGAGGCGGCGGCGCGGACGCAGCCAGGATCGACGCACTGGAGCAGCAGGTCAGGGCCATGGCCACCCAGCTCGATCAGTTGTCGCAGCAGGTCCGGAGCCTTTCCGGAGGCCAGCCGACTACCCGCATCCAGAGCGCGACGGTAGCTCCGCCGACTTTCGGCTCGACCACGGTCACACAGGGTAACGACCCCATCGGGCAGATCATCGGCAGCGGCAACACACCTCAGGGCGGCGGCGCCCAGCAGGGCGCCTCTGCGGCTACCGCGGCACCGGCTCAGCCTGGAGCGAGCGATGCCTCGGCGAGGCAGGTTTACGAGGCGGGCCGCAACCAGCTGCTTCAGCGTGACTACGCCGCCGCCGAGGCATCCTTCGACGAGTTCGTGCGACGGTTTCCCAACGACCAGCTGGCCGGCGACGCTCAGTACTGGCTGGGCGAAAGCCATTTCGTCCGAGGTCAGTTCAAGGCCGCGGCTGGAGCCTTCCTGAAGGGCTACAAGACCTACCCGCGCAGCCCAAAAGCAGCCGACAGCTTGATGATGCTGGCCATTTCGCTCGACCGGCTCGGTCAGCGAGACGATGCCTGCGCGATGTTCTCAGAACTGACGTCGCGGTTTCCCAATGCCCCCGGCTACGTGAAAACGCGCTCCGACCAGGAACGCCGCCGTATCGGCTGCGCCTGAGGAATGGCCACCGGCGGCGATCCTCCAATCGAAGTCGAAGAAATCGCCGTCTGCCTCGACCGCGCAACCGCTCACGGTAAACACTTCCTAGTCGCGGTATCCGGCGGCGCGGACTCGATCTGCCTGATGCATCTGACCGCTCGATGGGCCGCCCGGCGAGGAAACGTCCGAGTTTCAGTCGCCACGGTGGACCATCGCCTGCGCCCGGGATCGGCCACAGAGGCTCGATCAGTCGCAAGGGACGCTGCGGAACTAGGGTTGCCACACGCGACGCTCGCCTGGGAAGGCCCCCGCCCGGAGACCGGCATCCAAAGCGCCGCGCGGGATGCACGCCGCAGGCTGCTCCTGCGCCATGCCACCGCGATCGGTGCCCAGGTTCTCCTGCTGGCACACACTCGGAACGACCAAGCCGAAACCCTGCTCATGCGCCTCGCCCGCGGCAGCGGCGTCGACGGATTGGCCGCCATGAGGGCGACCACCACGTTGGGCGGTCTGGCGATCGTGCGGCCACTCTTGGCAATGGATCGTTCGCGCATCGAAGCCACCCTGCGGGCATCTGGCGTGGCTTGGTTGACCGATCCCAGCAACGACTGCATCGACTTCGAGCGGACCCGTCTCCGCCGCACGGCGCCTGTTTTGGCCGGACTGGGCCTTACACAGCCTCAGATCGCTCGTAGCGCGCGCCGGCTAGGCCGAGCCTCCGAGGCTCTGGAAGCCCTCGCGACCGGGCTGCTGGAACCCGGCGCGGGCTGTGTCGCGTTTCACCCCTTCGGCTTCGCGCGGATCGACTGGCAGTCCGTTCTGCGCCAGCCTGCCGAACTCAGATTACGGCTCCTGGCGTCGATCGTCAGTGCGGTCGGAGGGGCGCCGCCACCGCTATCGCTGGCGCGCCTGGAAGCTCTGACCGAGGGCCGGAATTGGCAGCTCCCCGCCGGCAGGACGTTCGCGCGCGTCGCTTTTTCTCGCTCCCATACAGGAGCATTGATGGTGCTGCGCGAGCACCGGCGCCATCACCCGGCACCAGCACTGCTCCAGGCCGGCAGCGCGACGCCGTTCGACGGCCGCTTTGTGGTGCGGCTCAATCGGCCGATCGCTTGCGCCACGCTCAGATGGCTCGGAGAGGCGGGCGACCGCTACTGGGGACGAGACATCGGCCGCCCCGACGGCATACCGGCGGCGGCGCTGGCAACACTCCCGGTCCTATGGATCGGGGAGCGACCGTGCGCGGTACCCCATCTTGGTTACTACGACGGCGGCGTGACCCCCGAGGACATGTCCGTCACATTTCCTGCAAGCCCAGCAGGTCTCGGATCGTAAAGGCCCGTCAAGGATATCTGGCGAGCCGACAGCCCCTTCACTTGGCAAACAGTGGGTTGATGCCTATGTAAATGGCTACCGCGCGGGCCGAGGCTCGGCGGTCAACCGCGGCGCCAGGGCGCGCACCCTCGGCCACAAGGGTTTCCATGAACTCCAATTTCCGCAATCTCGCGATCTGGGTTGTGATCGGGCTGCTGCTCGTGGCCCTTTACAGCCTGTTCCAGAACAGTCCGAACTCCGCTCGCGGTCGCAACGAGGTCGAGTACCACGAATTCTACGCTGCCGTGAAAAGTGGTAATGTTGCCAATGTGGTAATCCGCGGCAATCGCTACTCGGGCCACTTCAAGGACGGCAAGCCGTTCACGACCCTGGGGAACGACAACCCCACCTTCGTCGACCTGATGAACGAGAAGGGCGTCAAGGTCAGCTTTGCCCCGGCAGAGGAGGAGGCCTCGCCCCTCCTGACCGCGTTGGTCAACTGGCTGCCCATGCTTATCCTGGTCGCCGTCTGGGTCTTCTTCATGCGCCAGATGCAATCGGGTAGCGGCCGCGCCATGGGCTTCGGTAAATCGAAGGCCAAGCTTCTGACCGAGCGCCACGGCCGCGTCACCTTCGAGGATGTGGCAGGCGTCGACGAGGCGAAGGTCGACTTGCAGGAAATCGTGGAGTTCCTGCGCGACCCCGGCAAGTTCCAGAGGCTCGGCGGCCGCATCCCCCGCGGCGCGTTGCTCGTTGGTCCTCCGGGAACGGGTAAGACCCTGATCGCGCGTGCCGTGGCCGGCGAAGCCAACGTCCCATTCTTCACGATTTCCGGCTCCGACTTCGTCGAAATGTTCGTCGGCGTCGGAGCAAGCCGCGTGCGCGACATGTTCGAGCAGGCCAAGAAGAACGCCCCTTGCATCATCTTCATCGATGAAATCGACGCCGTGGGCCGTCATCGCGGCGCCGGCTTGGGCGGCGGCAACGACGAGCG
>CAYMEB010000071.1:0-3006 GCA_964389095.1 uncultured Hyphomicrobiaceae bacterium
TACTGGGACCGCAACGCGCCGCTGCCCGAGCATGACGACCGCACCATTCCGTGGGCCGAGGCCGAGAAGAGCGTGCTCGATGCCTACGGCGCATTCTCGCCGGAGCTGGCTGCGGTCGGCAGGAAATTCTTCGGCACGGGCTGGATCGATGCGCCGGCGCGGCCTGGCAAGTCGCCGGGCGCGTTCGCCCATCCGACGGTGCCGTCGGCGCACCCCTATCTGCTGCTGAACTACCAGGGCAAGGTGCGTGACGTGATGACGCTTGCCCATGAGCTCGGCCACGGCGTGCATCAGGTGCTTGCGGCGGGGCAGGGCCCGCTGATGGCCGATACGCCTTTGACGCTCGCGGAGACCGCCTCGGTTTTCGGCGAGATGCTGACTTTCCAGTCGTTGCTCAGGAGCGCGCCCGATGCCCTGACGCGCAAGGCGATGCTCGCGGGCAAGGTCGAGGACATGCTGAACACGGTGGTCCGCCAGATCGCCTTCTACGACTTCGAATCGCGTCTGCATGCGAAGCGGCGCGAAGGCGAACTGACGCCCGATGCGATCGGCGAGATCTGGATGTCGGTGCAGACCGAGAGCCTGGGCCCCGCCTTCACCTTCGACGAGGAGTACAAGCACTACTGGTCGTATATCGGCCACTTCATCCACTCGCCGTTCTACGTCTATGCCTATGCGTTCGGCGATTGCCTGGTGAACTCGCTCTATGCCGCCTACCAGGCCAAGCCCGACGGCTTCCAGGCCAAATATCTCGACATGCTGCGCGCCGGCGGCGTGAAGCGGCACAAGGAGCTGCTGGCGCCGTTCGGCCTCGACGCATCCGATCCTGCTTTCTGGGGCAGAGGCCTGGGTGTCATCTCCGGCTTCGTCGACGAGCTCGAAAAGCTCTGATGGCAGACGACGGCGACTCCCTGGGCGGTCGCCTCGGCCGGTATGCCAAGGTTGGGGCGTCGGTCGGTGGGCTCGCGGCCAAGCTCGCGGGCCAGCGCTATCTCGGCTTTACGCTCGATCGCGACAAGCATGCGTCGGAGCTCCGGGCGGCGCTGGGCGGGCTGAAAGGTCCGCTGATGAAGGCGGCCCAGCTGCTTGCGACCATTCCCGACGCGCTGCCGCCCGAATATGCGCGCGAGCTGGCTCAGCTGCAGGCCAATGCGCCAGCGATGGGCTGGGCCTTCGTGCGGCGGCGCATGGCGACGGAGCTCGGGCCGGACTGGCAGGCGAAGTTCCGGAAGTTCGACAAGGAGGCGTCGTTCGCGGCTTCGCTTGGGCAGGTGCATCGCGCCGTGTTGCCCCAGGGGGCCGAGGTCGCCTGCAAGCTTCAGTACCCGGACATGGCCTCGGCGCTCGAAGCTGACCTCAACCAGTTGAAGCTGGTGTTCGCCGTCGGGCAGCGCTTCGATCCCGCGATCCGTACTGACGAGATCCATGCCGAGATCACCAACCGTCTGCGCGAGGAACTCGATTACCGGCGCGAGGCCAGGCACGTCGCGCTCTACCGTCACATGCTGCGCGAGGAGCCCTCGATCCACGTTCCGGACATCGTCGAGGACTATTCGACCGACCGTTTGCTCACCATGTCGTGGCTGGAAGGCGGCAGGCTGCTCGACTGGAAGACGCGCTCGCAGGACGACAAGGACGCGCTGGCCATAAAGATGTTCAAGGCCTGGTACGTGCCGTTCTACCGCTACGGCGTGATCCATGGCGACCCGCATCTCGGCAACTACTCGGTGCGAGAGAACGGCGACGTGAACCTGATGGATTTCGGCTGCGTCAGGATCTTCCCGCCGCGCTTCGTGCGTGGCTCGATCGAGCTCTATCGCGCCTTGATGGCCGACGACATGGAGCGTGCTGTCGCCGCCTACGAGGATTGGGGGTTTACGGGCTTGTCGCGCGACATGATCGCGGTGCTGAACCGGTGGGCCGCGTTCCTGTACGGACCGCTGATGGACGACCGGCCGCGCCGCCTCACCGAGGACATGGCCGAGGGCCACGGCCGCGACATGGCACAGAATGTCTTCACCGATCTGCGCAAGATGGGGGGCGTGCGGCCGCCGCGCGAGTTCGTGTTCATGGACCGCGCGGCGATCGGGCTGGGCTCGGTGTTCATTCACCTCAGGGCCTCGATCAACTGGCACCGGTTGTTCGAGAGCCTCATAGAAGATTTCGAGGTCGACACACTGGCGGCGCGACAGGGCGAGGCGCTAAAAGCCGCCGCGCTATGAACATTCTCGTCACAGGATCGTCGGGCTGGCTCGGCCAGACCCTGGTGCCGCGGCTTGCTCGCGACGGCCATGCCGTGATTGGCCTCGATCCCGAGCCGGGTCCGGCCACGACAGCCGCCACCCTGGTGAGAGGCTCAGTTGTCGATCGCGCCCTGGTGCACCGGCTGATCCGCGATTACGGCGTCACCGCGATCGTGCACGCCGCGGCGCGCCACAAGCCGCACATCGAGACCCACGACAATTCGGAGTTCGTGGCGGTCAACGTGCAGGGCACGCTGAACCTGCTCGAGGAGGCGGTGATCAACGGTGTCGACCGCTTCGTGTTCACGTCGACCACCTCGCTGATGATCTCCCAGCAGATCCGCGACGGCAGGGCGGGCGGGGCGAGGGAGGCGGCGTGGATCGACGAGACCATGGCGCCCCTGGTCCCGCGCAACATCTATGGCGTCACCAAGCTCGCCGCCGAAGATCTCTGCCGGCTGTTCCACCATCAGCATGGATTGCCGATCGTGATCCTGCGCACCGCGCGGTTCTTTCCCGAAGAGGACGACATGGCGCACGCCATCGTTCAGTCGGGCGAAAACACCAAGGCCAACGAGTTCCTCTTCCGCCGGCTCTCGGTGGAGGATGCGGCCGAGGCGCATGTCGTGGCGCTGGCCCGCGCCGCCGAACTCGGCTTCGATACCTTCATCGTGTCGGCAAGCACCCCGTTCTCGAAGGCCGACTGTCGTGAGCTGATCGCGGATGCACCGTCCGTCGTTGCGCGCTATTTCCCCGACTATCG
>CAYMEB010000071.1:3106-20326 GCA_964389095.1 uncultured Hyphomicrobiaceae bacterium
GTGAGCTGATCGCGGATGCACCGTCCGTCGTTGCGCGCTATTTCCCCGACTATCGAGGCAAGTACGCTAGGCGCGGCTGGACGATGTTCGACTCGATCGACCGTGTTTATGATTCATCGAGGGCGGCGCGGGTGCTGGGCTTCACCTGCCGTACCGGCTTCAGGCAGGTGCTGGACGGGCTTTAACGGCGCGCAACGGTCTTGCCGACGACACGGGCAAGTGGCGATGGAGGGTGGCGCGTCCGATCCTGCGCCGGCCGCGCCCCGTTCGGGCCCGTGGGCGGGTATCGCGGCCCAAGGCTTCAGTGCGCCCTCGCCGGGGGTCGCCTACACGGCCGCGAGCGCGGCGCGGCGCTGGCTGACCTCGATGCTCGCCCGGTTCGGCGCGTTCTAGCGGTTGTAGGCGCTTTCCATCACCGCCCCGAGCAGGGTCAGGAAGGCGTAGATCAGGATCGGCGTGATCATCGCGGCCATCAGCGTCATCTGCAGGCGCTGGCGCTTGCGGCGGGCGAGCAGGCGGCGGTTGATACGGTCGGGGTGGATCTCGTCTGTCGACCATTCGGCGCCGGGACGGCGGTAGAGGTTCCAGGTCGCGTACTTCCACGCGACGGCGCCGCCTACCAGGGCGGCCATGGCCAGGCCAACGACGAAGACCGGGTCTTGCATGACCCTCTTCATATCACAGGTTCATCCCGCGGGCTGGCCGGTGCATGCTCGCGCTGGCATGCGGTTGGTTCTTTGTCTGGTTCTCGCGCTGGGGGCGCTCGGCCTGATGGTTGCCCTCGCCGCCTGGCTCGCCGAGCGCAGTCTCGAGCGCTCGAGCGCGGCGCGCATCGTGACGGATCCGGCCGCTCTTCCGCCGGCCCTTGCGGACGGCGCCGCCGGCCTGGTGCTGGGCGCCGCCCCGATCGGGCCCGAGGGCGGACCCAACCGCTATTTCGAATACCGGCTCGACGCCGCCGACCTGCTGTGGCGCGCCGGCCGGGTTCGCCTCCTGGTGCTAAGCGGTGCCCCGGGCGAGCCCGAGGCGATGCGGGCCGGCCTGGTGGCCCGCGGTGTACCCGAGAGCGCGCTTCGGCTCGACGATGGCGGCCTGCGGACCCGCGATTCGCTGCGCCGCGCCCGGACGGTCTTCGGCGAGAAGCGCCTGATCGTGGTCTCGCAGCGTTTTCACCTTGCCCGCGCTCTCTTCCTCGCACGGGCCGACGGCCTCGATGCCTGGGGTCTGGAAGCCCGCGACGTCGACCGTGCCTACAGCATCTTTACCGAATTGCGCCGCTATCCCTCGGCGCTCCGCGCCTACTGGGATATCTGGTTCCCTGATTGACCGGCGCAGCGCTCACTCCGCAGCACTCCGCAAACGTCGATCTGGTTCAGCTAGAATATTGGCTGTGGGGCCAATCGCATACTAACCGGTCGCCGCGGAAATTCCCTGCTAACAGGGAAAATAGCAGCAAAAAGCGAGCCGACCTTGCACCGCGACGCACCAAAAGCCAAGCTTTTCTGCCATTCTCGGTCTTTGTCGCTTCGCAACATCAACGACTAGAACAGGGAACGCCGCCGCCCGGAACAGGGAAATTGGGCAGCGGGAACAGGGAGGCCGCCGTTGGGACCGGCATTCTATTGACCACATGGGTGCTCAAGCATGGAGCAAGTAACCATTAGGTCATGAGCGGGTGAGATGTCCGCTTTGGCCTAGGAAGCGGAAGTTCGCTTCCACCGGCATAATGTCCGCTAAGTGCCAGAAGCGGGCAACCGGCGCTCGACAAAGCCGATGCCTGGAAGCCCCTAACTGAACTGGAGCCGGACAAGGCCAGCGGTATCGAGCCGATCTCTCGCTCGTCCGAGCTCACCATCATCAACGTCTTCTAGCCGCCGAACATCGTCGTCATGCTGCACAATTATGCCATGTGGGCGGTGATCGGCGTCGATAGCGCGCGCGAGCCTTCGTTGACCAGCATCCGGCGGATCCGCCGATAGCCGTAGCAGCCGTACCAGGTGGCCAAGACCTTTGTTCGATTGGGCAGGACATTTGCTTAGCGACGTAGGTCCGCTGTTGCTGGATCCGTCGAAAATTGTGACCCGATACCGCCCCATGTTGCCCGGGCCCTGGCCGCCGACTGTTCGTCGATTGACTGCATGGACACGCAGCAGGCCGGATCCATGACCGTTCCCGCTTCGTGGATCAGGCCGAGCAGATGGCCTATTTCATGCCGGAGGATCGGCAGGAACTGTCCGGATGATATTCCCCACCGGCACCGGATCGTTCCGGTGATGAAGTTGGCGTCGCAGCCACTGTCGTGGGGAAGGTTGGCCACGAAAATCACACGCCAATCCGCGGCTGCACCTGTGCCCTTTTCAAGTGCCGTTACCTTGGCACGCCCGCGCAGGGCCAGATTCCACTCGTTCACGGCCTGCAGCAGCTTCGCCTGCTCATAGTCGGTCGCATCCGCCGATAGCGCGATCGCCCGGGTCGGCAGGTTCTGCGCCCGGCAGGGAGAGGGCAGGAGCGCGACGATGACCGCCGCCGCGACGGCGACGATGAATATCGAGGTTCTGCGCAGGCGAAGATGATCCGTGTGCGATTTCCAGGCGATAACGGCCGGGCCGCTGGAGGCAGAGGCTGATCGCGCGCTCATGCGCCACCTGCCTTTGCGCGCGTCATTTGCTCTTTCCTGCAGGCTGCGTCGCGCCGAGCGGTCGGTCCGCGGGCGAGCGTCGGAGAACTCGGTCGATCCCGCCGGGGCGTTTCGCGCATCTTGTGGGACATCGGCATCTCTCCGTCAGCGAATGCATCGGGTCGGTGACCACGACGCGCCGCCGTCACAGGGCGTGGCGCAGGGAACAGATCGTCGAGCGTCATGTGCCCTGCGGGCAAGTAGCCATAATATGTTCTGGTCGCGCGGCCCCGGACTTTGCCGAAGGACGTGTCACGGCCGTACATAGCTCCAGCCCTGTTCCTGCAGATCCATCACCCGCACAACGCCCGACGCCACGACAGCGGCTTGCGGCAGAAGAGGAATCTCCCGGTTCTCGACCCTGGCCATGTTTTCCCGGGTATTGCCGCAGGCCTTGAAGGAGATCGACGATGTCCTCTCGGTGATCGCCCTTATCCGGTCCTTCACTGGCGAGGTGTCGGCCCGCAACATGTGCAGGCCTGGCCCGAAGGTGATCACCTCGATGTCCACCTTCTGGCCGAGGTTTCCATAGTGCTGCGCGACGTTCGTGGCATTGTTGAGTGCCAGATTCATCGCCGCCGCGTCGTTGGTGTTGACCTGCAGGATCAGGTGATGCGCGGTCCTCGCGCCGGAAGGTGTGCCCTGGATTGCCTTGGCGTTGCTGTCCTGGGCCACGGCGGGATGGCCGGCGAGAACCAGTGCCATAAGGCACATGGCTCCTGACAGCGCGATGTTGAAATGAGTCATCTTGCTCTCCATGGAAGGGTTGTCGTCAGGCAGGTTCAATTGCGCGATGCGTCAGTGCTCCCGGACCATCCGCAAGGGGACGCCATTCGGTGCAGCAGGGACTTCAGGGGGGCGAGCGCGTAGCGGCCCTCGGGTGCGGTTCCATCGGGAGCGACGACGCGGAATGCGACTTCGCCCTCGTCAGGCAGCGATACCAGAAGTCGCCGGACATCCTCCTTCAGGATGAGTCCCATTCCTGATACCGATGCAGTGGAGGCGATTGCCACGGGCGGGCCGCCATTGACAGTGTAGGAGACGCGATAGTCTTCCTTGAAGCGCGTCGGGTTCGGGCTGCTGACCGCCAGCTCGCCGCGGCCTGCGCGGCACTGCAGCGTGAGGCGCAGAAAGACGCCGCCCGGGCCGTCTCCGGAGGTCGCTGTGGCGATGGCAACGGGCGTGTAGTCGATGGGGGAGGTCGTCGTGCTGACGATCCAGACATCGGTCGCCGGCGCTGTCGATGGTGAGTTCGACAGGTGAGGCGATAGAGGGGGCGCGATGTCGCGGGACAGATCCCTCAGGCATTCGAGCCGCTCCGTTGGCGCGAGAGCGGAGCAAGCCTGGAGCTTCTCGACCGACTCGCTTGCGGCTTGCGCCAGCGCGCCACCGTTTGCCATCCCGACCGCGACCACGACGAAGGCGACGGCACTTTTCATGGCTGCCTGGAGGACACGCGTGCACGGCGATCCAGCCAGTCCTGCGCCGCCTGTATGCGGGCGAGCCCCGGGACCGTCGCCCCGAGGTTGATCGCCTTCCACTTCGGGTCGAATCCCGCAGCCTGAAGCCTGTCGATCCGGTTGAAGAGATACTCGGTGAATCGGGCGACTCGCATGTACCGATTGGAACTGTTCGGCCAGTTGTAAGCGGCAAGAATGGTCGGCACCGCGATCGTCGGGATTCGTTCGCCCGGATTGATAAGGGCCGGATACTCGTCCGCCGAGAGAGTCGCAGGCAGGTAGTAGTCCTCGAACTTCGTGTCGTAGGCTACCGGCAGGAACTTGAACCCCGGCTCCCACTTGCCGCGCAGGAAGGCATCGACCGGCTTAGAGGTGATGAATACGACAGCCGCCGTGGTGCCCTCGCGCATTTGCTGAAGCGCCAGTTGGTGCGGAATGAAGGTTTTTTCGACATCGATGCCCAACCGACTGAAGATCAGCGGCCCGGAATAGGCGGCGGCGGTGCCTTGCGTGTTGAAGTTCACCTTCTTGCCGGCGAGGTCCTGCAAATTCTGGATGCCGGGCCGGGCGAAGACATGCAGCTCCGACGGGAAGAGATTGAGCACATAGGTGACATGACGCTGAATCTCGGGGAACGCCGCCCTGTACTCCTCGAGGGCGTCGGTGTTGATGATCGCCAGGTCGACGCCGCGGAGATAGAGCAGCGAGTTCACGTTCTCCGTCGGGCCGCGCGTGACGATGGGCAGGACCAGCATGTTTGCGCCGTCGTCGACAACGCGGGCCACCTCCGCTGCGAGCCGCAATGGCGCTCCCTCGATAAGGCCCGCGGCAAGGCCGACCGTCCAGGCATTCATTTTCTCCTGCAACGCCTCGTACGTCGGCGCCCGCCGCGGTGCGGCGGAATACTCCTGTGCTTCGCAAGGTGCGATCTGCAGCGTCAGGGCAAGCGTTGCCATCATTGCGATCAGGCCCGGCAGCCTTCCGGGGATTTTCGGTGTTCCGCCCTTCGGTCTCGCGGTCGTTGACTTCATCGAAATGCTCCCTGGAGTTCGATTCGAAGCCCATCCCGCTGTCGGAATGTGCTGCGTTGGCTACGCGTGGCGCCAACTGAAGCCATTCACTGTCCCAGCGCACTCAAGCGACCGTTGACTTCCTGAAGGCCGTTGGCGACGGCTGCGGCATAGAGCTCCTGTGCCTTTGCGGCGTCGCCGACGGTCCCCAGGGTGCCCCAGTCGGAAAGGACGTCCGGGTCGTATGTCTCTGCGAGCGCGAACAGCGCTGCCGCATTACCCATCCCGGCGGCGTGTTCGAGAACCGTGCGCGCCGCACCGATATCGCCGCGACGGATCAGCAGCCTGGCCTGTTCGAGGAGGCGAGGTAGCTCGATGGTCGCGGGCGTCTCCGTGGCGGGCGTCGCCGCAAATGTCGCCTTCCGGGTTTCCAAGGACGGCGACGGCCTGTCCGGCGCGGGGAGCGCGGTGATCTCGGTCGGGGCGCTCGCGGCCACTTTGGCTGGCTCGATCGCCTCCGGCTTCGCTTGTGCCGTCACCGCCGGCTTCGACGGGGCGACCGATGCCGGTGGCGGTTCCTTGCCGGTGTCTGCCGGGGTGGCCGCGGCATTCAACTGGGCCTCCAGCTGGTCCTCGAGCTTTCGATTGCGGGCGCTCTCCATTGCCAGAATTTCGCGATACGCCTCCGACTGCAGCTGCAGTGCCTGCCGCAAATCTGCAAGTTCCTGGCTGCGCGCGGCGCCGTCGCCCAGCGCCACGGCCTGCGACTGCAATTCGGCCCAGGCAGTGCTGAGCTGGCGCGCCAGTTTCTCCGACTTGGCGCGTTCATCCTGCAGAGCCTGTTTTGCCTCGACCAGCGCACGATCGGTTCGTGTCGAATGGGGGGTGGCGCGCTCGGCCGGCTTGACGATCTCGCTGCGTGAGAGTGCCCAGCCTGCCGTCAGCAACAGCAGAACGGCGGCGAACGAGGCGATCTTGAATCGTCGCGTCATGCGTCGCACCTCTCCCGACGAGTCGGTCGGCGCCGGTGCCGCACTCTTCAGAATCGCAACGACGCCTTTCCAGACGCGGCTGAAGTCACGTGGCATGATCCTGACCCTGCAAAGATGGACTGCGTCTCTCGAACTCCGGCCGCGGCGGCGCCGCGTTCGGGCGTCGAGAGGTAATGCGCTCACCCTGCGCTTCGGCGCGGCCCTGCGCTGTGACAAGTGAAAGGCAATAATCCGAACTGCAAGACGGGGATCGGACCGATCGAGCAAGCGTCGGAGGGAGGGGCCTCGACGACCGGGTGTCGCTTCGGGAACGCCGCCAAGCCATCTCGACGCTCGAGACCCGGAAGAAAGAGCCGGTGCGACGCGATGAGGGACGCTCATTGCGGACTGTGTCGCGTTCGACCGGGAGAGGCTGTTGCGTCGAAGGAGCGAGCGGGGCGTCGACGTTTACGAGACATAATGTTGTCACGCAGCGAAAAGCGGCAGCGGTGCTAGAGCAGCATCCGATCACATCGAGCCGGTTTGGTTTCCCGCGAACACGTGAAGCGGCCCGGGGCACCAGGGAGTCCGGAGGATGAATTCCAGTCCATGCACGCCCGCTGGAGCGGGGCGTGCTTCGGTAACGTCGCCTGATGGATCATTCGCCGCTAGGTAAGGAGTCGGCATCATGATGAGACTCTTGTGGGCGGGGGCATTCTTCTCTGTGGTCTTCTACCTCGTGGCGGAGTGGTCCGCTGCCAACGGCCAGCCTGCACCATCGTCCAATACTCGCAGTGAACTGCGACAGCCTCTCGGAGGCACGTGGTCGGTCGCGATGGGCGATGCGTCACCCCGGGGCGTCGCGCCATGGGACGGTGGCCGTGGGAACGCCCTGATTCGGGAACATGATTGAGAAGCGACATCGCGTGCCGGCGCGGGGTCTCCCAGGCTGCGCGGCAGCGCCGCTCTCTCGGTCCGATCATCGAATGGCCGCAAAGGCCACGTCCAACAGGGACGCCTGGTGCCTCGAGTTCCGTGCTCGTCGGCTTTGGCGGTGACCGGCGCAACACACGGAATGGATCGGGCAACGATTGCTAGTTCGACTGCTGCAGGCGCTGATGGCTGTCTGCCTCCTGACGATCGGAGGGGCCGGCGCACTGTTGTTCATTCCGAGGGTTCCGCAGGGCTCCGACCTGCCCGACCTCACGGGAAGTGCCGGCCATGTCGAATTGCACCCCAGTGCGGTCTCACTCGCCGTGTTGTTGCTGGCGGCGGCGGGTGTATTGATCGGCGCCGGCCTGTTCGTGGAACGGCGCAGACGGGTGGAACTGCACGCGCGGCATGCCAGTCTCGAAGCGGCTCTCGACGCCTTTCCCGGAGGGATCGCGACGGTCGACGGTGTTGGACGCATCCGCTTCTTCGGTCCGAAGGCTGAGCGCATGTTTTCCATGACCGCCGCGGAAGCCCGCGGGCAGGACTTCACGGCGCTATTTGCTGAAGAAGCATTACCGGAGATCAACCTACTGCTGGCCCAGGTGCGGGCGAAGAAAAGTGAATCGTCTTCGTATCCGGTGTTGATGGGCCGCCGACGGGATGGGCGAGGCACGCCGATCGAGCTTCATCTTGGCAGATCCGCTCTTGGGGAAGGAGCGGGGTTCGTTGTCTTCATGCGCGACCTCACCGGGCGGCGATCTGCCGAGCAGCAGGCCGAGAACGCGACCACGGAGCTGCTGCACATGTCACGCCTCATCAATATGGGTGAACTAGCGGCATCTCTGGCTCACGAACTGAATCAGCCACTGGCAGCGCTCAGTGCGTACCTCGAGAGTGCAACGCGCCTGCTCGCCAGGGTTCCTGGCAACCGGGATGGACTCTTGGTTCATGCGGTGGAAAACGCCACGGCCCAAGCCATGAGAGCAGGCAATGTCATTCGACGCATGAGGGAGTTCGTGGCGCGTGGGGAGACCGAAAAGCGCGTCGAAAGTGTCGCGAGCATGGTGAAGGAGGCACTGGCGCTCGCCGTGTTCACGGAAGAGGGGCGGGAGGTGGGCTTCGATCTGGCATGCGACCCGATGGCTGATCTTGTGCTGGCCAACAAGATCCAGATCCAGCAGGTCCTTCTCAACATATTGCGCAACGGCATCGAATCGATGAAGGACACGGGTAGCCGCCGGCTTCGTATCACGAGCGAGGCACTGTCCAATGGCATGATCCGCATCAGCATTGCCGATACCGGTTCCGGCATCGCGCCGGAAGTGGCCGCCACTTTGTTCCAGCCATTCATGACGACCAAGGAGCACGGCCTCGGAGTGGGGCTTTCGATATCGCGCACGATCGTCGAATCGCATGGGGGCCGCCTGTCCGCCGAAGCCAACCCCGGCGGCGGGACGATTTTCAGGTTCACCCTGCGCTCCGGCTCCTTCATGGAGGCATTCGAGGAGGATGGCGTGTAGGGACCCCCACGAAAGGAAAGGAGGAACGCCATGCAGGACACTCCAATAGTCCATGTCATCGACGACGATGCGGACGTGCTGCGCGCTGTGGCGTTCCTGTTGAGGACGACGGGGCTGTCCGTCGAGGTGTACGCGTCGGCGGAAGCCTTCCTCGAGGCGGCGCCCGACCTTCGCGCCGGCTGTATCGTCACCGATATTCGCATGCCCAGGATGGACGGACTGGAGCTTCAGCGGCGGTTGCGCGAGGCGGGGAACAGGACCCCCATCGTCGTCATGACCGCCCACGCCGAGGTTGGTCTTGCGGTTGCGGCGATGAAGGGGGGCGCGGTCGACTTCATCGAGAAGCCGTTCGAGTACGATGCACTCCTCGGCGCGGTCTCGGCGGCCCTGGCCCGGCACGAGGGCGATCGGGAGCGCGAGCGGAGGGCAGCCGGCGTTCGGGAGAGGCTGGCTCTGCTGTCGGACAGGGAACGCCAGGTGCTCGATGGTCTCGTCGCAGGGAAACCCAACAAGGTCATCGCCCACGATCTCAATCTCAGTGCACGCACGATCGAGGGATACCGGGCGAGCGTCATGGCGAAAATGCAAGCCCATACGCTGTCCGCGCTTCTCAGGATGATGCTGGCCGACCTCGCATGAGGTGTGTAGTTGCACTGGCGCGCACATTTCGAGCGAGGGGCACGTAGAATCCC
This sequence comes from uncultured Hyphomicrobiaceae bacterium, assembly GCA_964389095.1. Classification (GTDB taxonomy): domain Bacteria; phylum Pseudomonadota; class Alphaproteobacteria; order Rhizobiales; family Hyphomicrobiaceae; genus JABFRJ01. The sequence continues at coordinate 12,370 of CAYMEB010000071.1, forward strand.
TCAGTCGTTTACGCCAATGGATTCCTCCTTCAGCAGGGGATACCCGAGTCGAACACCTCCGGCTGGGAGTTCCTGACGCTGAAAGCATTACCAGGCTGCCCCGCCACTGCCCTGCGTCCGCGGGCCTTGCCCTCGAGCCCCGGCGTGGTCGCACTGCGGCGCAGTATCGCCCGGGGGGAAGACTTGTTCGTTGAAGGCGATCCCGGCCGCTTTTTCTACAAGGTTGTTTCCGGATCGCTCTTCACCGGCACCCTGCTTGCGGATGCGAGACGCCAGATCGACGCCTTTCATCTGGCTGGCGACTATTTCGGGTTTGAACCTCCGCCGGACGAAACATTCACCGCGGAAGCGGTCGAGCCTGCCGTCGTCCTGGCCTTTCGGCGCACGCACTACTGGAACATGATGCAGGCCGATCCGGCGTTCGCCGAGCAGATCATGTCCGCCATGACGGCCAATCTCGGGCGTGCGCGCCGGCACATGATGCTGCTGGCGCGACGGACCCCGCTGGAGCGTATTACTCTCTTTCTCCTCGATATCTCGGAACGACTGCGGCAGGGTGACTGCGTCGATCTTCCGCTTCATCGCAGCCATATTGCCGACCATCTCGGGCTTACGCGCGAAACCGTCTCAAGGACCCTGACCCGCATGGCTCGCGATGGCCTGATCGGCCAGGGTTTGGCTGGCCGAACGATTCTCGTCGAAGACAGGAAGGCCCTCGAGCGGCTGGTCGTGGAGCGGCTCGACACCATGGCCCCGCCAGGTTTGCGAAATTAGGGCGCGTTTGCCCGAACTGGCCGAACCGGGCGCATCTCGGGATCTTCGGTGCCATCGCCGACACGGTTCATCCCGCGTGACGGTCAGCCGGGTCAGTGCACGGACGTGATTTTCGTCAGCAGCGTGTGACCCACTCTTTCCCAATCGAACTGATCGACGCAGCTCCGGAAAGCCAGATCGTGTTGTTCATTGAGGCCGTCGAGATCGTCGATGGCGGCCACGACGCCGCCCGCCAGCGCCTGGTGACTGTCGAACAGCCGCGCGCCCCGGCCATCCTGCAGCGGCATGCCGGGGATCGCGATATTCATTGAGAAGATCGGAAGCCGGTTGAAGACATAGTCGAGCGCCTTGAGTTTGAAGCCTCCGATCGTATCCGGCACGAGGGCTATCCGGGCGTTCGCCATGTAAGGACGGACGTCGGGTACCTCTCCTGTGAACGTAATGCTTGGAAAGCGGCGACGGAGGGTCGCCAGATACGAGTCTTCGGCGTTCCCGACGATCTGCAATTCGATGCCTGCGGACGAGAACTGCGATGCGGCAATTTGCAGAAAGGCCTCGATGCTGTGTCTCTTGGGCGGAAAGTTGAAGCTGCCGATCACAACCGCACGGCGCGGTACGGCAGGGCTGATTTTCCGGCTGTGAACCCTGTGTCCATCGTAACCCGGTGGCAGGAAGGAGACGGGTGCCTTTGGGTTCATGGACGAGAATACGTCGCAGTCGGAAGGCGCATTGGACGTGACGAGATCGACCTCCTGCACCAGCCGTCGCTCGAGTTTTTCCACTTTCAGCGCATCGAGGGCGAGCCCGCCTTGCTTCAGGCCCCTGGAGGCCGCCGCGATACGCCTTGCGACGGTGATCTCGTGGTTGTGGGCCAGATAAACCAGCTTCGGCCGGCGCAAGCGGCGATGCCGGATGATTCCGGGCAGGGCCCACGCAAGCGCGATACTGTCGAAGACCACTGCATCGATATCGCGATCCGCCAGGCAACTCGCGATTGTCCGCTCGATCTCCGGGCTCCGCGCATGTAGCGCGATGAGCGGTAGAGGCGACAGCAGCTTCGCCACTTTGGGACGAAAGGGAGGGGCGCCCGCGAGGCGCCACTCGATGCCGGGAGTCGCACGTGTCTGCGGCCGGCCATCTCTGGAAAGTCCAACCACCGAGAGCTCGGCACCGGCAGCAGCAGTCGCGTTGATCAGTCCGCGCGAATAGATGAACTGACCGTTTACGGCCGGCTCTGGGTCTGCAAGCGTCAGCCAAAGGCACTTCATGAAATCCTGTCTCCCGTTGCCGGAAACATAGAAGCAGTCGGGCTGAATCGGTGTGTTCGATGAGAGAGCGCGGGCACGAAAAATGCCCCAACCAATCACGCTCTGGACACTGGTGGCGCGCCGAAGCGCCATGCTTGATGGCAGCTGCCGATGTGGAGCGAGGTGCCAAGAGCGTGGTTGCTGCGAGAGAGATCGAATCTGGCCGCCGATGCCGTGCGATCGGTCCTGCATTGATCGTCGGGTTCCAATGCACGCATCGGTGATTGTCGGAGGCGGACCCGGAGGTCTGGGGCCGCTGATCGCGGCCGCCCAGGCCGGTGTCCTGCCCGATCTGCTCGCTCGCGGCGTGGCGATCGTCGACCGGCAGCGGCACCTCGGCGGCACCATTGGACGCTACGCCATCAACGCGGACACTCTTGGAGGAGCCTTCCTCGAATTTCTCGACGCAGGCAGCCTTCCGCCTCTTCTGCGGACACTGCGGCTCGATCCGGTAACCCGGAAGCTGGAAGTGTATCGCAACGGCTTCCCGCCGCTCGGCCTGGTGCATCGCTTCATGCGGCGAGTAGGTTCGCGGGTCGAGGGGCTGCTGGCCGAGAGCGGTGCGAGTGCATTTCACGGGGGCACCGTGGCAAAGGCGCTTCATCTGTCGAGAGACGGGAGCCTCGTACTCGAATCCACCGGGCCCGACGGCAGGTGCTCCTTCATTCCCGCGCGAAGCGCGGTTATCGCCTTGGGCGGCGTCCCTGACGAACGGCAGCGCGATCTCGTCGGCGGTTTGAGACTTGCCGAATGCAAGCCCGCCAATGTCATGGTTGCGGACAGGATCATGACGCACCGGGGGATCCGGGAGGCGATCGCCATCGCGCGCCTTAATCCGGACCGGCCGATCGTGATCCTGGGCGGTTCGCACAGCGCGTATTCGTCTGCGGGAGCGCTCGTCAAGCGGCTACCCAGTGATGTGGCGCCGTGGCTGCGGGTCGTGATCGTTCAACGTGATGCGCCCTGTGTCTTCTATCCTTCCGAGGCGGCCGCGCGGGACGATGGCTACCTCCTCGAGGCAGGCGATGTCTGCCCTCGGACGCTCCGGGTCAATCGCCTGGGCGGCCTGCGGGGCGACGGTCGCGAGATGTGGCGACGCATTCACCGCCGGCCGGGAACCGTCCCCGAAGAGCGGGCCACCTGCCGCCTTCTGGACACGTTTTCCAGCGCCGAGCTGCGGTACCTGATCGATACCGCCGCACTCGTGGTGCCGGCGTTCGGCTACGGCGCCGGCACTCTCCCCATCGTCGATGCCAGGGGCCGCCGGCTGCGGCTCGCCGGCGCGCCCCGGGCCGTCAACGAGCAGTGTCAGATCCTGCTCGAGGACGGGAGATCGCTTGCGAATGTTTTCGGCATCGGCCTGGGGTCAGGTTATCGGCCGACTCCGGCCATGGGCGGCGAGCCCAATTTTCGCGGCCAGGCAAACAGCCTGTGGCTGTACCAGAATGATATCGGGGCACTGGTGTATCGGGGAATTTATGCTGCACTCCGCAACGACAACCGCGACCGGCCGTTCGTGGACGGCCCGGAACCCGGCTATCTCCAGGCTGCCGCACCTTTTCTGAGGTAAAGAGCCGCCTTTCTTCTGGCGCCGTCCTCGAATAGGAACAGGCCCGCCGCCAGTATCAGCGCGCCGCCCAGGAGTTCGGCCCACCAGAAGGCCTGCCAGGCCTCGGGCAGATTGACGATGGTCAACGCCACGGCGGCCGAGCAGCACAAGGGGGGCAGGACGATCGGCAATATCGGATGTGCATACCCTCGTAGGCGGCGTCGGATGATCAGCCCGAGCACGAGTACGATCGCCTCCGCTGCAATCGTCGTCGCCACGGCACCGATCGGCCCATAGAAGGGAATGACCGCGAGGTTGAGGGCGAGGTTGCTCAGCGCCGCGGCTGCCGTGACCTGGAAATGCAGCTTGCTGTGGCCCCAGGGCACCAGCGTCGAGACGACGCCGTAGTTGAGGAACATCAGCCCGATATTGAGGCAGAGCCACTCGAAATAGATGCCGCATTCCGCGAATTGCGGCCCATACATGAACTCGACGGCATGGCGGCCACACGCCCAGCCGAGTGCCGCGATCGGCATCCCCATCCAGCAGAGAAGGCGGACATACTCGCGCGACAGTGTCACGGCCTGGGCCGGAGTCGCGTGAGAGCGTGCGAACGCCGGGAAATACGCGTTCCATAGGGCGGCCGTCACGGTGGTGCTGACCAGCATCAGCTTGTAGGCCGTCGTGTATTGGCCGACCGTCGCATCGCCGTTCGTGAAGCCGAGTATGATGGCGTCACAGTTGAAGTAGATCAGGATGGCGCCCTGCGCGAGTGCCAGCGGCCACGATTCGCGCAGAATGCCGACAGCACCCTTAAGCGTTGGACGGAGCCCACTGATCCGGACGAGGGAAAGCCGCGAGACGTAGTACAGATTGAACAGGGTGATCAGCAGGACGAACGGCAATGTGCCGAGCGCATAGAGATATACGTCGGCCGGGCCGCGAACGAGGAAGAGGAACACCGGTATCTGAAAAGCGTTGATTGCCAGTGCCGCGATACTCGACATCGCCATGCGCTCGTGCGCCTGCAGGATCCATCCCGTGTTCCAGGCAGAAAAAATCAGGGCGAAACCCTGAATGACGAGCAGGTAGCCGATCTCCGGTCCGCGGACGTTCAGGAGTGCCAGCAGCGCCAGCAGGCTGACGGCGCCGGCGGCCATCACCGTCTGGAGCGTCGTCAGGAGACAGAACAGGGCCTGCGCCTTGGTCGGATCCCTTGCCAGGTCGCGTTGGCCGATTGCGGTGAGCCCCGGATTGACGAGAATCGTGAAATACGAAAGCACTGCCAGCGACCATCCGATCTGGCCGATGGCGGCGGGACCAAGTATTCGCCTGATGTAGATGCCGACCGTCAGGGCGACCACGAGACCGAGGCCGCTGGTGCTTGCGATCGCCAGAAAATTGGCGGCTATTCGCCGACGATCGGGGCCCGCAGAGAGTAGCGGTCCTGACCCGGACAATTCGGCACGCGCTTCCTTGCCGTCGTTCTCCAGTACGGTCATGACGGATCGCCCGAGAGGCCGGCTATACCGCACCGCTGCTGGTGGCCTGGTAGCTGGGCGGGCGCGCGAGGCGGTAGAGCGGCCCCAGCGCCACTCCCGAGGCGAAGGAGGCGAGACCGCGCGGTACTGACCCGATCGACATGCGATTCCGGGAGATATAGTAGCCGGTGCGCAGCAGCTGGGTGAAGGCGAGCCGGTCGAAACGCAGGGCGAACGACATGAACACGAGGGCCAGTCCGCGGACCGCACCCCTCATCAGCTCGGCGAATTCTGCCCGGTTCAGCCATTTGTCATGCTGGACCGTCGGTATCGGCGTGTAGATGATCCGGCACCGGTTCCACAGGACGCGATAGCTGAACTCGGTGTCCTCGGCGTGACCGATCCGTGTGCCCGGACCCAGGGACTCCCGGAACAGCCCGACTTTCTGGAACACTGTCTTCTTGAACGACATGTTGTTGCCGCCGCCGAGTGCCAGGTGCGGGATTGCCGGCCCAATCAGGACCTGCCGCTCCGTCGATTCGTTGATGCAGGGACAGATCATGCCGGGTTGCTGCGGCCCGAACGGGATCACGCGGCCATAGATGCCCATTGCTGCCGGATCCGCGGCATACTCGGAAACGATATCGGCGAGCCATTTCTCGTCGCACACGCAATCGTCGTCGGTGAACACCACCGTGTCCGCCTGGCTGGCGCGTATCGCGATGTTGCGGGAAATTGCGACGCCGACCGTCGGTGTCGGGATGTAGCGGATCCGCGCATCGTCGATCTGCGACAGGCCCTCTTCGGTAGCGCGGTCGGTGCTCTGGTCGACGACGATCAATTCGAAGTCGCGGAAGCTGTTGGCCAGTACCGACTCCACGGCGCGCTTCAGCTTGACGGCGCGATTGCGCGTGCAGACCAGCACCGACAGAGCCGGCCGTTCTGCTTCGGGTTGAATGGGCGTTGAACTCATATCGGGCGTCCTCCGGGCAAGGGCCGGATGGTGGGTCGCGGGGGCGGCTGCCACCAGTGACCAACCGCTGCCTGCAGTGACCAACCTGTGATTGTCCGGCCGACCGAGAGGGAAGAGGCTCGGCTGTGCGGGAACACGGCTCGAGACACCTCGGATGACGATCGCGATCGCGAAGCGTCGATGCCTGCGCGAGCGGAATTGGTCGGTTCCGCACCGTTCGACGTTCCGTACCCGGAGCTGTCGCTCCTGCGCATTCGGGGGCCCGCCGCTTCGCCGGGCTTGCAGGCATAACCAGGTCCGGCCCGCAGGCCTAGGGCGCCGTGAGCCGCGACAGCGCTTCGTGGAGGTCCGAAGGCCGCACCGGTTTTCCGAGCAGTTCGAATGGGGCGAGCGACTGAACGTCAGGAAGCAGCCGTTCGACATAGGCCGTACAGAAGATGACGGGAGTGTTGAGGGATTCCCGAATTCTCCGGGCTGCGCTGATTCCTTCGCCTTCCGCGAGCCGGTAGTCCATCAGGATGATGTCGGGCCTGAAGCGAAGTGCCGCCGCGACAGCCGCCGATTGTGTGCCAACGGTCGCGCAAACCTCATGGCCGAGGGCACGCACCGTATCGCCGAGGTCCCAGGCGACCATGAGTTCGTCCTCGACGATCAACAGCTTCAAGCGGGGCCCGGCTGCTTTTGGTGGCGGGCCACCATTCGTGCCGGCAAGTGTCGGATCGGCATCGGCCTTCGGCGGGGTCGGGGGATCGAGCGGAGCGTGAGGCGGGCACAAGCATTCCTCCAGCAATGGTTGTTGAGGTCTATTTCTGGCGGAAGGCACGGCTGAACGACATCGTCAGAGGTCCCACGACATAGTCGAAGGCCGTCCGACTCTCCGTCGGAACGATCACCGTCGTCGGCATGCCGGGATAGAGGCGTACGCCGGGCAACTTGTTTAGCTCGGCCATGTCCGGGCGGATCGTGACAATAAAGTAGGAAGTGTTCGTCCGGGGATCGGTCAGGCGATCGGCCGAGACATCGAGGACGTCGCCAGGGATGCTGGGCACCGTGCGCTGTTTGTAGGCGGTCAGGTGCAGTTCGGCGCGCATGCCCGGGTGGATATCGCTGATGTCTTCCAACGCAATCTGGGTTTCCACGGTCAGGCTGTCTTCCTCGGGCACGATGTCGAGGATCTTGTCGCCGCGCTGGATCACCCCTCCAACGGAGAACACATTGAGACCGACGATGCGGCCGGTGTAGGGCGCGCGGATCTCCATGCGACCCAGGACGGCTTCTGCGCTTGTCCGCTTTGGCAGGATCTCGACCAGCCGGGCATGCACGTCGCGCAGGTCCCTTGTGACCTCGGCCATGCGATCGTTGCTCAGCTGTACGATCTGTAGCTCCTGTTCAGCGATGGCCTGTCGGAACTTGGCGATATTGGCCTGTGCATCGGCGGCCTGGCCGTCGAGGCTCGAGGCCGTGCGCTGAAGCTGCAGCAGTCGGGGGCGCGGCAGCAGCATCCTTTCGACCAGGGGCGCCACGCTGTCTGCCTCGGCTCGCACCGACTCGATCTGTTCGGTATATGCCTTGACCTGCGCCACGGCGCCGGCGATCTGCGACTGGAGCTGGTGGATCTTCTCGCCGATCACCCTGCGCTGGCCTTCGATCGCAGCCCGGCGGCTCTCGAACTGCCGAATCTGGCCCAAACCGATGTCGCGTGTGTGGCTGCCGCCGTCCCTTTCGGTCAGCTTCGGCGGCATGATCAATTCGGTTGCGTCGGCCAGTTCTGCGAGCAATCGCGCTTCTGTCGACCGCAGGACGACGGCCTGATCCGACAGGACGTCGAATTCGGCCCGTGCCTGCGTCTCGTCGAGGACGATCAGGATGTCGC
>CAYMEB010000072.1:0-20241 GCA_964389095.1 uncultured Hyphomicrobiaceae bacterium
AGCGGGGCCACCTGATCATGCGCGGGCTTGCGGAGCGTGCCCACGGCCTGCGCGTGAGGTTCGCCGCCCACGGTCTTAGTTTCGACCCGGTTCGCCTGCTGGGGCGCTTTGGTTTCGGCATGACGCGAGAGCCCCGAGGCGACGATGGATACGCGGACGCGATCGCCGAGACTGTCGTCGAACGTGGCGCCGACGATGATGTTCGCTTCGGGATCGACTTCCTGGCGCACCCGGCTCGCGGCCTCGTCGACCTCGTACAGGGTCAGATTGCGGCCGCCGATGATCGAGAGCAGGAGGCCCTTGGCCCCGCGCAGGGAGACGTCGTCGAGCAAAGGATTGGAGATCGCTTCCTCAGCGGCCGTGATGGCCCGGCGCTCACCCGATGACTCGCCGGTACCCATCATGGCGGTTCCCATTCCGCCGAGAACGGTTCGCACGTCGGCGAGGTCGAGGTTGATCAGCCCCTCCTTGACGATCAGATCGACGATGCAGGCGATACCCGAGTAAAGCACTTGGTCCGCGAGGATGAAGGCCTCCGCGAACGTGGTCTTCTCGTTGGCGATCCGAAACAGATTCTGGTTCGGAATGACGATGAGCGTGTCGACGTGCTTCTTCAGCTCCGCGATGCCCGCCTCTGCGATGCGGTAGCGACGCGCGCCCTCGAAGTGGAAGGGCTTGGTCACGACGGCGACCGTGAGAATCCCCAACTCGCGGGCGATGCGGGCGATCACCGACGCGGCGCCTGTCCCGGTACCGCCGCCCATGCCGGCCGCGATGAAGAGCATGTGCGTGCCGAATATCTGCGACCGGATCTCGTCGATCGATTCCTCGGCCGCTGCCTCGCCGATCTCGGGCTTGGAGCCGGCCCCCAGACCTTCGGTCAGATTGGTACCAAGCTGGATGCGGTGTTCGGCACTGGACGCCGAGAGCGCCTGAGCGTCGGTATTGGCGACGACGAAATCCACGCCATCGAGGCCCGCCGCGATCATGTTGTTGATCGCATTGCAGCCGGCGCCGCCGACACCGACCACTGCGATGCGCGGCTTCAGATCCGTCAACTTCGGCAGATCGAGCTTGATGCTCATGACTACCTGCGTTCCTTCCTGTCCGCCCCTTCGCGGCCAAGAGGCCGCATCAGAAGCTTTCCCTGATCCACTGTCCGACGCGGCCGAAGTAGCCTCCCGCTGCGTGCCCCGGCGCCGCCCGCATGCCGAGCTCGGGATCGAGTGCGGCAGCTGCGAGGCCGATACACGAGGAGAACACCGGACTGAGGACGCTGTCCGGAAAACCCGCCACCGGAAACGGACGGCCGATTCGCACCGGTCGTCCGAGCCGTCGCGATGCGTGATCAGCAAACCCGGGCAACTGGCTCGCACCACCGGTGAGGACGATGCGGGACAATGCCTGCCGCGGCAGCGGCAGCGCATCGATGCGCTCACTCACGAGGCCGAGAAGGCCGTCGATTCGGGGCACCGCAATGTCGTGGATGTGCGCCCTCGTCGCGTGATGATGCTCGACATCGACTTCGCCGGCCAATCGATAGCTGAACGTATCGCTCTGGTCGGAGTGGGCCCGGGAGACACTAGCATAGAGCGTTTTGATTCGCTCGGCCTCTACAACGGGAGCGTGAAGCGCGCGCGCGATATCGAAGGTGAGGTGATTGCCACCCACGGGAATGGCCTGGACCGCCGCGAGATGGCCGTCGCAGAACACCGCGAGCCCCGTGGTTCCCGCACCGACGTCGATGCTGACGACACCGAGACGGCGCTCATCCGAGGTAGTGACTGCGTAGGCGCTGGCGGCAGGTCCGGGCAGCAGGCCCGCGACCGAAAGGTGACACCGCTCGACCACATGCATCAGGTTGCGGACAGGCGTGTCGTCGGCGACGACGGCGTGGAAGTCACACGCGATGCGCCTGCCCGCCATGCCGCGCGGATCATGGATGCCCGCGGAACGATCCAGCCGCAGCTCGATCCGGTTCATGTGCAGAAGCATCCTGCCGTCGCGCTCGGCATAGCTGCGGGCCGCCGACAGAAGGCGGGCCATGTCGGCGTCGCGCACCACACCGTCGTCGGTTACGGCGTTGGCGGTGAACAACAGCGACTGCAGGCGACCGCAGCCGACGGTGAGGTAGACCTGGGACAGTTCGGTCCCTGCCGCCCGCTCGGCCTGATGGACGGCTCCACGCACGGACTGCTCGGCCAGATCGAGGTCGACCACGACGCCGGCCTTGAGGCCCTGCGAGCGGTGCAGGCCGACCCCGAGATGGGTCAGCAGCGGACCGGACTGGGAACTGCCCGATACGCCCAAGATGATACAGGCGACCTTCGAGGTGCCGATGTCGAGGAGGGCGACCGTGGTTCCCCTGGCTGGCGGTCTGCGTGGCTGGAGCATGGAACGCATCTCCTCAGCTGCGGGGCTGCGCTACGGCGGGGGACAATCCGACGCGTCCGCGGATACGCAGGTCAACCGCAGCCAGAGCGTTCGGATCGTAGCGATGCAGCAGTTCCTCAAAATGAGCCATCGCGGACGAAATACCGGTTTCGGGGAGGTGGACGAGCGGCCACTGCGCGAGATGTAGCGTCCATCGGCGGCCGCCGACGCGCTCGGCGACGGAGAGCCGCTCTAGGACAGCTGGATGCTCGTGAAGGGCGGCGACGAGCGGCGCGATGCTATCCGGCGCGCCGTCACCGGCGACCTGGGTCAGATTGCGACCGAGGTCCTCGCTGACAGCAGCGAGCACGCGCCCGCTCACGTCGATCAGAACCCTCTTGTCGGAACGGGGCATCCGCCACACCGCGATCGGGCGGCGCTCGGCGACGACGATCGACAGTCCGCCAGGAAGCGTGCGCTCGATGGTGGCCGTCGAGACCCAGGGCAGCGCCTCGATCCGAGCGCGGGCGGCGGCGGCATCGAAATTCAGGATCGTGGTGCCGGCGCCGATCTGGAGCGCATCGAAGATGTCACTGTCGCTGGTGAAGCGCTGGCCGGTGACGGCGACCTGCTCCAGCCTCAGTCCGAGCCGGCCAGCCAGACCGTCGAGGCCACCGCCCGCGGGCGCCAACGTACGAACGTTCCGGCCCGCCTCGGTTAGGGACAGGAAGGTAACCGCCCCCAACAGGGCGAGGACTGCAAAGCGCCGGCCGGACGCGACCGCGAGCGGACGCGGGCGCGCTCGCCGCCCAGGCGCCCCGGGCATCGGAATGGCCGGTGCGACCGGAGCCGCTGCAGGCACGACGTCAGGGACGGCGGGCATGTCGGCCCGTCGCCACCAGTATCTCGAATGTTCGTGCTCCTGCCGCACAAGGCACTCCGGCAGCGTCGAAGTCTCCCTCCGTGGCGGCGCCCCATCGCCGAAACAGATTTGGTTAACTTCCGCGAAGCCGGGTTAATTTCGAGTTAAGACGCAAGCCTGCGGGCAACGGCGCGTCGTTGGTGCGGACGGCGGGACTTGAACCCGCACGGGCGAGGCCCTCAGGATTTTAAGTCCTGTGTGTCTACCGGTTCCACCACGTCCGCATCGACATGCAACTGACCCGCCGACCATTGTCGATCCAGTCTCGCCTGCAAGGTTGCCGCCCCAACCGGAGGCCGGACAGGCGCGCTTGCAGGCGGCACACCGGCTGTCGACGGCTGAGCACGCCTTATCAGCTCCATTGCGGCGAGCAACTGGCAAATCGGCCGGCGAACCTCACCCACCTGCGCAATCCTATGCCGGCGCCCGAACGTGCCGCAGCCTCCCATGCTCCTCCGACGATGACGGCTATCGTGCGGTTCCGTCGCACGAGGCATGGGCGAGCCGGCAGAAGGACGCACGAGCTGTGCTGGACGCTTTCCTGCAGATATCCAATGCCTGGCCGACCGCATCTGCGCGACTTGCGGCCACGGCCCAGCCGAAGCCTGTCGTTCCGTCCTTGGGATCGTCTGCTATCGCGACGCACTCGTCGCGAAACTCCGCGACCACCTTGCACTCCTTCTTGGCAGCCTCGGTATTCGCGGCGCGAGCGTTGCGGCACGAGCTCATGGCCCGATCACGCGCTTCGTCCAGTGTCGCCTTGTTGACGGAGTAGCCGATCACAAAGCCATCCCTGGCAACGTCCGACGTGATACCGACCGCCAACACGCCTTCAGCCTGCGCCGGCTGAAACCATGTCAGCAACCAACTCAGCAACGCCATTACGCGAATACGTTGCACAGCACACGAGATCGATTGCATCACTCAACTCCCCACGACGGCTCGAATTTCCAATCCTGTCATGCCTGCGATGGGCCACTCAATCCATAACCGCGAGCGAGCGCTTCGCGCGGGTCGTCCTCGATGCGCGCGGCGCCCGTCGTGATCTTCGGATGCGACGCGGACATCCGTGAGCAGCTATCGGGGCGATGCCGGGTAGCGCCATACGCGGGCATTGGCCGCAACGACCAAGATCCAGAGCAACTCTTCAAAGACGCGCCGGCATTTTCCACGCGGGCTTGATCAGATGGCCACGGCGGATAGCGATCATGAGTAGGATCATGCCCATCGTGGTGCAGTACACGAGCGCTACGATGGAATGCTCCATCCCGAACGAGCCCCCGGTCAAGAGTTCGGGGCCCTTCATGGTAGCCCTGAGGAGTCCCGGTTCGGCCGCCGTGCCCGAGACTGCGCCGGAAAAGACGGCCGACTGGAAATAGTTCCACGACATGTGAATTCCCATGCAGATCCAGAGACGGCGGGTGACGAGATAGGCCGCAGACAAAAGCAGACCAGCCTCGATGCAGATATAGATGGCGCCGCCGATCGTGGCCACGGGGTTCAGCATGTGAACGAGGCCGAACGCGAGGGATGAGACCAGGATTCCCGCCCAGCTCCCGAAGACGGATTCGACAGATCGGTGCAGTACACCTCGGAAGATCAGCTCTTCGAAAATGCCAGATTTGATGACCATTGCGAGGGCGGGAAGAAGGAGCATGGGGGAGTTAATCCCCTCGACCTTGTAAATCCCCAGGAGCATCAGTGTCGCGGCACTGGCTGTGTAGAGACCCGCCCCGCAAGCCGCGCCGATAGCCCATTCCCGGGCCAAACCCGGCATCGAAAGCTCCGTCACCTCGCGTCGTTCGATGAACTTGCCATAAGCGATGTAAAGGGCGATCCCCAGCAGTCCGAGGCCGATCTGGATCAACGCGTTCAGCAAGGGCCTGTCGTAGAAATCATTCAGCTTGGACTGGGCCCAGCCCATGAAATAGAACAGAAGGGTGCCGAGCACGAAGAGGCGGATCAGCGGAAACTGAAGAGCGCGCAGCCATAGCGGCTGATCGATGCGGCTCGCATCTGTCATGTCAGGTTTTTCTCACTCCAACTGCGGTAGCTCGATTGAAGCAGATGTCTTTCGAGCAGGCACTGATTGTTCCGGCAAGACCATCCTGTCGATCATTCTCGCCCCAGGAAGACAAAACGAACGCCGCCTGCGGAAGGCGCGATGCTTCGGCTGTCGGCTTCACGGCAAAACATCGAACTCGTCGCCGGGCGACAAACAGAATGCACGGTTTGCCTTCGCCGCGCGCGGCGCGTGTCGCGATCTGCACCCACGACGCGGTCATCCGCGGCGCGCCGTCCGGGCCATGTCCGGGACGGCCACATGCTGCCAACTCCCTCGTCGCGGCGGCTGACGGCTTGTCCGGGTGACCACGTCGAGCACAGGGCCCGGCATCACGGGACGACGGCGAAAAAAACGAACGCCGCAAAAATCACCAGATGGACGACGCCCTGCAGCACCGTCGTCCGACCGGTACCCAGGGTCAGCGCCCCGAGGAACAATGTCAACGCCAACAACACGGACTCCTTGTTACCAAGCCCGAGTTGCAATGGTATCGCGAACGATATCGAGACGACCGCCACGGCAGGAATCGTCAGCCCGATGCTCGCAAGCGCCGAGCCCAGGGCGAGATTGAGACTTGTCTGGAGCCGGTTCGCCTGCGCGGCTCGAACGGCGGCAAGTCCCTCCGGAAGGAGGACGAGAGCCGCAATGACGATGGCGATCACAGATTTGGGCGCATTCAGGGTCGCGACCAAAAGCTCGACCATCGGTGTCAGCAGCTTGGCGATCAGGACGACTGCACTGAGCGCGCAGACCAGCACCACGAAACTGACGATGGCCACGTGACGCTGGGGAGGGCTCGCGTGCGCGTTCTCGTTGCTCATGTCCGGCGGCAAGAAGTAGTCGCGATGGCGAACAGTTTGAACGAACAGGAACGCGCCATAGAGCACGAGCGAGACGAGACCCGCAAAGATAAGCTGTGCTCGGCTGAATACTGGGCCGGGCACCGTCGTCGTCGCATTCGGCAAGATGAGCGTGAGAGTGGTCAGCGCCGCGAGAACCGCAAGGGCCGCACTGGCCCCCTTGAGCTGGAACCCCTGCTCGTGATGCCTGACGCCGCCGATCAATAGACACAGTCCGACTATGCCGTTGCACACGATCATGACTGCGGCAAAAACCGTGTCCCGCGCCAGCCCCGCTTTACTTTCCGGCGATCCGACCATCACCGAGACGATCAAGGCGACCTCGATGACGGTCACTGCCACGGCCAGCACCAAGGTGCCAAAAGGCTCGCCGAGGCGATGTGCGACAACCTCGGCATGATAGATAGCCGCGAACACGGTACCGACCAGAATAACCCCCGCGAAGGCAGCCAGTAGCGCGCCTATCGGAAGAACGAGACTGACGACCAGGACGCAGAGGGCCGCCGCCGGAAACACCAGCGACCAAGCAGGTGTCTTTGCATCCGAAACCACCACATCCCTCCTCGATCACGGCGGATACATTCGCAAGCTGAGCACTAGGAGCATGCGGCGTCCGCAACGGACGCACAAGTGACCTCGGGACATGTCGGTCGACGCTCGCATCCGGGGCTCCGAAGGACCAATGAGAGCGCTAGATCCACGTGCGCAATGGTTGGCGGGCCGCCGTCGCGGTGGCTGGACCGACGCCGGGCGCAAGGGCCGCCGGTGAAGAGAGAGGGCGCTGCAATTGGAGCACCCCGCAGCAACACGGCTCCATCGGCGTTCCGGATGGCCACCTAGTTCGCTTCGGGAGGGATGAGGGCCGGATCGAGTGCCATCCCGATCGCGCGGTCGAACGGATTGCGCCCTTGTGCAACGGCGCGTTCATCTGCATCAACGCCGTGTCCTTCGTGATGAACTTCATGAAAAGTGCGGCCGCGTGAATGTCGGCGACGCTCTCGAGGATCGCCTTGATGATCCTGCATGCGAGTTGCTCGACTAGCGCGGTACGCGTCGACAGACCGACTGATGAGCCGACAGCCTGCACGGGTCCCGTGTCGACCTGGTTGTCTCCATAGTGCCCGACCCCTGATTGCGGCATCAGGAGGCAGATCAGTCTCCGGCCGCACGTCGACTCCGATCCGATCAGGCCGGTCGGCACGTCCGAGGGATCGAGTAGCACATGCCAGCGCCTCGATGGCGCTCTTGCGAGCGACACATCTGCGAACGCCAATGTCGCCCCACGGCGTCTTCCCCGCTCGGCGCAATCGTGTTGCCGGAAGGAGCGAGGAAGGCAGAGCCGAGGCGCGCGTGCGGAACCGGCAGATGCCGGACAGAACACGGGGATGCGCCGGCCGTCCCGGGCTACTGGCCTCTGGCGATGTCGACCGCGGTCGCGAGGCTGCGCAACAGGCTCGCTGGAACCGCCTTGCCGCCGGGGCAATCGTCGCCGCGCAGTCGCACCGCAAGCGCCTGGATATCGCCGCGGAAGTCTTCCGACTGCGCGCGACGCGCGACGCCGGTCAGCACCGAGCCATTCGACCAGCGCGCCCTGCAAGCTAGGCGCACAAGCGCCTCGGTAACGCGCTGCTTATAGGCATCACCGACCGCAGCGGCAGCGCCCTGGAACCCGACCCAGCGCTGCGCATCGGCGGTCGCCATCCATTCCATTCCGCCGGTCGAGGCCTTCACGATGGGGCCGATGCCGTCCTGCAGGCGTTCCTTCAGGCGCGGGCTGTCGATGCGGGTGACGAGATCGCGCAGGGCCGCGACATCGAGCTGATCGGGCGTGCGCAACAGCAGGTCGGCCGCATCGACAAGCCCGGCGCCATCGGGATTGGGGGCGCTGGACTGCCAGACGGTGGCGCCGCGAAAATCTGTGGTCGGGATCCGCGCACCCGTCAGGTCGGCGAGATGCAGCCGCGCCATGCGCAGATCGGCGCCTTCCAGATCCGCGTCGCGCAGCAGTGCCCCTTCGAGGCGGGCGAATGCGAGTGTCGCGCCCTGCAGGCCGGCGTTGGTGAAATCCGCCAGAGTAGCGCGGGCATGAGTGAGATCGGCGCCCTGCATCGAGGCCAGAAGAAAATTGGCGCCCTGCATCTCCACGCTGCCGCTCAGGTCGGCGCGTTCGAGGTGGGCATTCGTAAACACGGCTCCGACGAGGTTGGCAAAGCGCAGATCACCGCCTTCGATGCGCGCATCGCTGAGTTTGGAGCCAGCGAGATCGACACCGGCCATCTTCGCTTCCGACATGCGGGCGCGGGAGAAGTTCGCGCGCTTGGCATCGGTGCAGCGGGCCTTGTTGCGATCGCCGGTCAGCAGCAGCTCGTCGAGGTCGGTGCAGCCCATCAGGACGCGGCGGAGATCGGCGCCGACGAAGCTTGCCCCCTCCAGATCCGCGCCGGTGAAATCGACTTGATGGAGGTCGCTGCGATCGAGCCGCGCGAAGCGCAGGTCGCGGCCCCGGAGGTTGATGGACGGCTCGTCGTTCTGGACCTCCTTGTCGGGCACGAGATCCGTGTCGGTCACGACGAGGTTCCGGTAGAAGAGGCCGAAGAGCGACCCGTCGTTGCTCGGCCGCAGGAAGGGGATCGCGAACCCGAGGACGCCGCCCGCTTCGGCTTCAACGGCGCGTCCGTCGCGCGTGAGCTGCCGATTGCGCGACTGGTCTCCCAAGACGTCGAGGCGCTCGCCTGGAATTGTCGCCACGAAAAACGAGAACAGGAATACGGTCAGGAACAGAACGGCACTCAAGGCGGCAGTGACGGGGTTGGCCCGCAGCACGCGCGCGAAGGCGGTGCCGAAGCTCGCCTCCGGCCGCGCCAGGAAGGCGCCGACCGTCGCGAGCATGACGATGTCGGCGACGAGCACGACACGATGCGCCATGGTGATCGCCGGGTCATGGAACGGCAGGAACACGACCTGCATGTAGAGCAGCACAAGGACCGGCAGCACGACGAGCGTCAGCCACGTCATCCCGTGGAGGAACGAGCCCATGATGCGGGCCCGCTCGGGACCCACCAGCGCCTGGACGAAGAAGAAGTTGTCGGTCTCCAGCCGAAGCGGATGCGTGCGCCGATCCGTGGTCTCCAGCAGGCGGATAGCCTGATCGAATTCCAGCGTCTTGCGCGCGAGTAGCACGAGCTGGGAGACGACGCCGGTGTGGAACAGCAACAGGATGATGGGCGCGAAGAAGAAGAAGCGACCCAGGTCGATCCTGACCTGCAGGATGGGCAAGGGGATATCTGCGTTGAGCAACAGGTCCTTGTGCGTCACGCCGGCGGCGGTGATCAGCAGATAGCCGACGACGCCGAGAAAGATCAGCCACGCTGTATGGACCGTATCGGAGGCCCGATTGACCGAATCCAGCAGACTATAGGGATTGACCGGAGTTTCGGCCTCGAGCGCGGCCCTGCTCACGTCGCTCATGGCGATTACTCAACTCCTGCTCAACTCACTCTGCGCCATCGGCACGGCGAGACCATGGCGGATAACCGTGGCGGATGTAAAGACGATCCCGGACCGGCCGGCAGCGGCGGCCGAAGCGCGCGGCAGGCCGGCCACGCTCAACTCCAAGCCATTGATTCGGCTGGAGTTTCAGGCACCCTGAGCTGTCAGCCCGACGGGTGCGGCGCGGCCCAGAGCCGTCATCACCGTAGCGACGATGCCGTCGCTGTCCAATCCGGCGCGGGCATACATGAGGTCGGGTTTATCGTGGTCGATGAAGGTGTCGGGGAGCACCATCGACCTGATCCGCAGACCGTTGTCGAGCAGGCCGGTATTGACGAGGTGGTGCAGGACGAAGGCCCCGAAGCCGCCGACGCTGCCTTCCTCGACAGTGACCAGGACCTCGTGATTGCGGGCCAAACGGGCGAGCAGGTCGACGTCGATCGGCTTGGCGAAACGGGCGTCGGCCACGGTCGTGGACAGGCCGAGAGCCGCCAACTTGTCCGCCGCACGCAGGCTCTCCGCGAGACGGGTGCCGAGGGAGAGGATCGCCACTTTCGAACCCTCGCGTACGATCCGACCTCGTCCGATCTCGAGGGGAATGCCGTGCTCGGGCAGTTCCACACCGACGCCTTCGCCGCGCGGATAGCGGAAGGCCACCGGTCGGTCGTCGATCGCCACCGCGGTGGCGACCATGTGCCTCAATTCCGCTTCGTCGGCCGCGGCCATGACCACCATGTCGGGCAGAATGCCCAGATAGGACACGTCGAAGGAGCCCGCGTGGGTCGGTCCGTCGGCACCAACCAGGCCGGCGCGATCGATCGCGAAGCGGACGGGAAGGCGCTGAATGGCCACGTCGTGCACGATTTGATCGTAGGCGCGCTGCAGGAACGTCGAATAGATCGCCGTGAAGGGCTTGTAGCCTTCGGACGCCAGCCCCGCCGCGAAGGTCACGGCGTGCTGCTCGGCGATGCCGACGTCGAAAGTGCGGTCCGGGAACTCCTTGCCGAAGGCATCGAGCCCGGTGCCGGACGGCATCGCGGCGGTCACGGCGACGATCTTGGGATCCTTGCGCGCGCAGTCGATCAAGCTTTCGGCGAACACGCGCGTGTAGGCGGGCGCGTTGGGCTTCACCTTAGCCTGCGCCCCGGTGACGACGTTGAACGAGTTCACGCCGTGATACTTGTCGGCCGACTCTTCGGCCGGTCCGTATCCCTTGCCCTTCTGGGTCACGACGTGAACGAGGATCGGGCCCTTCTTGGCGTCCCGCACGTTCTTGAGCACGGGCAGCAGAATATCGAGATCATGCCCGTCGATCGGGCCGACGTAGTAGAAGCCGAGTTCCTCGAAGAGCGAGCCGCCGGTCCAATAGGTGCGGGTGTACTCCTCGGCGCGCGCGGCGCGACGTTCCCATTGTTTGGGCAGGGCCTTGGCGAGCTGCTTGCCGATTTCACGGATGTGCAGATAGGCGCCGCTCGACGTGATCCGCGCCAAGTAGCGCGAGAGGGCGCCGACCGGCGGGGCGATCGACATGTCGTTGTCGTTGAGAATGACGATCAGACGCTCGTTGCGGGCTCCCGCATTGTTCATGGCCTCGTAGGCCATTCCTGCGCTCATCGCCCCGTCGCCGATCACCGCGATGACATGATTGTCCCGGCCGTCCAGATCGCGCGCAACGGCCATGCCGAGGCCAGCGGAAATCGAGGTCGAGGAATGTGCCGCCCCGAATGGATCGAACTCGCTCTCGGCACGCTTGGTGAAACCCGACAGGCCGCCCCCCTGACGCAGGGTCCGGATGCGGTCGCGGCGGCCGGTGAGGATCTTGTGCGGATAGGCCTGATGTCCGACGTCCCAGATCAACCGATCGGCCGGCGTATCGAAGACCCAATGCAAGGCGACGGTGAGTTCCACAACGCCGAGGCCGGCGCCGAGATGCCCTCCCGTCACCGAAACGGCGGAGATCGTCTCCTGGCGCAATTCCTCTGCGACGCGCTTGAGGTCACGCTCGGGCAGCCGGCGCAGATCGGCCGGCACACGGATCGCGTCGAGCAGCGGGGTCGATGGGGCAGGCATGTGTCAGGTTCGTCCTGGTCTCGCAGCGAGAGGCTCGCACTCGTCTCCTGCGCTGTCCTAGCCGAACGGAACGACCTTAGCATCCGCAAAAGAGCGTTCGCGCCGGCCCCATCTTCGGAAGTTCAATCCTGCGGCCGGAAGGGTTCGGTGCCGCTCGGCTCACCCGCCTGATTGAGCGCCAGTTTCTCCACCTTGGCCTCGGCCTGCTTCAGCAGGCGATCGCAATGGTCCTTCAGCGCCTCGCCGCGCTCGTAGATGGTGATGCTCTCCTCCAGCTCGACGTCGCCTCGCTCGAGCCTGCCGACGATACCTTCCAGCTCTTTCAAGGCGCGCTCGAAGGTCATCTCCTTGATGTCGAGGTGTTTCGAAGGGGGTTTGCTGGCCATCGACATCTCTTCGCCGGCTCCAAGGATCACGCGGTCATCAGGGCATGCACGTGCACCGCCACGGACCGGGCGAGCGCGGTGAGATTATAGCCGCCCTCGAGCATGGAAATGACCCTCCCACCCGCCTGATTCTGGCCGATCTCCACGAGTTTTTCAGTGGCCCAGGCGAAATCGGCCTCCTTCAGGCGCAGGCTGGCGAGCGGATCGTCCTCATGGGCGTCGAACCCAGCGGAGATCAGCACGATATCCGGGCTGAAGTTGCGTAGCGACGGCAGGACACGCGCCTGGAATGCCTCGCGGAACTCCGCGCCGCCGTCACCGGGGCGCAGGGGTGCATTGTAGATGTTGCCGACGCCGGTCTCGCCGAGCGCGCCGGTCCCGGGATAGAGCGGCATCTGGTGAGTGGAGGCTAGGTACAAGTCTTTGTCAGACCAGAAAATATCCTGCGTACCGTTGCCGTGATGGACGTCGAAGTCCACGACGGCAACGCGCTCGACACCGTGCTTCTTGCGGGCGTACAGCCCGGCGATCGCCACATTGGAAAAGATGCAGAAGCCCATGGCGCGCGCGCGCTCGGCGTGATGGCCGCAGGGCCGCACCTGGCAGAAGGCGTTGGAGGCGCGGCCGGCGAGGACCTCGTCGACCGCGTGCAGGCCGGCACCGACCGCCCGCAGCGCCGCCTCCCAGGACCCGGACGACAGCACCGTATCGGGATCCAGGCGGACCGGCTCCTCGCCGGGAGCGGGTCGGGCTTCCTTGATCGCCTCGAGATAGTCGCGGGGATGGGCGAGGGTAATCGCCTCCTCGACGTCGTCGCGCAACGGCGCTTCGACGCGGTGCAGCGAAGCGAAAAGTTCGTGCGAGAGCGCCTTGTCGATCGCGCGCATGCGGTCCGGCCGCTCGGGATGGCCATAACCGGTGTCGTGCTCGAGGAAGCACGGGTGCGTGATCAGGAGTGTCGTCATGGGGCTGCTGGCTCGGGATCCGACGGCACATTGCCGTCGGCGCGAGCCTAGCCCATCAACGTGCCTCTGCGCGAGCGCCGTGAGGCTATTTCTGGCGACGGAGTACCGAGGGGCCTTTCGGCGCGACCTGGAGATGGCGGACCATCCCGGAGAACTTCACGCCCATCCGGGAGCCCCGACGCCACATGGAGACGCAATCGACCGCGATCCGGTCGAGGGGCATCACGAGTGTGAAGTGGTTGGGAATGGCGTCGGACGAGGCGTCGTTGTTGTAGCGCGACTTCAACACCTCGAGCTTGGCGCCCGTCGAGGAAATGTCGCGGACCACGCACTCGAAGGGCACGGTGATGCCGTCGAACTTGATCTGGGCGGGCGTCGAGGCCGGCTTTCGGCGGGCCCAACGCCGATTCTCGGCCTCGCTGGAGGCGTCTTCGGCGACGGGACGGTTGGTTGCTGCGGCAAGTCTCGACTGGAACGACATCATTTCCTCGCGCTACGGCGGTACGCTTCCGTGGGCGATCATTCCCGAAAACCCGTAAACAACCGGTTTCCGCTCCACGCGCATAGTATCCATATGGCCGCTCAGCCGCGGTCGGGGGCGGGATGGCGGGTTCCATGAGGATCCAGCAGTCCGTCTTCGGTGACATACCCTGGCCCGACCGGGACCTTGGCGACCCCGCCTGGGATCTCGGCGACGTACGTCGGCTGGGCGAGACCCGAGATGGTGCCGCGCAGTGCGCGCATCAGCGCCTGCCCTTCGGCAATGGTCGTCCGGAAGTGGGAGGTGCCCGGCGCCAGATCGCCGTGATGGAGGTAGTAGGGCTTAACGCGGCAGGCCAAAAACGCCCGCATCAATTGTGTCAGCGTGGCAACGTCGTCGTTCACGCCCTTGAGCAGGACGCTCTGGCTGACCATCGGTATGCCGGCATCGACGATGCGGGCGATGGCATCGCGGGCGGGCGGCGTGAACTCGCGGGGGTGATTGGCGTGCAAGGCCACGAACACGGCCTTGCCTACGGCCTGAAGAGCCGCGACCAACTCGGGCGTGATCCGCTCGGGATCGACCACCGGTACGCGGGTGTGCCAGCGCAGCACCCGTACGTGAGCGATGGCGGCGAGACGGGCGGTCACGTCCTGGATCCGGCGCGGCGAAAGCACCAGCGGATCGCCGCCGGTCAGGATCACCTCGCCGATCTCAGGACGCGCGGCGATATAGTCAACCGCTGCCGAAAGCTTCTCCGCCGACAAGGCCTGCTCGCCCCCCGGGCCGACCATTTCGCGGCGGAAGCAGAAGCGGCAGTAGACGGGACAGACGTGGGTCAGCTTCAGGAGTACCCGGTCGGGATAACGATGCACGACGCCGGGCACCCGTTCGTAGCGGGCGTCGCCGATCGGATCGGCACTTTCGCCGGGCGTCACAACCAGTTCGGCCGCCGCGGGTACGAACTGGCGGGCGATCGGATCAGCGGGATCCGCCGGATCGATCAACTGTCGCATGGCCGGCGTCACGGCGATCGCGTAGCGCTCGGCGACAGCCTCCAGGGACGGATGCTCGGCCGCAGCGAGAAGGCCCGCGGCCACCAGGTCGTCAAGTGTGCGCAAGGTCGGCATTGTGCTGCGATCCGGTGCGCTGGCGCTCATCGCCGCGCAGCGGCGAGCCGGCTCCAAGCCTGCAAGCGGCGGATACCCTCGGCCACCTCGGCCTCGGTGCGCGAGAAGGAGAACCGAATGTACTGCTCGGCGCGCAGGCTGTCCGGCGCGTTCGCCGTCCCTCCCAGAACCGGCCAGTCGCCGCGCACGTGGAAATCGGCGCCGGCCGTCGCAGCGATGCCGGCTTCGTCGAGCATGGCGCGCGCGAACTGTGTCGCGCTTTCTGCGAGCTGCGCAGTTCCCGCATAAAGATAGAATGCGCCGTCGGCCGGCACCGAACAGTCGAAACCAAGCTTAGGCAACGCATCGAGGAGCATGTCGCGATTGCGGGCATAAACGCGCTTGTGGCCTTCGAGTTCCTCGGTCGCCTCGAAAGCCGCCAGCGCTGCGTGCTGGGAGACCGTCGGCGGGCAGATGAAAAAGTTCTGCGCGAGACGTTCGACGGTGCGGACGAGGGCCGAGGGGACGACCATCCATCCGATCCGCCAGCCCGTCATGGAGAAGTATTTCGAGAACGAATTGATCACGATCGCGTCGTCGTCGAAGGCGATGGCGGTCCGGGCCGGAACGTCGAAATTGAGCCCGTGGTAGATCTCGTCGGAGATCAGGCGGATGCGCTCGGCGCGACAGGCGTCGGCAAGGGCATGGAGGCGATCGGGCGCGAGCATCGTCCCCGTCGGATTGTTGGGCGAGGCGACGAGCAGGGCCTTGGCGCCCGACCTACGCACGGCATCGGGCAGACCCTCGGGCTGAACGCTCCAGCGATTTTCGGGGCCGCTCGTCAGGAAGGCCGGCTTCAGGCCCAGGGCCAGCGCGATGTTGAGGTAACAGGGGTAGCCCGGCGTCGGCAGGAGAATGGTGTCGCCATGGTCCAGCGCCGACAGGAAGGCGAGGAGGAAGCCGGCCGACGAGCCGGTGGTGACGACCACCCGCTCGGGATCGACCGAGACGCCATAGAAGGCGCGGTAATGTGCCGCGATCCGCTCACGCAGCTGGGGCAGCCCGAGAGCCAGCGTGTAGCCCAGGGTGTCGGCGCGCATCGCGCGCTCGACGGCCTCCACGGCCCGCCGCGGCGCCGGGGTCCCGGGCTGACCGACCTCCATGTGGATCACGCGATCACCAGCCGCCTCCTTGGCGGCAGCCGCACGCATGACGTCCATGACCTTGAACGCGTCGATCTCGCTGCGGCGCGAGGGCGGCAAGGGGGGGGCAGCCGCGACCGGACCGTCGATCCTGAGAACTGTCATCGCGCTGTCGTCTCCACAACCCCAGAAGACGCGAAACTTCGCCACCCGCCACCGTTCGGCCGCAATCGCTGCGACACTCACGGCGACTATGGTGCGACGCGTCTGAAGCGCTTATTATCACTGTATCGGTGGTTTGGTAGCGTCACTTCGAGCCCCGTGACCATCGCCTCCTAGGCGGAGACCCATGACAGCCCGTCTAACAGCCATGCGAAGCCCAAGGCCGACCTCACCGCGCGGAACCTCGGGCGTGCTTGCAGTCGTCGCGGCAGCCGTCACCTGTCAGGCCGTAACAGCCGCGCCGGCGGCGGCTCAGGGATTGCCGCTCATCCGTGACACGGAAATCGAAAACGTGCTGCGCGACTATGCCCGGCCGATCTTCAAGGTCGCGGGGCTGGGCTCCAACAACATCGCCATGCGCATCGTCCGCCACGACAGCTTCAACGCGTTCGTCGTCGACGGCCGTAACGTGTTCATGAATTCGGGTACGCTGATGCAGGCACGCACGCCGAACGAGGTCATCGGCGTCATCGCCCACGAGACCGGCCACATCACGGGCGGCCACCTTTCGCAATTGCGCTCTCGGATCGCCCGCGACCAGACCAAGGCGCTCCTGGTGACGGTGCTGGGGCTCGGCGCCCTGATCGCCGGCGCGGCCTCCAGCAACGACAATGCACGCGAACTCGGCAACCTGGGCCAGGGCGTCGCGATGGGCGGCAACGACATGCTGATGAGGTCGCTGCTCAGCGAAAGGCGCTCGCAGGAATCGGCCGCGGACCAGGCCGGATTGACCTATCTCCATGCGACCCGGCAATCCGGGCGCGGCATGCTCGCCACGTTCGAGCGGTTCGCGCAGCAGGAGTACATCTCGGAGCAGCACAAGGATCCCTTCGTGCGCAGCCACCCGGTCGCGACCGACCGCCTGCGACAGCTGCGCGACAAGGTGGAGGCGAGCCCATTCGCCGCCGTCAAGGACGACCCGGCGCTGCAACTGCGCCACGACATGATGCGGGCGAAGATTTCGGGGTTCCTCGAACGCCCGCAGACGGTGGCGAACCGGTATCCGGCAGCGGATGCGTCGCTGCCGGCACGCTATGCACGCGCGATCTCGTCGAACTGCTCGGGCCGTTGCGCACAGAACATCGGACTGGTGGATGCCCTCCTCAAGGAGCAGCCCTACAGCCCGTTTTTCTGGGAACTGAGAGGACACCTGCTCTACTTCCAGGGGCAGTACCGCGAAGCGATCCCGGCCATGCGCAGGGCGCTCCAGCTTGCCGGGGGCGACGAAACGCTCATGATGATCAACCTCGCCCAGGCGCTGCTGGGAACCGAGGACAACGCGGTCCTCGACGAGGCGATCACGCTGCTGCGCAGGGCGGTGGTGCGGGAGGTCGACTACTCCGTGCCCCATCACCATCTCGCCAAGGCGTTCTACCGCAAGGGGCAGCATCCCCAGGCCGATCTCTCGGCCGCCCAGGCCCACTTCATCGAAGGCAACGTGAAGCAGGCTCAAATTTTCGCGAAGCGGGCACAAACCCGGTTGCCACAGGGCTCGCCCGAGTGGATCAAGGCCGAGGACATCATCTCGTACAAGCAACCGAGCTGAAGCCGGCCGATCATAACCCTGCTGCAAGGCCTTTCCGCCAGGATGGGCGGAGGAGCGCCAACCCCCTGGAGACCGCAATGTCGAACCTGCTCGCCGGCTTCTTCGAAGCCCTGACCTCTAAGAAGGGCGTCGTTCTCGCCGTGCCGCTGATCCTGCTGACGGGGGCCGCGCTCGGGATCGCCAAGAACACCGGGACGCCCGCCAATGCCGCCGGCGCCGTCGCGCAAGCTGCCGCACCGGCGTCCGCCGAAGCGCCGCGCCCCGCTCTGATCCCGACGCAGGCCGGCGGGTTCACAGCTGAACAGCGCAAGCAGATCGAGGCGATCATCAAGGACTACCTCCTCGCCAATCCCGAGGTCATGATGGAGGTCCAGTCGGCGCTCGAAGCGAAGATGGAGAAGATCCAGTCCGAGAAGATGGCCGCGGCGCTCAAGGAGAACTCTGCGGAAATCTTCAAGGCCGCCTCCGCGCCCGTCGCCGGCAATCTGAAGGGCGACGTCACGATCGTGGAGTTTTTCGATTACAACTGCGGTTACTGCAAGAAGGCCTTCTCGGACCTCGCTGCGGTCGCGGACAAGGACAAGAACGTCAAACTCGTGCTGAAGGAATTCCCGATCCTGTCGAAAGGCTCGGAGGAGGCGGCTCGCGTCGCCCTCGCCGCCAAGATGCAGGGCAAGTACTGGGAGTTCCACCGCGCAATGCTGGAGTCGTCGGGACCGGCAAACGAAGCCTCGGCCCTCAAGGTCGCCGAGCGCGTCGGCCTGAACGTCGCCAAGATCAAGGCGGACATGGCCTCCGCCGAGGTCAAGGCGGAACTCGACCGCACGCGTGCCCTCGCCCAGAAGATGGGCATCCAGGGCACGCCGCACTTCCTCGTCGGCGAGCGCGTCATTCCCGGTGCGCCGGACGGGCTGAAGGACATCCTGCTGCAGAACGTCGCCGAGATCCGCAAGTCGGGCGGCTGCAAGGTCTGCTGAGACGGCGGAACGACGACGCGCGTTCCCAGAAAACGGAGGGGAGGGTGAGTGTTCACCCTCCCCTCTTTCGTTTTCCGTCGCGCAACGCCCGCTTCGTCGGCGCTCAGTGCGCGCCGTCCGTGTCGCGGCTCAGCTTGTCGACGTAGGCGATACCCATCGCCGAAAGAATGAACGTGCAGTGGATGATGGTCTGCCACATGACGCCGGGCTCGGTGAACTTGGCGCCCGGGTTGCCGAGGTTGCCGGCCTCGATGAAGGTCTTGAGCAGATGGATCGAGGAGATACCGATGATCGCCATGGCCAGCTTGATCTTGAGCACGCTGGCGTTCACGTGGCTGAGCCATTCGGGCTGGTCGGGATGCCCTTCTAGATCGAGGCGCGACACGAAGGTCTCGTAGCCGCCGACGATCACCATCACGAGCAGGTTCGAGATCATGACCACGTCGATCAGCGCGAGCACGATCAGCATGATCTGCTGCTCGGTGAAGGTGCTGGCGTGCGAGATCAGGTGGATGAGTTCCTTGATGAAGAGGAACACGTAGACGCACTGG
Source organism: uncultured Hyphomicrobiaceae bacterium (assembly GCA_964389095.1). Taxonomy (GTDB): domain Bacteria; phylum Pseudomonadota; class Alphaproteobacteria; order Rhizobiales; family Hyphomicrobiaceae; genus JABFRJ01. Next base: position 19,159 of record CAYMEB010000072.1, read on the forward strand.
GCGATGATGAGGCCCACATAGAGCGGCACCTGCAGCCAGCGCGAGCCGAAGATGAAAGCGCCGAGAACCTTCAGGTGGTTCCTGTCGGCGGGGCGGGGTGTCGGGGTCGGCATGGGAGTCGTGCTCTCGCGGCCTAGTGTTGCAAAGTTGAAGATCTCGACAGGTCATCGCCGACCGCACGCGGAGGCACGGCAGACGATAGCCTCGAATCGGCGCGGACGAATCTGTCGCTGGATGCAACATGCAGCACGCCGCGAGGATCCGCCAAGCAGCAATGGAGATTCGCCAACAGTTTCGCGACAACGGGGCACTGGCGAGGCCCGGGCGCGGGCCGCCGCGGCCCCACAAGCTCCGGTCGGGCGGCGGCGCTGAAGAAAATTTCCGCGCGCGCCCCACGGAACCGTCAATTCCGGCGCGCACGGCAACGAAGCGTTTACCGATGTGCGGCAGTCTGCTTCACGGAAGTAAGCCGTGCGTCGCCTGGCGTACAGTTCTGGGCCGGTCGGCCCTGCGCCGGGCAGCATTCTTATCGTTTCGTCTGTAGCGTAGAGTTCGAGTTAAACATGGCCAAGCGCGTCCTGATCGTCGACGACGATCCCGCCCAGCGTCGCATTCTTGAAGAAACCATCAAGCGTCTCGGCTACGAGACGAAGGCCGCCCAAGGCGGCGAGCAAGCACTCCAGATCCTAGAAGGCCCGGACAACGGCTCGATTGCGCTGGTCCTCCTCGACCTCGTGATGCCCGGCCTCGACGGCATGGGACTGCTCGAGCGGATCGGCTCGAAGCCCGGAACCCCGCCGATCATCGTACAGACCGCGCACGGTTCCATCGAAGCCGCCATCAATGCCATGCGCGCCGGCGCCGTCAATTTCGTGGTCAAGCCGGCCTCGATCGAACGGCTCGACGTCTCGATCAAGAGCGCGCTGAAGATCGAAGCACTGCAGGGCGAGATCACCCGCCTGAAGAAGAAGTCTGAAGGCACGCTGACGTTCGCCGACCTGGTGATGCGCGGACCGGCCATGCAGCGGGTCATCGCACTGGGCAAGCGGGCCGCGGCATCCAACATCCCCGTACTCATCGAAG
>CAYMEB010000073.1:0-20111 GCA_964389095.1 uncultured Hyphomicrobiaceae bacterium
TGCTCACCGTGCTGCTCTTCGCGGGTGTCGTGATCGTCACATCGCTGCATCTGGCGGCGAGCCGTGTGGAGACAAAGAAGGAGGGCTCGATTGGCGGTGACGCGAGCGATGGTCCGTGGGTGGATGTCGCCGCGGTTGAGGAGATCAAAAGCGACCGCGCGAAAGTGGTGTCGCTGCTCGGCCGTGAGCGTATCGCCGTGTACCGCTACGACGGCAAGATCAGCGCGGTCAGCAACGTCTGCGCCCACCAGAACGGCCCGCTCGGCGAAGGCAAGATCGTCGGCGGCTGCGTGACGTGCCCTTGGCACGGGTTGGAATTCAATCGGAGGCTGCTGTCCGAAGGGCACGGAGAGATTTCGCTGTGTGGTGCACGCTTGTCGCTCGTTGGAGATGCCGTTCGCGTGCGGCCAGAGTAGCAAAAGGTCACGGTGAGGCGCTCTTTTCCTCGATGTGGACAAGTGAGTGCACGCTCACGCGTTGCACGATCATTGCAACGCCGGCCAGGCTGAACGCCGTACCGAGAAGCACGGCGTGAATTATGATAGAGATCGCAAGCGCGGTTTCCGCTGGCACGCCAAACAGGGTGAGTGCCAACGTCATGGCCGCATGGAAAATGCCTACGCCGCCCGGCGTGAGCGGCACCACAAAACTGAGTGCGACGGCCGCACCCGCGAAAGCTACTCCAACGAACGACGTTTGGTGATATATCGAACAGGCGCCGAGCCAGTAGGCGGCGATGGTCGTTATCCAGAGTGCGAGCGACAGCGCGAACGCCGGCACGACGACCTGCAGCCTGCCGATCCGTCCGAAGTTCAAAAGAAGGCCTTGGATCATGCCGATAAGGCCTTCGCCGCTCTTCTTGCCGAAGTGTGCGTTCAATTGGTCAAGCCGAGCGATCCACACTTCGCGTTTGGTGATCGAGATCCAGAACGCCGCGACCAGCATTGCGAGGCCTATTAGCAGGGCGAGGATGACATTGGCAGCCCAAGGCACGGCAATGGGCACCGCGGTCAGACTGAGAACAAAGATGAGAACGACGGTCGTGAAATCGAAGAAGCGGTCGACGATGACCATGGGCAGCAGCTGCGACACCCGTGCGCCTATCGCTCGCCTGAGCAGAAAAGGGATCAAGAGATCGCCAGCCCGCATAGGCGCGATGGAGTTGGCAACGAGCGCGATTATGTCGGCAGCCCAGACCAGCCAATAGTGGCGCCAGGCGATGGGGATGGCCGCACGGATAATCAAAAGCAGGCGGACGGGCCGAATCAGCATGGCAAACGACCAAGTGACTGCCATTGCGACAACGAGGGACAGATCAGCCGACGACAGATGCTGGCCTATCAGGCTCCAGTCCAGTCGCGTGCTCGCCCAGACCAGCGCCGCCAATAGGACCAGAATCGCCGTGACCTTGGCCCAAGAAAACGTATCGACGAGCGACTTCAAATTACATTCCTCCACTGAGCGCCTGATCTTCAGATCGCGGCAGCGCCTTGTGTCGAGCGTCGATTTTGGTTAGTCAGAGAACGCATCCGAGCTAGCGGCTCCCGCATGCTCTCATCCCTGAACTACATAGACTGGCATTCTTGTTTACCAAACTTGCACCGCTGTTCGATTATTGCACGCGCCTAGCCAACTCACACCCTTATACATGGTATTTAGGGTGGGAGGCAGTATGGCGGCTCCGCTTCCTCCTGCCGCACGAGCAGAGCTTCCACGCTCTGCGCCACTTCATTGCACTTCGTCCAAAAGGGCTCTTTCTCGACATCGGAGCGAACAATGGCATATCCGCCCTAAGCTTCCGCAAGTTCAGCAGTGATTATCGGATTCTGTCATTTGAGCCGAACCCTGTGCTCGAACGGCACCTCAAGAAAATCAAGGATGGCGATCGGCTCTTCGACTACCGGATTGCCGGTGCCGGGGCCATTCCAGGAGAGTTCGAGTTCTGGGTTCCGAGCTACAAAGGGGTTGTACTTCATACAGCGACGTCGACCGAGCGCGAGCAGGTCTTTGCTGCGGTCGCCCGCTGGTTTAGTCCGTCGATCGCAGCCAAGACCAACGTCGAGAAGTTCAAGAGTTCGATCCTGAAGCTCGACGATCTTGAACTGGATCCCCAGATCATCAAGGTCGATGCCGAGGGCCACGACTACGATTCATTAGTGGGGTTGTCGCATACGATTGACCGTACGCGTCCGATCATCGTCATCGAAATGGAATGGGCTGACAACGACAAGATTCGCTCGTTCCTGTCCAGTCGGAACTATGCGCAACTCTCCTACGACGCCGCCCACGACCGCTTTCTGAAATCCGACAGGTTCGATCCGACTTACGGCCACAATTCATTCTTCGTGCCGGTCGAATTGGTTCCAAAGCTGCCCGGATTGGCCTGATGCCGCTTGCGGGCTGGCAGGGAGAATGGGCAATAGTAATCCTAAGGAAAGATGGGACAGGACAAGGACTTGGCAATGCGGGCTTTGGCCCGACCTCCGCAAAAGGCCGTTATCTTGTTGAGCACCGGGGCGATTTTTGTTCTAAGTTATCCGCCATAGTATCGTTTCCGCCGTGTCCTGCTTGAAGGGTTCACGTATGTCTGTCGTCACCAAAATCCCGCCTTCTAGGACTTTCGCCCCGCGGGTGACTTCGCAGCCGGCGCATGTGTGCCTGGTCCAACCCTCGACATTGACGAGCGCCGATGCCTACGGGCTCGACGTTGTACCGCCGCTCGGGCTCGCCTACATCGCGAGCACCCTCAAGGTGGCCGGACATCAAGTGTCGTTCGTGGATGGTGTTGGCGAGGCCCTCGAGCGCTACAGTCGCGCGTCGGATTACGAGGGCCTCTTGATTCACGGCCTGCCGATCGACGAGATCGTCGCCCGGATCGACCCGGAAGCCCATGTTGTCGGCATCAGCAGCATGTTCTCGAACCAGTGGTTATTCATACGTGATCTCCTGGTGGCAATCCGGGCAAAATACCCGGAGAAGCTGATCGTGATGGGGGGCGAGCACGTCACCGCCTGCGCCGACTACATTGTCGAGAGTTGCGCCGCCGTCGATGTCTGCGTCCTAGGCGAGGGCGAGGAGACAATTATCGACCTCGTGGATGCCTATCGAACCGGTCGCCCGTTCTCCGAGGTCGCCGGCATCGCCTATCGTGAGGCGGGGAAGGCCATGCGCACGAAGCGTCGAGGCCGCATCCGGGCGATCGACGACATTCCAGAGCCTGATTGGAGCGTCGTGCCAATCGAACGCTACATAGACAACGGTGTGACGTACGGAGCCAATCTCGGCCGGAGCATTCCGCTGCTGGCCAGCCGCGGTTGTCCTTTCCAGTGCACTTTTTGCTCTAGTCCGCAGATGTGGACGACGCTTTGGTCCGCGCGCAAGCCCGACGCGGTGGTGGCGGAGATGCGGAAGTACAAGGAACGTTACAACGTCACCAATTTCGACTTCTATGACTTGACTGCGATCGTGAGGAAGCAATGGATTGCCGACTTCTGCAATCTCTTGATTAAGGAGAAGCTGAATGTCACATGGCAACTCGCGTCCGGCACGCGCAGCGAGGCGATCGACGAAGAAATTACACCGCTCTTGTACGAGGCCGGTTGCCGTTTGGTGATCTACGCGCCTGAGAGCGGCTCGCCTGAGGAACTCAAGCGCATCAAGAAGAAGGTTAAACTCGACCGGATGATCAAGTCCATGAAGGACTCGCATCGATTCGGCATCGAGACCAAGGCCAACATGATCTTCGGCATGCTCGGCATGACGTGGAAGGACGTGTTCTACTCGTATATTTTCATTGCGCGCATGGCGCTCGCGGGTGTTACCAACGTTGCCGGCTATCCGTTTTCTCCCTATCCTGGGTCGGAGGACTTCGCGAAACTCCAAGCCAAGGGAAAGCTGAAGCTTTCCGACGAATACTTCATGAGCCTGCTCATGCTGTGTCGGAATCTTCACACGAAGAACACCGTTTCCTACAACGAAGACTACAGCGCGAAAGTCCTAGCGTGGATCTGTTCCGGCGCCTTCCTGATGTTCTACGGAGTGAGCTTCGCCGTTCGGCCGTGGCGTGCATTCCAGATCTTCTACACGAACTTCATCAAGAAGGAGTCGTCGTCGATCCTCACGCTTGCGTTTGCCAACGTGCGTCGCAAGAAGGCGGCGGTAAAGATGATCGACGCCGAGCAGAAGGAAACGGTTGTGTTGCCCTCGGATATGAAGCTCAAGAACACTCCAGGGCGGAGCAAGACATCAGAGATGGTGGCAGGGTAGCACCGTTCCGACCGTCGCGCGGCCGGGCGACAGGCACTATTTCAGGAATATCGCCCAAGGCGAGTCGTCGATGGCGCGCGAGCCGTCGGGCATAGCGTCGGGATGTCGCCACTTCAGATCCCGCCAAGACATGTCGTAAGGCTCACACAAGACGCTCCATGGCTTGCCCGCGTAGGTCGTGACCTCGCGCAGCTTGACGCGGATAATTACGACCCGACGAAGGGTCTTAGCGTCAAGTACACGCCCATTGGTGTCCATGTTCTCGCCGAACATGTCGCAACTGACCGCGCGAGCCATCTCGCCCCGGACGATGCGAATAACCGCAGCGTCATGGTTCTTCACGCCTATGCTCTCGAAAGCAACCCCTAGGCCTCCAGAATAGGGCTGGCAATAGGAGGAGAAGCACGAAAGGTCAAAGGGCATGATCGGTCGGCCGGCATTGTCGCGGTTCGCCGGCACATCTTGCGGCATGAAGGCTTCGCGTACGTCGAGCAAAATAATGGATGGTGCGTTGGCGGCCATGGCGCGCCGCACCAGGTCGAGGGCGAAAGCATAGTCGTTCTGACAGAGCTTGATCGTTACAACGACGTTCCGTGCTGCTGTCACGATCACCACCGCGAAGAGCGGCGCCAAGACAAAAGCGAACGCCTTCTCAGTGCGCATTGCCGGTGGCAGCCAAGCGGCGAGGTTCACAAACGTGACGCGCAATATGTATAGGAAGACGACCATGCAGATCGAGAGAAAGGCCGTTGCGGTCCTATATTGAGGCGCCCCTCCGGCCGCCGATATAACGGGTGACAGGGACAGGATCGCAAAACCCAGGATGACGATCGTCGCGCCGAACGGCTGAACGATCGGATGAGCGAACATCGAGCGATGGCTCGGGTCGGTTGTGGCCGGGCAGGGCCGCAGCATGCTGGCGATCGCTGCGAGGACGACCAGGGCCAAGAACGCATATGTGTAAGGGCGGTAGTTGGGAAGAAACCACAGGTCGGCACCGATGCGCAGCGAGTCGACGATGCGTATGACGATTGCGAATAGGTCCTTCTGAATCTCGAACTGGTATTCTGATCCTTCGGCCTGCGGGACCACCCAATGCATCGCCTGCGTTATAGGAAAGTAGATTGCCTTCATGAGGACGGCGTAGAGAACGAGATTGCCGGCAAGGAATATGCCGTCGCGCAGGGAGTAAAATAGCTTCTGTCCCGGGGAACCTGGCGCGAACAGAAGCACGATGACCGCCATGACGCAGAACGCCATAGCATTGGGCGGATAGTTGGATAGCGTTGCCTGCATCAGCAGCGTCCCGATCAGAATGCGAGGCCCTAGCAAGCGTTTGAAGCCAGTCGGTACCGGAAGCCGGCGAGGATCGGGTAAACGCAGCGGCGCTTCAGGATTGAAGCGCCGCTCGATTCTCGAACCGACTATCATCAGCTTGTCGGTAATTGCCGCAGTCAGAGGGAGATCGTGGGCGGTTGCCACCCAGTAATAGGCCCAGATTGAGAAGCCGAACGAGACGAGCAGGGGGCCCCAGGCAGTGCTTTGCATGAAGGCGTAAGTGAAGGCGGGCAGAGTAAAAATGCCGAGTGTTAGGGCTGTCGCCGTAACGCGGGGCACCCGTAAATTGCAGATCAGGATCTGCAGCATGCCCCATCCCATGACTGCCGCCGTGAAGAGCGACAGTGCCCGCGTCCAGCGCAGATCGGCGGGAACCGAAAGCAAGAACAACGGTATCCGGGAGATCAGCGCGCCGAACGGGCGGCCGATCGAATAAAGATGGTCAGCCTCATGATAATGATAGTCGGGGTGCTTGTGGTAGATTTGATCGAAGTCGTTATGGACGCCGTACACGAAGATCAGGCAGGGGAGGTAAATTGCTAACATACAGGCCCAGAACACGAGCACGGGCACCCCAATGTCGTGGAGCAAGGCCAAGAACAGCGCCTTGGTTGAAGGGCCTTTTCGGCCAGGGGGCGATCCTGCGTATGCCGGCAGATCACCTATCGTGCGATCACTCATTCCAATTAGATATCGGCCAACTCTTACCGCTCTTGTCAAGAACGAGAGGGATAGGTGGAGCGGCACTCCGTCGGGCCGTTTGTCGCGCATGGATGCGATGCACTTTCGGCGCCCACGGACACCGCTATAGTGCGGCCCGATTTGCGCTCCGCGCCGAGGAATCTGGAGTCTCAGGGTGAACGATCTCGTGCAGTTTTTCGTCATCAATGCCATCGGCGCCGCCGTGTTCCTACCGCTGCATGTCATCGCAATCCGGGCGAAGGAGGGACGGAAGCTCATCACCACGATCAATGCCGTCATCGCCGTCGCCGTGGTGGCCGGCGTCGCGGTCGGGTGGTGGGGGCTCGCATTTTCCGGAGAAAGCGTGCGGCTCGTGGCGTGCGTGGCTGGCGGGTTCACGATAGCGGCATATGCTGGCCTCTACGGATTGCTGGGGCCCAGCAGCGTCGATCGATCGGTTTCGGCACACATCGTCATGCTCGTGTATTTGGCGCCGGGCGGTCGCTTGAAAGAGTCGGAGCTGTTCGAGCTTTATACGCACCAAGATGTTCTGCAAAAGCGTATCGACGATTGCGCCGACACTGGAATTGTCGAGCGGCGCGGCGACTTGCTAACGGTGACTCCGCGCGGGGCCCGTATCGCCGCCCTTTACATGTTCTTCGGTACTTTCCTAGGGATGCGCCTCTGGTACCTAAATCGGCACCGCGCCCGGCAACGGGAGATTTCCTAGAAGGCCTCTCGCCTTGACAAGTATAGCATGCCGATGAAGGTCAGCAGGGACAGCCAATCGGCCACGGTCTGACCCGGGGTTGCGTAAAACAGCGACACATACCGACTACCCTTCGGCACGACGACCGATATGAACCCGTAGTTGGCCCGTAGTATCGGCTCTTGCTCTCCGCCGACGTAAGCATGCCACCCCGGAAGGGCAGCCAGATTGTAGACGACGACGCACCAGGGATCAGGGCACTCGATCTGTAGGCCGACCCTCGGTCCAATGGCGCCCTTGATCTCAACCTTGCCTCCTCTTGCAGCGGGCCCGTCGGCGAGTGCGCCTAGTCGTACAATTTCTTCGAGGGCGGGCCGTCCGCCGCCTTGTTCGAGGATCGCGTCGTGCCGCCTCTTCATGCTGAGCAACGCATCGGCGGCGGGGTCTTGGACCGTGCGGAATTGATCGAGCCTGAGGCGCTGTGAAAAAAACCTCTTGCTGGCGACGGCCAGAGCGTCGATGTCCTCAGACGAAACAGTTGCGACGACTCGCGCAAGGTAGGCGGTGTCGTAGGCGTTGCGGTCGCGCACCAGCACCATTCCTTCCTTGCCGGCACGCGGCTTCGAGAGTCGCTCCAGATTCTCAGTTGGTCGTTCTAGCGCCTTGTGAACGGCCTCTTCGGGAAGCATCAAGTAGGCGCCGACCCCGGCTATGCCAAGAAGGCGACGGAACTCGTTGCCCAAGACGTCTCGGGTTTCGTAATGCCAAGGTGGGCGCTCGCCATTGATGAAGTAATTTCCATGCTTGAGAATTGGCCTGTACCTGGGAAGAAAATCCCTCGGGTATACAAACAGCGCCTGAACGCTCGGATACCCGACATAGGAGCGCGTATCCATCATCATGGTGTTGTTGTGCGCGCTGATCACGTTTCGCGCGATGCTAATGAATGCCCTCTGGTTCCTCTGCTGCTCGAAGTCGTGCGCTCCCAGCACAGCCATTACCCGCACATAGGGGGCGTCAAGATTGGCGAGGTAGCGGTCAGCATTTTCAGGAATGTCGTCCAGCCATGTCACCGACGCGTACGCCTCGTCGATCCGGGGCGCTACGGCGTAGGTAAAGGAGCGAACCATTTCGGCCGGCAGCTGGGCGGCCGACTTGACGCCATATGTGGACAGCGTGACCTCGTATTCTCGCCGAACGTCCGCCAACATGTCGATGTTCCAGGTCGTAGACCGATTTTCGAATTCGAGGAGCCTCGCACGCAAGTACGGGACGCTCGACCGTTGATCGTCCTCAGTCAATGAGTTGGCCAGCACGGCTTCGATGGATTCCCGTACGCCGTTCACCGAGCCGTCGATGATCGTGACACTGGGCTTGCTGCCGACCATCCATGGAACGATGGCAAGCAAGACCGCAGCCGGCGCCAGAACTGCGAGGTTCACCATAGTGGTTCCCGCAAACGGTCGATGCTCCTTAACCAGTCGCAGCATGAACCGTTTGGTCTGTTCGACCGGTATAAGGCGGAGCGCCGAATCGAGCCCGAGTGCCGCTACGATCAAGGCCGCGAAGCCGACGTAGGCGAGGAGGCGATCGAATGGCTGCAGGTGCACCGTCCATCCGAAACGGATGAAAAAGGCGCGTACTGCAGTGGGAATGCCCGGGATCGCCAGCAGGAGGATTGGCACGGCGATCAGCAGGAAAGCCAGCAGGGCGGGGCGTACGTTGGCCTTGTTGTTCCAGCGGACGACTTCCAGCAGCGTGCAGACCGCCAAGAGGACCACATAGAAGGTCAACTCCGGAATTCGGAAGGCAAACGACTCCGGCACCGTCGTATCCTCTCCGAGAACGACCATGCTGCCGGTCGCCAGCTGGGCCAACATGGGAGTGAGATAGGCCAGCGAAATCAGGGTGAAGACGCCGCCGCTGGTGACGCAGATCACGAAGCCGCGCAGCCGGGTCGACGTCGGCGTGATCAAGAGGATCGACAGCGCCACAAAGACGTAGATGACTACGGCGTAGATCACCATCTCGGGGTGAGGCGCAATGAAGTAAAACTGAGATGCCAGCGCCAACCCCGACCAACCGCCGGTAAGGAAGCTGTCCCGACGCAACGCGACGGCGAGTAGCCAGAGGCTCGCCGTCAGGCCGGCGAACGAGGCTCCAGCCCATCCCATGTCTTGGTTTACCATGTTCAGGTAAAACTGATTGCCAACAAATAAGACGAGTGCGCTCGCGAGGGCAATCGACCATCGGACGTTGAACTCGCGAAGTAGCAGAAACAGAAAGTAGCCGGCCAACACATACGTGGCAAAGAAGAGCAGCGACAGGATCTTGAAGAAGGCGCTCGCTTCCCAAAGCGGAACGATCCCGAGCAGCCCCATGAACGCCAGCAGGAGCGACGTCAGGCCGGTCGGCACGTCCTGGATCATGCCCCAGAATGTGTGCGTGAACGGGCTGAACGAATAGTAGTTCGCTGCGACGAAGTTGCGGATCGCGAGGCTCGAAGAGGAGAGATAGGTCTCGTAGGCGCGAGAGGCGGAGTGATGGAGATAGAAGGGAGAGACCGACGGGAGGAAGATGCAATAGGTGAAGGTTATGGCGGCGAAAGGCAGGCCGTGCTCGAAGAACAGCTGGCGAAGCGGCGCGGCTGCGCCGTTTCCGCGAACGCGTACCAACCAGAAGGCGACCAGGAGCGCACCGTAGACGATGACACCGACTAGCATCGATGCGAAGATTGCCAAGGCGACGCCGAGCGCAAATGCGAAAATCCGGCTCGTCGGGAAGTGCCGCGAGGGCGGTGCGGGCAACATCAGGTAAAGCGCCAGCATCGTCAAACAAGTGGTGACAAAAGTCGGGAAGCGTTCGACCAGCGGGGCGTGCTGGACAAATGCATCTCCGACGGCCGCGATCTGCTGATGGGTGAACCAGAGAGAGAACGCCGCGGAGATTGCAAGTATTGCTCCGCAGTGCAGGAACTTCAGCAAGGCGATCTCCTCAGATGCTCAAGCGCGTGGCTCAGAACGGTACGCGGCTTCCTATTGCAGTGCTCCGGCCAGCCCACCGGTGTCGCACCCAGTCGAAAACGCATGGCAGCATACTCTATCTCTTCGACGGGCGTAGGATAGGCGTCCACTCCACACACCTTTAGCCGCATCCGTCGGGAGTAATCTGCTTTCGAGCACTCGACTGGCCGTGGAATGCCAACTGGACGTCCACACCGTCTCCCTATAATTCTAGTTAAGCACTTATCGTCATATCCCGGATAGTTAGTGTCTCCGCCGCCCCCTTCGAACGCCAATCCATCATCCCTCGAAGACCGCTTGACGCGCTGGCTCGGCGATATCCTGCCGATGTTTCTGCTGAGACGGCTTCCGACTTGGTACTACGTCATCAATCGCTATCGCTTCAAGGTGATGGCGAGACCGGCGATGGCCAAGGAGACGGCGAAGGCCAAGGACAGGCGAATCCGGGAAGGAGTCTTCGACAAGTATTTCCAGGGGGCCGGTATCGATATCGGCTACGGAGGTGACCTCGTCGTACCGAACTGTCGCGGCTGGGATGTCGAAGATGGAGATGCCCACGATCTTCACAGTGTCGCGGACGCGACTTACGATTTCGCCTACTCGTCACATGTTCTCGAGCATCTCGAGGATCCCGCCCGGGCCCTGCGAAATTGGTGGCGCGTCGTGAAGCCAGGCGGGGTTCTGATCCTCTACATTCCCGAGCGGGACATTTTCGAGCGCAAGCTGACCCTGCCATCCGACATCAGCCTGGATCACAAGCATTACTTCCTGCTCGATCGCGACGATCCGCCGGACACGATCGGTATCATTCCGCTGATCATGAAGGAATTGCCGGGCGCGGAGGTCGTCTACCAGAAGATCTGCAATGCAGGCTTCGACCCTCATAGGCCGCTGAGCTTCATCGCCGACAATGTCGAGTACTCGATCGAACTGGTCGTGCGGAAGACTCGATAGCCGGTTCAGCGCGGCCGCTGTACCGCGCGCATGTCGGTCCAGAGGCGATAGCCGAAGCCCCGCCAGGCGACGCTGATGGCGGCCACGATCAGAATCGCGCCGACTTGAAGGGCGTGCGCCAGAATGCCGAAGGCTAGGGCGACCGAAGTCGATGCGCCGAAGAGCTGCAGGGCCAGAATTGCGGCTCCCTGGAAGAGGCCGATGCCTGCCAGCGAGATCGGCAACAGGAAGCTCAGGGCGACTGCGCTGGCGGCGAAGGCAGCGGCACCGAAACTGACCTCGGGCCAAAAAGAATGCAGGCCGAACCAGTAGGACAGACTGATGATCAGCCAGGTCGCGGCGGACAATGCAATCAGTGCCGCCATCCGCGGCACGTCGTCGATCACCGCCAGTACCGCGAACAGGTCGCGTATGCGCGTGTCCCACTTGTCGGCACGTGTCGGATCGAGCCGCGTGAACAGCCGAATCAGCTGGCGAATCCAAAGCCGGCGCAGGCGAACGGTCAGGATCAGGCCGACGACGAAGACAACCACCAGGCCCGCCAGCAATGTCGTTGTATGGCGCGCCCAGTTCGAGCCTCCCGGCGACAGCAGGAAGCCCGCCACGAACAGCAGGACGACGGTGCAGAAGTCGAGGAAGCGGTCGACCAGGACGAGCGAGCTCGAACTCGCCGTGCTGATGCCCAGACTCTGGTTCAGGGCAACCGCCATCGCCACTTCGCCGGCGCGCGCGGGCACGATGCTGTTGATCGCCATCGCGATGTTGTCGGCGCGGAAGGCCGGCCAGTATCGCGCCTGCGCCGGGTCGGCGACGGCGCTCGACAACAGCAGCGCCAGCCGGAGCGGCCGTACGAACAGGGAAGCAACCCAGGCCGCGAGCATGCCCGAGAGGTAGGGCAGGGAGGCGTTGGCGAACTGCTCGCCGATTGCGCGCCAATTGACCTTCGTGCCGGCCCACGCGACCAGGAGCAGGAACGAAGTGAGCACGATGGCGCGCAGCAGGCGTCCGCGCCGGCCGGCTCTGGCCGGGGCAATGCCGCCTTGGGGCGCGCCTTCGTCTCGGGAAGGCTGGCTCACAGATGGGGAACGCGAGGAAGGTTCAAGCGGCGAGGGCCTGCAAGTCTGGGGCGACCGCCTCCACGACGCGCGGCTTTGGTCGGCGCGATTCCGTGGAGACCCAAGGCGTCAGGACGCCGCGTAGACGTCGAACGGGGTTCGCCGCGTCAAAGGGCCTGTGGCATAACGCGTGCCGACACGGATGTAGTTGGCGACCAGTGAACGGCGGAAGCGGTCCTGTGTTCGGTTCGGATAGGAGGAATGTACAAGGTCGCCGTGCATGAAGGCCACTGAGCCCGGCTCCAGGACGACGGCGACTTCCGACGTGCCTTTGGGGATTTCAGCATGAGCGTAGCGCTCGACCACGCCGCTGTCGTTCGGCTCGCTTCTGGCCTGCGGCATCAACACACGCATCAGCGACTTGGCGATCTGGAACGAGCGCGTCAGCAGGTAGAACCAGTCGCGCCGCGTCTTAACCAGGCCGTTGAGGTGCGAACCCGGGTAGGCGGCGAGGCAGCCGTTCTCTTTCTCAGCCTTTTCCACCGCGATCCAAGCCGCGACAATGTTGTCCTTCGGGTCGGCGCGATTGAAGAAATTGTCCTGGTGGGCGCTGAAGCCACCCGTTCCGGGATAGCCGAACATCAGCTGTGACTGGATCAATTCGATCTTGCCGCCCAGGACTCCTTCGACGCAGCCCACCAGGGTGCTGTTGCACACCACATTGGCTACGCCCGGCATCGAAATGTGGGTCATCAACAGGCTGTCGAACGGGTTCTTGCCATCCTGCTGGCGTGATTCGGCGATTTTCGACCAGGTCGCGCGCATTTCGGCGAGTTGGTCGTCGGTAAAGACCTTGCTGAGGACAATCAGGCCCGATTTCCGGTATTCTTCCGAAGCCAGCTCGCGGACCTTGGGGTCGGCTAGGAATTCACGGGCATCTGCCACGAACATGGGTAAGCGATCGCCTAAATGAGCTGCAAGCTGTCCTAGACGCCGGCCGAAAGCGTCGGGTGGAACGCCTTGAAGTGCACACCTTTCAATATTAAAAGTGGCATAGCGTCAAATGCCTAATACGGATTCTGTAGAACCCACCGCAGCAATGGACACCGGTGCGCCGCGCGTCGCCAACGGTCTTGGGTCCGTGACGGTCGGTCTTGTCCAGATCAACAACTCGTTTTCTGGTCAAAACTACCTTCCATACTCGATCGCACTGCTACAGACTTATGTACAAAAATTTTCTGTAAATCCGAGCCGCTTCGAATTCCTGACCCCTCTCTACAAGCGGGTGCGCATCGCCGATGCGGTCGAGCACCTCAAGGACGCCGACATCGTCGGGTTTTCCACCTATGTCTGGAATGGCCGCATCTCGCTCGAGATCGCGCGCCGACTTAAGGCGCTTAAGCCGGAAATCATCATCATGTTCGGCGGGCCGCATGTGCCGGATCAGCCCGAAGGGTTCCTGCGCGCCAACCGCCAGATCGACCTGGCGGTCCACAATGAGGGCGAACGCACCTTCCTGAAGCTTCTCGAGGCCTGGCCTGATCGCAGTTTGTGGGAGACGGTCCCCGGCATCAGCATGGTCAAAGCCGACGGCTCATTCGTGCGCAATGCCAACGTCGATCGTGTGCGCGATCTGGACGAGATTCCTTCGCCATTTCTCGAGGGCGCCTTCGACTCGATCATGAAGGCCAACCCCAACGAGAGCTGGATTGGCCTGTGGGAGACCAACCGCGGCTGCCCGTTCCGTTGCACGTTCTGCGACTGGGGCTCGGCCACCGCCGGCAAGGTGACGAAGTTCGGCGAGGACCGGCTGTTCCGCGAGGTCGACTGGTTCGCTGAGAAGAAGATCGAGTATATTTTCTGCTGCGACGCAAATTTTGGCATCCAGAAGCGCGATGTCGACATCGCCAACTACGTCGCCGACGTGAAGAAGAAAACTGGCTATCCGGTGGCGCTGTCGGTTCAGAACACCAAGAACGCCACCGAGCGCGCCTATCTCACGCAGAAGATTTTGTCTGACGCGGGACTCAACAAGGGGGTGGCGCTCTCGATGCAAAGCGTCGACATGCCGACCCTCGAGGCGATCAAGCGCGACAACATCTCACTCAACACCTACATGGAGCTGCAGCGCCGCTTCACCAAGGACAAGGTCGAGACCTATTCGGACCTGATCCTGGGCCTGCCCGGTGAGACTTACGAATCATTCGTGCGTGGCGTCGATCAGCTCATGGAGAACGGCCAGCACAACCGCATCCAGTTCAACAACCTGTCGATTCTGCCGAATGCCGAGATGGGCGATCCCGCCTACCAAAAGAAGTACGGAATGGTCACGGTCGAGTCGAAGATCATCAACATCCACGGCGAGCGCGTCGAACTCGACGACGATGTGCCGGAGGTACAGGACCTCGTGATCGCCACGGCGTCGACGCCGCTGGCCGACTGGCGTCGGACCCGGAATTTCTGCTGGATGACGGCGCTGCTGCATTTCGACAAGCTGTTCCAGATTCCGCTGATCCTGGCGCACGGTATATCCGGCATTGCCTATCGCGACATGATCGAGGCCTTCCTCATGGCCGATCCGAAGCGCTACCCGATGATCGCAGAGATCAATGCGTTCTTCGAGAGCGAGGCACAGTCGATCCAGGGAGGCGGCTCGGAGTACGTCTTCTCCAAGGAATACCTCAACATCTTCTGGCCCGCGGACGAATACATCTTCGTGAAGCTGACGGCTGAAGGGAAGTTCGACGCCTTCTACGCCGAAGCCGGCAAGCTACTTGCCGAGACGGTGAGCGCGCGCCATTCGGGCTTGCCGATGGACGTCATCGATGAGGCGATCCGCCTCAATCACGCGCTGGTCAACCAGCCCTTTGCCAAGACCGATCTCAAGATCAGGCTGCGCTACGACTTGCTCGACTACTGGCACAAAGTGCGCACCGGCGAGCAGGCGCTGCTGGTCGAGAAGCCGATGCTGGTCGAGATCGACCGCACGTCCAAGCCCTATGACGATTTCCAGAAATGGTGCCGTGAGATCGTATGGTGGGGCAACAAGAAGGGCGCCTACCTCTACTCACCCAACGCCACCGAGATTACGCCGGAGCTGGCTGGCCACTACTGACCGGTGCGGGCCTTTTCCTTTACCAGGTCGATTAGTCGGCCGGAGTTGAAGCGGTACCCTGCGATTCCGGCCGCGATTGCGGCCTGGATGTCGGATTCGCGGTCACCGATCAGGAAGGAACGCGCCGGGTCCGTCGTCCAGTCGCGCTGCAGCTTCAGGATCATGCCGGGGCTGGGCTTGCGCAGCTCGGATTCGCGACTGTAGCGCTCGACTCGTCCTTCCGGGTGATAGGGGCTGTGCTCGAAGCAGTCGATGTGCGCGCCATGGCGTTGCAACTGTTGCTGCATCCAGTCATGCAGTTCGTGTACATGCTCCTCAGTGTAGAAACCGTGAGCGACTCCGCCCTGGTTGGTGACGACGAAGACGTAGAATCCGTGGTCATTCAGCCAGCGAACGGCCTCGATGGCGCCATCCATCCACACGATCTGCTCCGGGCGATGGACGTAGCCATCGTCGCGGTTGAGCACGCCGTCGCGGTCGAGAAATGCCGCGGGACGATGCAGAAACTCTGGCATCGCTTCCTGTGCCCGCTCGAAGTCGGCGGGAATGCCAATGTCAATGAATGGCCCTTGGGCAGCTTTCCCACGCAGTCGGCCCTCGGCCGCTAGTCGTGGCAGAATCTCGCGCTCCAGCGAGCAGGGAGTGGTGGTGATCTCATCGAGGACATTGCGACGGACGAGATAGATGCCGGCGTTGATGGGCTGGCTGCTGGCACCCTCGGGACTGAAGCCGACGATCTTGTCGTCGGCCAGATCGACGCGTCCATAGCGAGCGCCCTCGATGCCGAGTGCCAGTGCCGCATGGATGGACCAGTTCGGCAGCGCGAGGGCGGGCGCAAGGCTAAGCCAATTGAAGCCGAAGTAGGAATCGCCGTTGAGCAAAAAGAACGCATCGTCGAGCCGGTCGCGCGCATTCAGCAGCGCACCGGCTGTGCCGGCCGGTTCCGGTTCCACCACCACTTCCACCGACAATTCGCCGAACCTTTTGCCGTTATACTGTGCCTCGATCGCTTCTGACCTGTAGCCAGTGAGCAGCAGCAGCCGGGTGAGGCCGAAGCGCCTGGCTTCATGAACGATGTAGTCGAGAAACGGCCGGCCGCCGACCGGAAGGAGGGGTTTGGGCGTCAGATCGGTCAACGCACCGAGCCTGGTGCCGCGGCCGCCGACCAGACATACCGCTTGGGTGACGATCATGGCCGGGTCGGTATATACCGTACGAAGACCTTGGCAAACAGCTTGGGGATGGCCGAGGCAAGGCGGCTTGACGTCATTAACCGAGTGAGTTAGCGGGACCGCTTCCGCGGCCGGTGCAGTTGCCCCGAGAACCCGTCAAATTCCAACAATTCAAGTCCCAGGGAACACAGGGCATTGAGTAAGCCAAGCCTACTGCAGTCGGTTATCGCCAACATCGCCATCCCCTGGCGCCGGCCTCCCAATACATGGAAATCTGGCGAACTGGACAGTCCAAACCCGGAACTCCGTGGCCGTAGCCTGTTCCGCCTGGCGCGCAATAAGATGCGGGAAGGTGAAGTGGGAGAGGCGCTGGAAATCTTCGACAAGGCTCTGCAGGCCCTGCCGGACTTTGCAGACGCCGTCGCTGCAAAGGCCGAGCTTCTCGACATGCTTGGTCGCAGCGAGGAGGCCGCGCCCCACTATGAGCTGTCGCGCCGTCTCTGGGCTGAGCAACGCGCCGGCGCGCCGGATCGCAGCTATGTCTTCCGCCAGCAGGGCCGCTTTACGTTTGAGGTCGAGGCCTACGAATTGGCGCTGGCGAGAATCCGAACCGGATCCTTCCCGCTGGTCGCCTGTGGCAACGTCCTGTTGGCGCAGGGCCACGCCGTAGAAGCGCTGCACTGCTACGATAGAGCTCAGAAGCTGCGACCGGACAATCCGGACATTATGGCAATGCGCGGCGAGGCGCTCTCCATGCAGGGCCGCTTCAAGCAGGCGATCGAAGCTTTCGATCAAGCGCTCGCCGGCATTGCGAAGTCGCCGGAGACGCTCAATGGCCGAGCGATCGCACACGCTGCCCTTGGCCAGCTCGAGGCGGCAAACCGGGACTGGCGCCACCAGTTGGAACTCCTCCAGGCTCATCGGTCTGACGCGCGCGGCTACGTCGCCATGCGCCTCGCCGACTATGACCTGGCTTTGCTCGAGTTCGACAAGGCGGTGGCGCGTAGTCCCCACGATGTCTATCTGCGTCTGTATCGGCAAACGGCCGCGAGGCGGCTCGGTCACACGCGGCCGGCCGAGCCGGTTTCCGAACTACGACAGTGGCCTGCGGTGCTAATGGCACTCTACGCGGGAGTGCTGACGGGCGACGAGGTGATGGAGCGTGCCGACACGCCAGGCCGCCGTACCGAAGCGGCGTTCCATCTTGGCATCCTTGCTTTCCCGGCAGACCGGACGGCCGCTGCCAGGTGGTTCCGGGAAGCAATCGGGACCGGCCGTCCCGAGCTTGTGGAGTACGCCGCCTCGCACAACGAACTGCTGCGTCTGTAATTCCGGGAAATAATCGCGATGTTCTCCGTCATCATCTACGGTCGCAACGACAGTCATGGCTACAATCTGCACAAACGAGCGGCGATTAGCTTCAACGCGCTCGCCGAGGTGATGTCTGATCCCGACGACGAGATCCTGTTCGTCGACTACAACACGCCAGACGATCATCCGACCTTTCCCGAAGCGATCCACGACACGCTGACCGACAAGGCCAAGAGGCACATGCGAATATTGCGTGTGCGTCCAGAACATCACGCACATCTGAAGTCGAAGACACACCTGGTCGCCCTCGAAGCACAGTCGCGGAACGTGGCGCTTCGCCGCTCCAATCCGAGTAACCGCTGGATCCTTTACACCAATACCGACATGTTGCTGGTTTCGCGAAACCCCGCGGAATCGCTCAGTGACATTCTGGGGGCGGTGCCTGACGGCTTCTATCAGATACCGCGCTTTGAGCTTCCCGAGATGTTGTGGGAAGCCGCCTTCGATCGACGCGATCCGGCGGGCAATCTCGCGAAACTGCGCGATTGGTCGGTGCGCTTTCATCTCAATCAGGTGGTGCACAATTACATGCCGATGCGATACGACGCGCTGGGCGATTTCCAGGCGGTGTTGCGCGAGGACATGTTCGCCATCCATGGTTTCGATGAGACGATGATCCTCGGTTGGCACTGCGATTCCAATCTCGCGGCGCGAATGGCCCTCTATCGTGGCCGCGTCGATACCTTGATCGACAAGGCATTCGGCTACCACTGCGACCACACGCGTGTCGCTGCGGCCAACAACAAGGGCCGTAAGACCAAGATGAACGACCACGACAAGTACATCTGGGATGTCACGTCGCCATACTTGCCGGCGCAGGCCGAACACTGGGGTTGGCCTGATCTCGAAATCGAGGAAATCAGGCTGGATCGCGAGACGTCGTACGAAAGATTTACCAAGGGACTGTCGCAGGTCATGCCGCCTTCGCCAGTGCCGTTCACCAGCACCAGCATCGAGTGGCATCTGTTCGACGACCTGTCCTACGATCTCGACCACACTCTGCCATTCGCCTGCGACCAGGTTCTGACCTATCCGCGTGCCACGAACATCATGGTCGTGGCCTCGCGCCCGGACTTCCTGTCGCGATTTGCGGGTGCCTGGCGCGGCATGGGGTTCAGCGGTGCGGTGCTGGTCCCGGACGAGAGTGCGATGACCGTCGCCGATCCGGCGATCGAGGCGGGGCGCTTTGCCGACCTGTTGCGCAAGACCGACCTATTCGTCTTCGAGTTCGGCCTGATCTCGCAGAAGATCGAGGATCCGGTTCGCACCGGCCGCAGCATCAATGCGGTAGACAAGCGGCAACTCAGACTGGTGGAGAAGCTGTTCCGCGAGGCCGCATCGACCGAACGCGACACCCGGCCGGCCGGACGTCGGACACCGCGTCGCTTCATCGGCGTCAATGTCATTTACAACAAGTATTGGCCGGTGTTTACCGACTACGTCAGCGCCAACATCAATCCGTTCTGCAGCCAGGTCCTTGCAGGCCTGCCGTTGGTTCCCGAGGCAACAACCAACAGGATCTTCAAATTCCGGAAGCAAGCTTAGCCAAACCGACGAAATATTCGGTGACGGGGGCATGCTGAATTTTCTCGAAGGGATACCGGCGAAGGTCAGGATGGGAGTCGCATCGCTGGCCATTGTGGGGTGCATTTTATTCGTTGCTTGGCCGCAATTTCAGTCGTCTTGGGAATCGGCGAGCCGCCACGTGGGCAACGTTTCGACCGAATACAACAACATCGACAGCTGGATCGAGAGTGCCGAATGCGGCCGGCGCTATGGGACTTGGGCAACGCTGTGCGCTGACGGACGTTTTGCGCCCCTGCTCGCGGACGATCCAGGCCATTCGATTCTCCTAGGGGTTTGGGCCAGGGTTGCCGATCGTCGCCTCACTCACGCCGATGTCGCCCGGCTCAATCTCATGATGAACGGGGTCGGTCTGCTCTCGCTTGTCGGCGCGCTGGCCGCCGTGGGGCGTTTCTGGACGGCGCTGTTCGTGCTCGCGGTCGGACCATACGTATATCTCGAATGGTTCGGGACATCGGCACATTGGGGGCACATCGGCATCCTCTCTGCGCAGTTCATCTTGCCGCTGAGCATCTTCGCTCTTGCGACTGGGAGAATGCGGCCGAGGTTGGGGGGGGTGCTGATCGGCATCGGTCTGATGCTTCTGGCGTTGGCTGCGTTGGTTCGCGATCCTTTGGGCGTAATTGCCCTTCTCGTTACCCTGGGAACGCTCACCTGTATGGCCATCGTGGTGAGGCGTTCGGGGCGTCCTATTGCGAGCCTTATCGTGATTGCCGTGTTGGCGATCGTGGCGTCACAGGCAGCCCAGATTTCGGGCGCCATTCGCGATGCCAGATTCAGTATCGATACCCGAAATGCCGTGGCGTCGCACGGCTTTGCACACAATCTCTATCTTGGATTGGG
>CAYMEB010000074.1:0-19973 GCA_964389095.1 uncultured Hyphomicrobiaceae bacterium
TCGCACGCGTGATCGACAACTTCCTCGACTGCCTCCATCGGGCGCAGCAGCACCTCGGCGGGATCCTGGCGTCGGCCCGACTGCTCGGGCGGCCAACCCTTGATGAGGCGGCGTAAGCCTTTCGAGTCACACCATCCCGCAAAGAACGAACATCATCGACAAGAGGATCCACTTCCATGGCAAACCCCCGCCCTGAACCCGACCCGGGAATCCGCCCCTCCATCAACGGATGGCGACGCCTGCTGCTGGACACGCACCCTTGGACCGATCACGAGGTCCAGCGCCTGCTGCGAAGCATCGACGACCCAATCCGTTTCCGAGCCTTCTGCGCCACGGGCCGGCCGCCGGCGTCGCCCGTATCCGCCACGACGCACCCGGTGGTGCTGAGCGGCCTGCTCTTCGACGCGATCACTTTGCGGAAACAGGCGTTCGGCGACGGGACGCTTGTGACTGCTGATCAGGCACGCAACTTCCTGATGCAAGCGGTCACCGTGGCGCTCCGCAGCGAACCCCTGACCCCGCGTCAACTGCGCGATCTCGCACCGATGCTCGCGATGGTGGCCCCGGAGGCGTTCACGCTGGAGACGGACTGCGCTCGAACCGTGCTCGACGCGGCGCAACAAGCATGCTCGAACGGCTGGGCGCGATTCAGCCGACCCTTCGGGCTTGACCGGGAACGCTTCGAAATCATGCCTGCGGGCCGCATCGAATTCGATACGCTCCTGACCGGCGCTTGGAAGAGCGCACTCGCGTACACCGCTTCCGACAGGGGAACTCCATGAACTCCAACGACTGGTTTCAGAAGTGTGTCGATGGCAGCCTGCCGATCGAATCTTTCTACCCGGTGCTCAGAGGCCGACATGCGGAGGATGAATCAAGTTCCTCCGACATCGCCATACCGATTTCCGAATCGCACGAGGCGCGCTTCATCGCTTCGATCCCGGAGATGAACTCCTACTACATCATGAACGCGACAGGCCTCGAGAAGCTCGGACTCACTCGGGAAGGGCTCTGCGAAGCGGCCATTTCGAACTTGTGGGCTCTCTTCACGGCGCATCGCGATACGCTCTCGCTGGGCGAGTTACTGGACGAAAGCACCGAGCAGCCCTCTGGCGTCTGGGAGCTGCAGTACGCCGGCGTCGATGATGACGCCACGCTTGTGTCCGGCCTCCTGCTGATTCCTCAGTTCCTGGACGGACTCATGTCCTTGCTGATCGACAAGGCCGGATGGTCTGCCTCGGCGGTGCTCGCCGCGGCCGTGCCTGTGCGCGACACCGTGCTGCTGTGCAATGTCGAAGGTAGTCCCGCCCGGGCAGCCACCTTGGAGCGGATGCGGAACCTCATTCGTGCGCAGTATGACGGCGGAGGTGCATGTGACTCGAAACCCGTGTCAGATGCCATCATCGCGCTTGAACACACGGATCATGATTCTGCATGGGTGACATTGCGAGATTGACCTCGCAGACTTTTCGCCACACCTCTTCTCCGAGATGTTCCATGAGCAACAACGGACCCGACACCACCGATGGACCCGATGATCTTGATGCGCGCCGATCATCCGCGCTCGCGCGGCTTGAGGCCGCTCATGAGGCTGATCCGCGCACCCATTCCCATGGCTTCTTCTCTCGAGACGACATCTCAGGAGGTGTTGGCATGTTTCATTGGTACGCGTCACCGGAGGCGCGTCTCGAATCGATCGCGGTGGATCTGCCGCTCCTCATGGAAGAGGATGACCCGGAGTTGACGAAAGCGATTCGCGCAACTGCGGACGAACCGAAGCCCCTCGCGGATGGGGCGTTGGCTAAGGCGCTGCGGGAGCATCTCGACGGCTTGCAGGATCTGATCTGGATCGGAACATTTGACGAACTCTGCACTTCCGGGTCCGACTGGCTGAGCGAGGTGCGGTCGGACTTCCGATCAGAGGACGAAGGTCCCATGCCGCAGGATCGGCCGATCGCCGCCGAGGAGCTCGGGGAATTCGTGGAGTTCCTGCGCGAATTCGGCTTCTAGGGGGGGCGCTTCAACCGCACTCACGGAAAGGTCCGCCTACATCGACCGTGACTCGCCAGCCGGGGTGGCGCTTCGGCCCGCCTGGTCGACCATCCACTTCCAGACGGCGACCATCGCGACGGTATCCAGCTTGCAGTACCGCTCCATGGCTGAGATGAGTTCGTCACGATCAACGGACTTCCACTTTGCCACGTTACCGAAGCGAAGCTGCTGAAACGCTCTCATCGCATCCGTGCCACAGCGAACACCATCGTCCTCCCCCCCATGGTCGGCGGACGTGTCCACAACGATTGCTCCCGGCATCGGAGGAAGCAATCCATACGGGTCACGATCCGCACGGTCTGCCGTAACCGAGAAGCCATCCCCCATGAGTCTGCACACGAGGCTCCATATGTCGTCGTCCCGGCAAATTGCGGGAAGAAGTCGCTTCATCGAATAACGGCCGCCCTGTCTTGGCGCCATGATGCGAGCTTCGGCGACCTTCATCATGTCAACAAGCCGGGCTCGAACCCCACCATGGCCAATCAGTTGATCCAGCCACTCCACGCGCGAAACATCAGAAGGATTGGCTCCGGCGCCGATCGATCGAACCAATCGGGCTCGAATCGCGCGCAGAATGGTGCACTCGTGATTGGCCCAGTGGAACACCGACCCGCCGCCTGAACCCAGACAGTGCCGAAGTCGGTCGATGAACGCCCGGTCATCAACCACGACATCTGCCGGCGGCGCATCGGCCTTGTTCAGGTAACTCGTGTGCGCAACGTTCGTGAGATCGATCATGGTGCCGTCGAATGGCGCCGTATGACAACTGAATTGAAAGGCCACGACTTCGTAGGGCTTCATACCAACTGCCAACGGAAGACAGGCTGCCGTCGTCTCGAAGTCGAGGAAGTGGAGCGACGTCTCGCCACCCCCACTCAAAAGGTGCTTTCGGACCTCGCTGACGTAATCGGGTGTTCGCTGAACGGCTCCTGATCGCTCGGCAAAGATCTGCAGGTTGCGCGCGACCGCGTACTTGCCGCCCGCCGCATCATCGGGCAGAGCGCCGATGCAGCGATCCTCGAACACCATCTCAATCGCGCCGTCGACCCAGTCCGCCGATCCCTCTCTGACACACGCGCCTTCGTAAGCGGGTGTTGGGCGATAGCCACGACCACGGTAGAGCCTCAGCGCCTCATCCGCCCGTTTCGCCTTGTCGCCCCAGCAGAGATCAAACCCGCTTTGTTGTCGCGAATCACTCGTGACGCGGAACTCACAATCACGACACTTCCAACCGCGTTCCGAGGCAGAATCAATGCCCTGCTCACCCGTCGCGATGGCCGCAGCGTCCAACACAATCTCGTCCAACGGCTTGCCGAGCCATCGTGTGGCCTTGCTCCTTCCGTCGCTCTTCCGAAGTTGTCTCACAGGCTCAGAGACTTCAACCTCCAGTACGAGAGGAGATCGGTAGCGCTCTGGCGGCGCCTTGACCCAACACACGTCAGACGATGTGGCATGCCCTGACTCGAGAACGCCCTCAGCGGCCAGCCTGAAATTGACGAAGGCCTCATACTCCCCGGCGACGGCATTCCGATTGACAACAATGAGCCGCGGTCGAACCTCGATCGCGCCGAGACCTTCAGCTTTGAGTGCGTTCTCGACCACCCATGCCTGAAACGCGATGTCTGCGATGTATCGAAGCCACTTCGATGAAACGCCTCCTTTGCAGATAATCTCCGCAGCGCCATCGACTACATGAAGGGCTGCCTCTCCACCCGAAGGACCGTCGAATGACTTTGCCTTGATTTCGCAAAGATCCAGGCAACCGTCGGAGATTCGCAGCATGTCGACCCGGGCGAAGCACGCTGCGTGGAGAAAGGTGGCCTCATGCAGAACCCCGCCACCCATCTCAATCGCCCGCCGCAACTGCGCCATGGTCTCAACATGCGCGGCGCTCGGATCGCGAATGTCACCACCAAGTTCAGGTCCGGGCCAAGCGTGCCGAACCAGTTTCTCGAACTGGAATCCACCCTCGGCAAGCATTCGGAGAAACTCGTCATGCCCTGCCTGCGAAGCCCGATGATCCACCACATGCCGGATTCGACACGGGCAGTGGTACCCGCGGGCAAAGGTGGACTTCGACAGCATGAGCGTGAGGGTACACCCTGCTGCAGTTGGGTTGATCGACGCAGTCATCCTTTCGTGATATCGAACCATGGGCTTGTGAAACCGAGGCTGGTTCTAGAACACATCCGCCAATTGGGTTCGCCCAAGGCGAACCGCGCGATGCCACAGATCGCCAGAGATTGAAACGATTCGGTCGCTTCTGCTGTGACCCGCCTTCCCTTGGCGAGCGTGGCTTGACTGGTATGCTTCACTCGTAGACGGCGATGGAATCAGTGCCGAGATTTAGAAACCTATCCGGAGGAATGCGCATGTCCATCTTCGCAGGCAATATTGTCGTAGTGACGGGTTTTGAGAAGGCAGATCGTGCCGAATTGGAGGCGAAACTTGCGGCGGCGGGCGCTACCGTCACGCATTCGGTCTCAGTCAAGACGCAGGTACTGATCACCGGCCCGACGCCCGGCCCGGACAAGGTCGAAAGGGCGCGCTTGAACGATGCCAAAATCCTTGATGAAGCAACTGCGCGCGCCGCGCTGGCCGAGTGACCGATCAAGGCCCCCTCAAGATGTTCCTAGTACCCGAATCCGCGAACACTCCTCGGAGGACGATGGTCATCGAAGGAATGGAACATCGTGCGATTCTTTATCCAGACGGCGCCGTTAAATGTGTCGGCATCAATCCCGATGGCCGGTGCTCCGTGCCGGCCGACCTGCCGGCTGCGCGCCAGGTCGGCGTTGGCATGTGCCACACCTGCGCGCTGCTTGAGGACGGCTCGATCCGATGCTGGGGCGAGGATTGGGCAGGCCAATCTAGCCCGCCGTCTGGCCTTGGACGAGCGGAGCAGCTCGCGGTCGGGATGTGGCACAACATGGCACTGCTCGAGGACGGGGGCCTCGTCTTCTGGGGCAAGATCCTTGACGGCGAGGGCACACCGCCCGATGCGCTCTCCAACATCCGAAAGATCGTTGCGGGTGATCACTTCTCCGCGGCTCTGACCGACACCGGCAAGGTCGTCGTCTGGGGACGACTTGAGCACCGAAAACTTGGCACACCTGAGTCGGTCGATGCGGTCGTTGACCTGCACGCCGGCGCGGATCACCTGCTCGCGCTCAAGATGGACGGGTCGTTGGCGTGCTGGGGCGGCAACGTGTACGGCCAGTCCGACATGCCGAGTGGCTTGGACCATGTTGCCCAGATACATGCATCGCTGCGCGGCAATGTGGTTCGCACCACCGCAGGGGAGACTGTGGCGTGGGGCAAGCGCATCGAATTCGTTCCGTGGGAGTTGCCGCAGTCCGCAGGCCTTCGATTCCGCGACCGATTTGGGGCTTGTCTCGGCCCGATGCTGAATCTGCAACTGGAGATCGCGACGGTTCCGGACATCGTTGCGACGGTGCAAGGCAACCGTCACTTCGTGGGCCTGCTCCGCGATGGCACGGTACGTTGCTGGGGTCCCAACCCTTTCGGCCCTTGCGCCGTGCCCTCGGGACTCCGAGAAGTGACCATGATCGCCGCGGGCGGAACATGGTCTGCCGCCCGAACGAGAGATGGCGAGACGATCGTCTGGGGAGCCGACTGTGCGGGACTACCTTGGCCAATTTCCGATGACGCGGCGCTTCGGCTGCTGAACCGCGACGGCATTGCCCTGACCAGAGACTTCCGACTTGAACTTCTGGAAAGGATCCCGACCGTCCTCTCGACTGCCTCCGGGGACCTGCATGTAGTCGCACTTTTCCGTTCCGGAAAGGTGCTCTGCTACGGCCCCGCCGACAGGGCGGAGTGCCTCGTTCCCGAAGAACTTCAGACCGCGGACGCAATTGCCGCCGGTCCGGGTTGGTCTGCGGCGCGAGCCCGCGATGGCGAGGTCTTCATTTGGGGGTCGGGAACCGTGCAACTTCCGTGGAAGGTAGCCGGCGAACAGGCTCGCCGTCTCGCCGAGCGAAGCAGTGGACTCCTGCCAACGCCAGTGCTGTTGGAGATGCTTGAGACCGTCGAGGGCGTGACACAGCTCGCCACCGGGGATCGCCATATCGTCGGATTGCTCCACGAAGGCCGTGTCGCATGCTGGGGATCGGCCGAACATGGCCAGTGCTGCCCACCCCCGAATCTCCGGGAGATCGTGGAGGTTGCCGCCGGGCAGAATTGGAGCGCCGCAATCGACGCTCAAGCAAGAAAGTGGCTCTGGGGGCATGACTGCGCGGCTCTGCCTTGGCCAAGCGCGATCCTTCAGCCCGGCAGCGCATTTCGCGTTCGCGGGACCCCCGTCTGCGTGCAGACTGACGGAAGCCTGCATGCCCCACCCAATTCCTGTCCAGATCGCGAGCGACGAGTGATTCGGAAGGTGCGTCACGCTCGTGCAATCGAGTCTTCAGAGGATCACTCGATCGCTCTCACCGAGCACGGTTCCGTGTTCTGCTGGGGCAGCAATAGCCGCGGCCAATGCCGGTTGCCAGAAGGCTTGAACCGCTGCGATCACATCGCTTGCGGCCCCGAGTGGAGCGCGGCGCGCCAAACCGACGGCCTTTCGCGCGTATGGGGGTACGGCTGCGAGGGTCTTCCGTGGGAACTCGACGACCGTCAGATCGAAGCTCTGCTCCGTGATCATGCTCGATCGCTCGACCCCGCTTTCGTTTATGCACTCACCGCCCGCGTACCCGATCTGATGCTGGACTCGCGAGATTCGCTCGAGCATGGCACGCTCTACGAACGAAGCCACGATGCACGAGTGCTGCGGGACGGACGGGTGATCTGCTTCGGCTGGAACCACATGCATCAGTGCGACGTGCCCGAGATGCCTCCTGCTACCAAGGTCTCATGCGGAACCGCGCACACGCTTGCTTTATGCATCGATCGCTCGATCGTCGCGTGGGGCTGGAACGCCATGGGCCAGATTTGCCCCCCCAAGGCCTTGATGGGAAGGACCTCCGACATCGAGGCGATCTGGCACAGCAGCTGGGCCGTGGATGACCGCGGTGACCTGCATGCCTGGGGCAAGACCAAGGAGATCGACACCATTTCCCTGCCCGTGACCGACGAGGCATGGCTGAGGTTCGCCGCGTCGAACCTTCGACGCGTGAAGCTAAAACTGTTTCCAGATCACATTCGTCGCTCGCGGGAGTTCAAGGCCATCCGCGCGATGAGCAAGCTTGCAGACCCATGACAGTTGGAGCTCTGGGCAGGTTGGCGGCTCCCATGTCGCCGATACACTTCCGACCACGAATGGGTCAATCGCATGTCGAAGATTGAAATTCAGACCGCAGCCCGCACACATGACCTCGTAGAGACAATCCGCGCCAACCGGCGTACAGGCATCCCCACGCTCGTGTTCGGCCCCCCTGGAGTCGGCAAGTCACAGCAGGTGCATCAAGCGGCGGACGGCGATCCAGTAATCGACGTTCGCCTCTCCATGCTCGATCCGGTCGACCTGCGCGGGCTCCCGATGGTGAAGGAGGGAACTGTGGCGTGGGCGCGGCCGGACTTCCTGCCAGACGCCGGGAAGGGAATCCTGCTCTTCGACGAGTTGAACACTGCGCCAGTGGCCGTGCAGAACGCGGCCCTGCAACTCATTCTGGATCGCCGATGCGGACCGCATCGCCTCGGCGACGGCTGGTACATCGTGGCATGCGGCAACCGCGCCACGCACAAGGCTCACGTGAATCCGCTCTCGGCGCCCCTGCGCAACCGCTTCGCAATCCTCGACTACCAGCCTTCGGTGCAGCGTTGGACTCGATGGGCGCTCGAACATCACATTCATCCTTACGTCACAGCTTTCCTGAACTTCAGCCCTGATCACCTCACCTCCGATCCGGCCGATGAATACACAAACTTCGCCTCTCCACGATCGTGGGAGCGGGTGAGTCACTGCATTATCAGCGGCGTCGATGATGTTGAGACGATCACCAGCCTCGTCGGCCGGGGTAGCGCGGTGGCTTTCGACGCTTACCGCACCGAGATCTCTGAGATGCCGGACATAGAGCGCCTACTCGACGGGCGCGTTGAGTGGAAGCCGGATCCGGCGAAGCTCTCGGTGACATACGCGGTCGCCATGGCGTTGGCCGGGCGCCTTCTGAAGCCGGATCTGACGGAGCCCGCGCCAGAGATTGTGGAGCGGTCGAGCGCCATCGCCGCAAAGATGCCCCCCGAGGTGACCTGTCTCTTCTTCATCGCGTGCTACCACGGACCGGCGCCCTTGCGCGAGTCGATGATGCTCTCCGAAGGACTGCGGACGTTCGCCGAGGAGCACCGGGGACTCATCCAGCGCTTCGGGGGTAGCTTCGAAAGTCTCGGAAAGGCTCGCAAGAGAAAGTGAACGGCTCCGTGCAGCCAGTGGTCGCCCGGGCGTTCAGCAAGCGCATGCAGGGCATCGTCTTCGCGATGTATCGAAAGATGCCGTTTTTCGCCGTCCTAGGGGAGTCCTTCGACATTCACGTGGTGAATGCGCCTGAAGTGCCCACCGCGTGCGTGAATGCGCACGGCCAAGTCTTCTTTGACGCTGACTTTGTCGAATCGCTCTCGGACCTACAACTCATGTTCGTGCTGGCACACGAGGTGAGCCACGTGGCCTTCGGTCATTTCGACCGGCGCGGGAATCGCGATCCCTTGCTTTGGAACTGCGCAAACGACTTTGTGATCAACGCGATGCTTCGGGACGCATTCGGACATGACGGAGCGGTGCCGAACGGGGCGCTGCTAGATCCAGCGTTCGACGGGCTGTCATCCGAGGAAGTCTATGAGCGACTCATAAGAACCGCGAAGCCCTGCAATTGGGGCTCGGCGTCGGGAGACATGGTGGACTTCAGCAGCGAGATTGTCGCGAGTCCTGCGTGGCCGGCAAGATCTTCCCGCCCCGTCGCCGGCGAGTGGCCTGCGACGATCTCGCGTGCGGCTGTACGTGCGGCGCAGTTCGGACTGCTGCCTGCGGGGCTCGCGCGCTTCGTCGCGGAGCATGTTCGAGAGAAGGTCGACTGGCTCGAGCAGCTTCGACGCAAACTGCGATTTGACCTGACGCAACCCGGCCGTGACGCGTACACGTTCATTCCCTGCAATCGCAGGCTTGTGCATCAGGGCCTTTACCTGCCCTCACTGGTAGGTCACGGCGCACCCAAACTCGCCTTCGTGATTGACACATCCGCTTCCATGGGCACACTCGATATCGCGCAGGCCCATGCGGAGATCGACGCGATACGTCGACAGTTCGCGTGCCCGGTCTACGTGCTCGACTGCGACGCTCAGGTCTACGAAGGCCGCTGGATTCAGCCACATGATTCACTTCCCATGCCACACGGAGGTGGTGGCACGGACTTCCGGCCAGCTTTCAGCCATCTTTGCGAGCACGCGGTTCAGGTGGACGTGGTGGTGTATCTCACGGACGGGGTGGGCCAATTCGGGGCCGAACCCGCGTTTCACGTGATCTGGGTCATGACCTCCGACATCAATCCTCCTTGGGGAGACTTCGTGCAGATCCACGTCGATCGCTGAGCCGAGAGGCTCTCGACGATCGGCCCGCACCACGCGGCGGCCCTGAAGTTCTCTCGTCGGGGCCAGAGTATTTAACATATGCATCTACTACTCACACATCATCCTTTTGACCGCGAAAGGAGGGCGGAGCATCGAGGAGAACGGTCGATGAGATCAGGGTCATTGATCACATTTGAAATCGCCGACGGTTCTTGATGTCCGGAGGGAGCAGACCATGCTGAGCAATTGTCCTGAAACACACGGATCTGGCCAGAGTTTCCCAATTCAAGTCGATGGCCTCTCTCACCGAGTTGTTCTTCACGCCGATGGTTCGCTGGAGGGCACAGGCCTCAATGACGATGGTCAGTGCGTGATTCCAGCCGACCTGAAACCCGTTCTGTGGGTCGGCGTCGGTAGGTTTCACACCTGCGCTCTGCTGAGGGACGGATCCATCCGCTGCTGGGGCAACAACGCCGCGAAGCAGTGCACGCCCCCCTCTGGACTTGATTCGGCGCAGCAGATTGCAGTCGGGCAGTGGCACAATCTTGCCCTCCTCAAGACGGGCGAGGTGGTAGCGTGGGGCAAGTCCTCCAGCGGCGAATGCAGCATTCCGGCGGAAACTAGCCAAATTAGAAAGATTGTCGCCGGAGACGGATTCTCCGCTGCGCTGAGAGCGGACGGCACCGTAATCACCTGGGGCAACGTCAAGGATCGCGGCCTGAGAGGCCAGTTGTTGACGCGACCAGTCGCTGACCTGCATGCCGGCACCGACCACCTTTTGGCCCTCCATCCCGATGGTTCGGTGACCTGCCAGGGCAGCAATCGGCATGCTCAAGTATGGGTACCTCTGGAGGCCAGACAGCAAGTCGTCGCCATCCACGCTTCGGTACGGAGCAGCTTTGCCAAGACTGTCTCCGGCCAGACGGTGGCTTGGGGAACTGGCGCGATGTCGCTTCCGTGGGAAGTGCCCTCGCATGATCTGAGGGGAGTTCTCAGGAACTACAAGGTCGCACTTGCCCCCACGCTGGTCCATTCTCTAGAACTTGGACTGAATGCGCGAGATCCGGAAGTGGTGAAATCGGCTCACGGGACTG
This sequence comes from uncultured Hyphomicrobiaceae bacterium, assembly GCA_964389095.1. Classification (GTDB taxonomy): domain Bacteria; phylum Pseudomonadota; class Alphaproteobacteria; order Rhizobiales; family Hyphomicrobiaceae; genus JABFRJ01. Next base: position 10,665 of record CAYMEB010000074.1, read on the forward strand.
CGCATTTCATATCCCTCCTGAAGGACGGCTCCGTGCGCTGTGGAGGAAGCGACACGCTCGGCCAATGCCAAGTACCGACAAACTTGCAAGCCGTGTTGGAGGTCGCCGCTGGCGAAAACTGGTCCGCCGCTCGAACCGCGAGCGGCGCCGTCTTCATCTGGGGCCGCGGGTGTTCCACGCTTCCCTGGCCAGTTTCCGGCGAAGCCGCCCTCGATTTGCTTGACCGGAGTGCGGATGTACTCGAGCCACCCGCGCTTCGGACTGCAATTCTGGGCCTTTCGGAGGTGGGCTGTGCCGAATCGGCCCGTACACACACAGCTGTGCTGTTCCGCGATGGCCGCGTGCGCTGCTGGGGCGATGACAGCCGTGGGCAATGCAGGATTCCAGAGCAAGTTCACGGAGTCGTCGAGATCCGAGCGTCGGAGGACTTCACTGCGGCACGGGGCTCGGACGGCAGCAAGTGGATCTGGGGAGGCACATGCCACGACATGCCGTGGCCGGAAATTCGGCTGCGTGCTGGGAGCACTTTCCTAATCCGGGGCAATCGAATGACGGTGCAGGCGGACGGGCGTCTCGCGGCGAGTGATGGCTGTGCGGCAAAGGAAACTGCCGGAATTCGCAAGGTCAGAAACGCATGTTCGATCACTTCAAGCACCGAGCATTCGCTGGCGTTAATCGACGGCGGCTCCGTCGTCTGTTGGGGCCTCAATGGCAAGCGTAAAAGTAAGTTACCGACCGATCTTGGGAAATGCGATCGAGTGGCCGTCGGCGATGAGTGGAGTGCAGCGCACCAGAAGGATGGTCTGTCACGCGTATGGGGGTTCGGCTGCCCCGGGCTTCCATGGGAGGTTTCCGACACGGATGCGAGATCCCTCATACAACGGGACCATACTGCGCTCTCCGCACAGTTCGCGTGCGCACTCCTCACACGCATGCCAGAGCTGATCCACAGTAGAGACCGGGCGCCGTCAGCGCGACACGAAGCGGTGTTGCTCACGACTGGTCAGGTTCTTTGCCTTGGCGACAATGTGTTCGGACAGTGCATCGTGCCAACCATGCCTCCAGCGAAGAAGATTTCGTGCGGAGACTTTCACACGCTCGCCCTCTGCATCGATGGAACCGTGGCGGCCTGGGGATGGAGTTCTTCAGGCCAGCTCGATGTTCCACCCAGCCTGCGTGCGACTGACATCGAAGCGATCGGATTCAGCAGTTGGGCAATCAGTGTTGAAGGAACCCTTCATTGCTGGGGACGCACCAAGGATGCGGATGCACTGACGCTACGCGTCAGTGACGATGCTTGGCTGAAATTCGCGATGACACACCTTGGCAAGGTGAAGCTGAAGCTCTTTCCCGAGCACATCCGCAAATCTCGGGAATTTCGGGCAATCAGGGACATGCGGAAGCTTGCGGGCGACTGAGATCCGTTCAGCGCCCACACTCAGCAAGGAGCTCGACACGCGAAGTGACGCACTCGGCAGCAATGTGATCGTTCGCCGTGACGGGGTCGCTCTCATCGGTCTACCCCTTATGAAAGTTGGTTCATGGAAGTTGTCCATAGCGGCTGGGAACTATCGAGGAGCGCTGCGTTCGTCTGAATTTCACCCTGAACCCTCGCCTTCAACGCGGATTCGAAAATCAACCCTTGAATTTCCCGAACTCCTTGGGGAGCATGCCCCATTTGTTCTCCTCATCGATGCTCGGCAGGTCATAACTGAGTTCGATCTGACGGAAGCAGTTCATCAGAGGACGCGGCGAGGCTGTTTCCTCGCCACCTTCAGGCCTGTCTGCCGCCAGATGCGCTCCCCCCACTTGCGGTTCACGTTCCAGCCCTCGTTCCGCAGCATTCCCGTGATCCGCGGCGACCCGTACCGGCCGTACACCCACGCCAAATCGAAGATCCGGCCCGTCAGCGGCGCCTCGTCGTCCCGCACCGCGCCGTGTACCGGAGCACCGCCCGCGGCTGCCCAAGCACGCGGCATGCCTGGCGCTCGCTCACTTCGGTAAGCGTGCGCCGGACTTCCTCGACCGCAGCCCGGTGGCGCGCCGGGCTCACAAGTTTCCCTTCGCGGCCTCCTTGAGAATCGCCTTGTCGAGCTACGTATCCGCCAGCAGCCGCTTCAGCCGCGCGTTCTACTGCCCGAGCGCCTTCAGGCGCTTCGCCTGGTCGACCTTCATCCCGCCATACTCCTTGCGCCAGCGGAAGTACGTGGCGTCCGTGATCCCCAGCAGCTTGCACATCGCCGCCACGGTGCGCCCCGGGGCGAACTCGACGTCCGCCTGCCGGAGCTTGTTGACGATCTCCTCGGCCTTGAATCGCTTGCCTGACCTGACCTCCTGAAATGAGCCGGATACAAGAATCCGGCTTGGTACGGTTTCAGGGGGGAAGGTCAGTTTGCGGATGCAAGTCATGCCACAGCCGGCAGGCCGCACCGCGCGCAATCGCCACGGCCGGCTCAGTGAAGCGGCTCGGCATTCAATCCGCGCCCTCGTGATCATCATCGATCCGATTGAGTTGGCTGAGATCGGGATGCCGGCCGTGTTCAAGCTCGGAGAGCCAGATCGGCGCCAACTCCGCGCGCTGACGCAGGTAGTCCGCGATTCGGATGGTTGACTCCCGCTTCCGGTCTCTTCCATGACCGGCGATCGCTCCCCCGAAGATCGAAATTATGATGACTCTCCAGCTCCTGCGCCACTTGCCCAAACCGAAAGACCCTCGACCGTCAGGGCTCGACCCCGACCAATGGAAAGAGCCCAGAGATCTTCTCCGCCCTCGCGGAGTGAGCTTTGGCCGAGGTGGCCGATTGATACGCTCCGACTCGCATCTGTCCGGTTCGGGTCGAAGGAGTCATGGCAAATTCCGGAAGGAACCAAACCTTGTCGAAGGTTTCAGACTGTCGCTACATCAGCGTCGCAACGGGCGATTCTCACACCGTCGCACTCAAGGATGACGGTACCGTGGTCGCTTGGGGCCAAAGCGACCAAGGCCAATGCACCGTGCCCAGCGGTCTCTCGGGCGTGAGCCAGATCGCGGCAGGCATCAACCACACCGTCGCACTCAAGGCCGACGGTACCGTGGTCGCTTGGGGCCAAAACGACCAAGGCCAATGCACCGTGCCCAGCGGTCTCTCGGGCGTGAGCCAGATCGCGGCGGGCGGGTCCCGCACCGTCGCGCTCAAGAGCAACGGCACCCTCATCGCTTGGGGCTCCAACATCTACGGCCAGTGCAACGTGCCATCAGGACTCTCCGGCGTCACGCAGGTCGCGGCGGGTTTCTCCCACACCGCGTCTCTCAAGAAGGATGGAACCCTCATCGCCTGGGGCTCCAACGACTACGGCGAGTGCAACGTGCCATCAGGACTCACCGGCGTCACGCAGGTCGCGGCGGGCGGGTCCCGCACCGTCGCGCTCAAGAACGACGGCGCCGTGGTCGCGTGGGGTTGGAACCGCTTCTACCAATGCAATGTACCCAACGGTCTCTCTGCCGTGACCCAGATCGCGGCGGGCAACAACCACACCGTCGCGATCAAGAGTGACGACACCCTGATCGGCTGGGGCAAACTTCACAGTCGCGAACTGGTCGACCCCGCCAAGCACGCCGCCACGACCAGCCTCGCCTTCTCGAAGGAGTCCGATCAAACGACGCCTGAGACAAGCACCCATGTCCTCGCTCTCTGCGAGGACGGAACCGTTGTCTCCTGGGGAAAGAACAGCACACCCTGTCCACCGTGGGCCGAGATGATCGTCTCGATCGCGGTCCAGAAGCAACTTGCCATGGCCCTGAGGCGCGACGGGACACTCGTGAGCTGGGGGCATGGCCCAGAATCCATGGTGACGGTTCCTCAGGAGGCACAAGGTCGCATCACCGCATTCGACCTTCAGGAGCACAGTTGCTGGGCAGTGGATCTTGAGGGAAATCTTCACGGCTGGGGCAGGGTCAAGCACTCTGACGGAACGCTGCTGAGCGTGAGTGACGCTGCGTGGCTTCGTTTCGCGATGTCGAATGCTGGTCGCGTGAAACTGAAGCTGTTTCCGGAGCACATCCGCCAATCGCGGGAGTTCAAGGCGATCCGCTCGATGCGGAAACTTGCCGGAGATTGACACGACGAGTCCGGCCCCCAAGACCCGATCCGCCTTGGAGGCAAGCGAGGCACGCGTGTACATTCGTGGACGGCTGCGTATGTGGCCACTGCCCGCCTTGAAAAGTCATCCGGAGGAGCATGCATGTCCAGATTCGCAGGCAAGGTCGTCGTGGTGACGGGGTTCGGGAAGTCGGATCGCGCTGATCTGGAGGCGAAGCTTTCGGCTGCGGGCGCGACCGTCACCCATTCAGTCTCAGGCAAGACGCAGGTACTGATCACCGGCCCGAAGCCTGGCCCGGACAAGGTCGAAAGGGCCCGCTCACGCGGTGCCGAGATCATCGATGAAGCCACGGCGCGCGCCGAGCTGTCGGGGTGACCGATTCGGGATCCCTCAGGATGTGCCCAGCACGTCCCGGTCGCTTGCTTCAGGGGAGGTACCTTTCCGGCCGGAGAATCAACTCGTCGGTATCTCACGACCTCTCTCAACTTCAAGGTGTCTGCGACTCAGGGGCGCTCACCCCTCAGGAAGGATTTGGGATGACGATCGAAGATGGCGGTGGCAAGCAAGTTGACTGCGACCACTTCCCCACGGTTAAGTTGTTGCGCGAGGCCCTGGATCGCATCTCGGCCGAGCCAGACTTTCATCGCCGCTGCCCTGCCGCTTCGGGGCCGGAGTGGACCGCACTGCGCGAGGCATGCGCGCCCGGAGGTTCGGCCGAGCGGATCGATCCGGACTTCGTGAACGATGTGCTTGGGCAGGCAGCGGAGTCGATGTTGCGCGTCAGTTGCGTCGTCGACAGTCCAGTCGGAAGCGGCGCGCTCGGCGTGGAACGGATCGCCGGCCAGTACTTCCACACCCGCGACGACTTCGGCGAGATTCAAGGACCGTTCGAGTCCCTGTCGGACGCGATGGGCGCACTCGATTTCGGAGGCGGAATCGAGGATCCGGACATCGAGGCAGTCGACGCGCTGACCTTGGATCAGCTCAAGGCGTTCGCGTTGGGAATCATGCATCTCGACAACTGCCTTGACTGCACGATCAATGGCAGGCGATACAGCGCGATCAAGAGATCCGGAAACTGGGAGCTCGCCGCCGCGGATTCGACGGACGAAACTGCCTAGCGGCACGAGCCCTCAAGGTCATCGGGTCTACACCGCAGGCGTGGAGAATGCATGGTTCGTGCGTCGAACGGAGAGCCGGCTGCCCCTCACCCGATGGCCCGTCTCAACGCATCCTTCGCCTCTTCCCTTGCCTCCGCCCTGCTCCACGCAGTACCCGCCGCCACCAGCATCCGCGACAGGCGCTCCGCGAGCTCCCACCCGACCACCTCATCCACAGGCGTGCGCGGGTCCATCACGCGTTCGAAGTTCACGCGCGTCGGTGGATCGACCGGCATGTCCAGCACCCAGAGCGGGAACGGCCTCACGTCGGTGCGAAGCCCCACCAGCTTGAAGTTCGGATACTGCTTCCGGATGTCGTGATAGTTGCCGGACAGGTTCACGGCGCCATCCGCGGTGGTCTTCACCTCGAAGCCGGTCGTGCCGGCGATGATGTCGGGCTGGCCCGCACCGGGGTTCACGTAGCAACCTTGGTACGCCGGCATGGTGCCCAAGGCTGCCGAGACCGCATCCTGGAACCAGCTGCCGAAGATCTGGGCACCCCGCCTCTGCAGCAGGTCCTCGAGCAGGATCACGGCGGAGTTTGAGAGCTTGTGCATGGCGGCACCGATCTCCGGGGTCAGGGCGTGCGGATGGAGGGGTTGAAGGCGCGTCCAGGCTGATGATCGGGCAGCGCCACATGCTTCACGCGCCGGCCGGCCGCCTTGCCGGCTGCGATGAGCCGATCGGCGAACGCCTGGTCGAAGGTCGCCACGAAGATCTGGCTCGGCACCTCCTGCGTCGAGAGCCCCCCGAGATGGTCGGCCACCGCCGCACGACTGGCCTCGTCGAGGCCGTTCGACGGCTCGTCGAACGCGATCCATCCGGGCTTGTGTGCCCCGCTGCCCGCGACCTTGCCAACCACCGCCAGCGCCGCCGCGATGTTCACGATCACGCGCTGGCCCTCGGAGAGCGCCTTGGAGCGGTCCTGTCCGTTCGCCTGCACGGAATCGCCGAAGTAGCCGAGGCCCACAAGCGTCGGATGTCGTGACTGCACGCGAGCGAGCATCTGCCCGAAGCGTGCCTGCACGCCGGGGTCCTGCACCACCTGCGTGTTGGCGAGCGCGGCCTCAGCCTCTCGGGCGTCGGACATCTCGCGGAGCACCTTGATCCAAAGGTCGCGCTGCTCCGACGCACGCCGGTCGGCGTCGATCTCGTCGAGGCGGGCTGTCCACTCGAGGGCGTCGAGCTCCGCGCGAGCGGACAGCGCAGCGCCAAGGGCCTGCATCGCTCGGAAGTCGGCCTGTGCGTCGGGGAGGTCGCCGTTGAGGGCGCGCTCCTCCGTCTCGAGCTGCTCCTGCGAGCGTGCCGCGTTTGCGCCAAGACTGCGAGCCGCGTCGATCGCGGCGACGCCCGGGTTCGCCGCGTGCTCGCGGACCCATGCCTCGCAGCCCGCTCGAATCTCGTCGGCGGCCGCGGAGACGGATGGCGCCCATCCCGCGGCCGGGCGAAGTCCCGGAGCGCTCGGCACGATCGCATCGCGGATGCGCTGGTGCTCGGAACTCGCGAGCCGTGCTTCGGCCTGCACGTCTTCCATGAGACCCTTCAGCTCCTTCGCGGCCGATTCCATCTCCTTCATCTGCCGGATCCAGCCATCGCTCTCCTCATCGCCACCCGCGGTCCTGTGATCGAGGTCGACGGAAAGCCTCGCTGCATCGACTGGCGCGTCACAGACCGGACAACTGGTCACGGGCTTCAAGGCGGCGGCCTCGCCGTGGATGAAGTTCAACGCGTTCAGGCGGCACGAGCGAAGCAGGTCCTTGGCAGCGAGCGCCTTCTGCAGGCTGGCATATGCCTCCCGCAGGATGACGACCACCGCATCCGCACGCGTGGCCGGTGCAAGCGCGACGTCGGGCGCGGGTGCCGCGGGCACGAGGCGAAGGGCGAGATCGATCGCCGAGTCGAGTCGTTCCTCCGCAGTGCGCAACCTCGCCACCGCGCTTGGCCGGGCCGGGTCCGGCAGAGGCATGGCCTTCAGTTTCCCGAGGCACGGCCGAAGATCGGACATGCCGGACAGCGAGCGAGCCTCGGGCCGCACCGCCTGTTCGGCCTGCACGCGCGCCGCCGCGTCGCCATGCAGGTCCGGTCGGCGCCACGCAAGCCCCCGGCGAACGGCGAGCCGCGAACCGATCTCGTCGTACGCTTCAGGCGTGCGAGGCCGATCGCCGCAGGCCGCGTCGCTCTGCAGGTAGTTCTGGCTGAGAGACTCCAGCCGCGCGGGAACGCCACCGATCGCGGCGCTCGCGAGTCTCTGCAGGTCGTTCTGCAGCTGCTTGAGCAGACGCGCCTCGTCCTGCAGGCGAGTCGCGCTCGACGCGAGTGCCAACGCCTGCGTCAGGTCGATGAACTCGGCCATCAGGTCCGTCGACTCGAGGAAGGTGATCGACTGCTGCACGCCTTGGGAGCCGTAGATCGAGGCGGCCCGAGTTGCCGAATCGATGCAGACCACCTCGCCGGCACGCCCCGACTTGCGGAGCGGTTCCAGCAGCGTGGACTTGCCCGCGCCGTTCGAGCCCGTGATGACGATCAAGTCGTCGTCGGCCAGATCGCCCAGCGTGGCCGCTCCGAGCGGACTGCCACGAGGGAGGCGAATCGCGTCAGCGCGAAGCGCCATCGGCATCCTCCTGCGGTCGAGCTGCCGCGTCGATGTCGGCGCGTGCCGCGGCGGCGAGCGCAGCGAACGCCGCATCACCCCTCGCGTTGCGCTGGGCGCTCTGCGAAGCGCTGTACATCGCACCGGAGTGGAGCGCAAGCAGTCGTTCGATTGCATCCCGGATTTCGTGTTCTTTCATGGCGCTGCCCACCTGCTCGGCCGAGCCCCGTCCGCACGCGGGCGGCTCTGGAGCGAGGCGGGCCCGAGTGTAGCCCCGCCCCGGGCGCGTCGGACCGGCCTGTCCGAAATGTGTCCCATGCCCGAGAGCACAATGCAGCCATGGAAACCCAAGGATCGTGGTGCATCATCGACCCCCGCACGCCCGGCGTGGTCGCGAGCTACTCAAGCCTGCTTGAGGCGCGCAGCTGGCTGCAGGCGACACAGGGACCGGACACCGAACTGACGATCGTGTTCATTCCCTCGGGGAGCGATCGATGACACCCGAGCAGCTCCGCGAAGGCATCTTCGCGCTCAACACGCGCCGATTCGGGACAGTCGCCGAGATCCTGGTGAAGCGGCTCCGCACGCTCGGCAAGGCACGCAATCAGTTCCACGATCTCTACGATCATTCGACGGGCCGGCGCGTCGAGGTGAAGTTCTCCCGCGCCATGCGCAAGGCCACAGAACGGGTGACGGACCGGACCGTCCTCGCCTGCATCGAGGCCGCCACCAGCGAGAAAAGACTGATCCACTGGGCCGACCGACACTCCGTGGCGTACGACTGCAACATCCAGCAGGTGAAGCCGACCGAATTCGAGGTGCTTGAGTACGGTGTCTTCTTCGCCGATCGGATCGCGTTCTTCCGCATCACCTCGGCAGAGATCGGTCCGGAGATCGGCTTCTCCGACCGCCAGCACAAGGGAAACGTCGGCGAGGGGCAGTTTCACATCGATGAGCAGTCGATCGCGGTGCACGAGGCGCGGTGGCTGGTGGGCACCATGAGCTACGCCGAAGCCCTGGAGACGCTCGAGGACATCCGAGCATCGGCCGGCTGAAAGCCGGCCCGAAATCCAGTGCCTTCATGCCATCGACATCCGATATGGATGGACATGCACCTGCAAAGACGGAGCTGGCCGTGAATCGAAGCGGAACCCGCATCATGATCACCACGGTTCTGGTGGCTGCGATCGGGGGCCTGATGCTCGCGAGCCGTCCCGGCTCGGACCACGGCCGCTGCGTCGGCATGTTTCTCGACCCAAACCCCGGCGCGCCCGGCTCGCGACTGCCCAGCAACGTGCCCGCGCAGGGCACGAACCTGATCGTGCGCGGCACCGTGCCCTGCATGAACGCGGTGTTCGCCTGGAGCCCCCGCGGCCCCTACCGCGTCTTCGAGGACGGCACGATCGAGTTCCTGGCCTCGCCGGTGCCCCCGTGCCCCGGCGGCGACTTCTACGTCTGGATCGGCTTTCCGAACTGACC